>NZ_JALJRP010000002.1:100430-274378 GCF_024519715.1 Pseudomonas sp. Pse35 | reverse complement strand
CCCAGCGGGAGCAAGCTCCCTCGCCACAGGTGCGTCGCTTATACAGCACGGGGTTAGCCGCGCTTGTAGGCAATTTCCTTGGTGCCACCTTCGCAGGTGCCAACTACTTTCTGGTCACTTGGCGTAGCACCTTTGTCCACCACTTCCAGCGAATACCCCGAAGCGCCGTTGGCGTCGATTTTCGCTGCGATTTCGCTTTTCAGCTCTTCACAAGGCTTGCCCGCCGCCATAGCGGTACCCGCAATGCTCAACAACCCTACCGCTAACAGAAACTTCTTCATCCGTTACTTTCCTTGCGCTGATCAAAAAGAGCGTGCCGACGCTCATCGCGTCGGCACCCGTTGTTTGTAGCGCAGGTTATGGCAATCGGCCAGCGGGCAAAGTTCAACTCTGCCGATCAACTACTGGCAATGCGGAATCCCACTTTGAGCGTGACCTGGAAGTGCGCAGCCTTGCCATCTTTGATGTGACCACGGGTTTCGGTCACCTCAAACCACTCCAGATGCTTGATGCTTTTGTTGGCTTCAGCCAGGGCATTGTTGATCGCGTCTTCGATGCTGGTGGTGGAAGAGCCTACCAGTTCGACTTTCTTGTACGTGTGATGATCACTCATGGCGTTTCTCCTTTAGGTCGTCAATCAAGACTAGCAGCGAATGTGCGTACTGCTTCAGGCGACCGTTGGGAGGCGAAAGTTCAGAATTACTGCACTTTCTGAAACCGGCGCAGTCGGTATCTACACACGCTACTCAATCACTTCAGGAGATGTCCACATGGCCAACACTTCTTTACGCAAAGCGTCGCTGGAAAGCATGGAAGCCGAGATTTCGAGCCTGCTCAAATCGCTGGAGAGCCTCAAGGACGACGCGTCCGATGAGTCGCGCAAAACGCTGAAGGCCTTGAAAAGCAATGCCGAGAACGCCCTCAAGCACTCTCGCCACCTGATCAGCGACGCCTACGAAGAAAGCAAAGTCAAAATCCGCGAAACCAGCGCTGCCACCCGTGACTACGCACAAGAGCACCCCTGGACGACCGCCGGTGTCGCCGTTGGCGCGCTGGGCCTGCTGGCGGCTTATCTGCTGTGCAAACGCGGTGACTGATTGACCGGTTACATCGGTTGACGCAACAGCTCAGCCTTGAGCCATTGCGCCAACTGCCCGGCGCGCCCGTCTGCGGCGCGCTTGGGTAGCCACAACGCCAGGTGCGCCGGGGTTTCACTGAACCCCCAAGGCGCCACCAGGCGACCCGCTCGCAGGTCCTCTGCCACCAGCGGTTCTGGCGCAATTGCCACTCCCAAGCCGGCAACCGCCGCTTCCAGCAGATAATACAAATGCTCAAACCCCTGGCCGAGTTTCAGCGCGCCGGGCTCTAGGCCGTGTTGCCGTGCCCAACTGGGCCAGGCTTGCGGACGTGAGGTGGTGTGAAGCAAGGGTTGCTCCAGCAGATCCGACGCTGGGGCCTGACGCAGTTGTTCAAAACCGGCGAAGCGGGGGCTCAAGACCGGGCCGATGCGCTCGCTGGCCAGCTCATACACCTGCATATCCGCCGGCCACGGCGGCTCAGCGAATACCAGCAAGGCATCCAGCCCCGGGCGGCGCGGGTCCAGATCGCCTTCGCCTGCCGACAGGTGCAAGCGTAAATCCGGCAAGTCAGCATTCAACCGCCCCAGCCGAGGGATAAACCAACGCGCCAGCAAACTGCCTGAACAACCAAGAACGAAGGGCGCGTCAGCGCCGCGTTGGGTGAGTTCGGCGCACACGTCGCGCAACCGCTCGAAAGCCTCGCTGCTGGCATCTCGTAGCCTGACGCCAGCATCTGTGAGTTTAAGGCCGCGCCCATCCTTGATGAACAGGCTCACGCCCAAGTGCTCCTCCAGCACTTTCAACTGGCGGCTGACCGCACCATGGGTCACGTGCAATAGCTCCGCAGCCTGGCTGACGCTGTTAAGGCGAGCGGTGGCTTCAAAAGCGCGCAGGGCGTTGAGGGGAGGAAGGTCGCGGCTCATCTGTGAGTTTTCCTGACAGGTTGCGGCGATCTTATCGGTTTTCAGGCCAAGGCGTCACGAGTAGAGTGACCGTCATTGCCTTTAAACACATTTTTCCTGGAGCGTCCCATGACTCAGTCCCAGACCGATCTACGCAACGGCCCTGACGCCAACGGCCTGTTTGGTGCGTTCGGCGGCCGCTACGTCGCTGAAACCCTGATGCCGTTGATTCTCGACCTGGCCCGTGAATACGAAGCGGCGAAGGTAGATCCGGCGTTTAACGAAGAATTGGCCTACTTTCAGCGCGATTATGTCGGGCGCCCAAGCCCGCTGTATTTTGCCGAACGCCTGACCGAGTTCTGCGGCGGCGCCAAGATCTACCTCAAGCGCGAAGAGCTCAACCACACCGGCGCGCACAAGATCAACAACTGCATCGGCCAGATCCTGCTGGCCCGGCGCATGGGCAAGAAACGCATCATCGCCGAGACCGGCGCCGGCATGCACGGCGTGGCCACCGCAACCGTGGCGGCGCGCTTTGGCCTGCAATGCGTGATCTACATGGGCACCACCGACATCGAGCGCCAGCAGGCCAACGTGTTCCGCATGAAGCTGCTGGGCGCCGAGGTCATCCCCGTGGTCGCCGGCACCGGCACCCTCAAAGACGCCATGAACGAAGCCCTGCGCGACTGGGTAACCAATGTCGACAGCACCTTCTACCTGATCGGTACCGTGGCCGGGCCACACCCATACCCGGCGATGGTGCGCGACTTCCAGGCCGTGATCGGCAAGGAAACCCGCAGCCAGCTGCAGGCCCAGGAAGGCCGCCTGCCGGACAGCCTGGTGGCGTGCATCGGCGGCGGTTCCAACGCCATGGGCCTGTTCCACCCATTCCTGGATGACACCAGCGTCGAGATCATCGGTGTTGAAGCCGCAGGCCATGGCATCGAAACCGGCAAGCACGCTGCCAGCCTCAACGGCGGCGTACCGGGCGTGCTGCACGGCAACCGCACCTTCCTGCTGCAGGACGACGACGGCCAGATCATCGACGCCCACTCGATTTCCGCAGGCCTGGACTACCCCGGCATCGGCCCGGAACACGCCTGGTTGCATGACATCGGCCGCGTCCAGTACACCTCGGTAACGGACGACGAAGCCCTGCAAGCCTTCCACAAATGCTGCCGCCTGGAAGGGATCATTCCGGCACTGGAAAGCGCCCACGCCCTGGCTGAAGTATTCAAGCGCGCGCCAAACTTGCCCAAAGATCACCTGATGGTGGTCAACCTCTCGGGCCGTGGCGACAAAGACATGCAGACCGTGATGCACCATATGGAACAGTCCAAGCAGGAGAAACACTGATGAGCCGCCTGCAAACCCGCTTTGCGCAACTTAAAGAACAAAATCGCGCCGCCCTGGTGACCTTCGTCACCGCTGGCGACCCCGGCTATGACACCTCGCTGGCGATCCTCAAGGGCTTGCCGGCCGTCGGCGCCGATGTGATCGAGCTGGGCATGCCCTTCACCGACCCGATGGCCGATGGCCCGGCCATCCAGCTGGCCAATATCCGCGCACTGGCCGCCAAGCAGAACCTGTTGAAAACCCTGCAGATGGTTCGCGAGTTCCGCCAGGACAACGACGACACGCCGCTGGTGTTGATGGGCTATTTCAACCCGATCCACAAATACGGCGTGTCGCAGTTCATTGCCGATGCCAAGGCAGCTGGCGTCGACGGCCTGATCGTGGTGGACATGCCCCCCGAGCACAACGGCGAGCTATGCGACCCGGCCCAGGCCGCAGGTATCGACTTTATCCGCCTGACCACGCCGACTACCGATGACGTGCGCCTGCCTACTGTGCTCAATGGCAGCTCCGGGTTTGTGTATTACGTGTCGGTCGCCGGTGTCACCGGGGCGGGTGCCGCCACCCTGGAACACGTCGAAGAAGCCGTGGCCCGCCTGCGCCGCCATACCGACCTGCCGATCAGCATCGGCTTTGGTATCCGCACACCCGACCAGGCAGCGGCCATCGCACGCTTGGCGGACGGGGTGGTAGTGGGTTCGGCGCTGATCGATCACATCGCCACGGCCAAGAACGACCAGCAAGCCATTGATGGCGTGCTGACCCTGTGCGCAGCGCTGTCAGAAGGTGTGCGCAACGCACGCAAGTAAGTTGCACGGCGCAACGACCGCAGCTTATACGCTAGGCTTCAAAAGAGGTGGGCATGTCGCCCACCTCCTTTTTTAATGCACTTCGTGCCCTTTGCCGTCTAACCACCTTCGCAAGCCCCGCAGTCCTTGCCCCTCGGTCGTTAAGTTAGCCGCATCAGAAGTCATTCTTGGCTCTTAGGAGTACATCATGGCATTTGATCTCGTCACCGTTTCAGACCGTCGTCACTCAACCCTGCAAAAGGGTTTCAATCTGCGCTGGCCCTTGGGCAATGTGCAGGGCCAGTCTTCGCCCAATGGCGCCAACCTGATTTACCTTTGCCGCAGCCCGCAAGACATCATGGACGCCGCCGCCCAGGCATTGGCCCTGCCCAATGGACGCATCACCGTACGCAGCGGCGGTCATTGCTACGAAGGGTTTGTCGCCAACAAGATGCCCGACAGCCCGAATGAGGTGCTGTCGATCCTGGATATCAGCGCGCTGAACCGAGTGATCTACGATGCCAACGGCCAGATCGGTTCCGAGCTGCGCCCCACGCAGCCCTTTCGCTACCGCTTTCGCCTGGAGGCCGGCGGCCAGAACTGGGACGCCTATGGCGCGTTGTACAAGCTGGCCAACAAAACCTTGCCCGGCGGCTCATGCTATAGCGTGGGCCTGGGCGGACACATTTGCGGTGGCGGCTATGGGCTGCTGTCGCGCAAGTATGGACTGGTGTGTGACTGGCTCAGCGGGGTCGATATCCTGGTGCCTGACAGCCAAGGCAAAGGGCTAGAACCGCGCCATGTCAGCAGGAACAGCACCCAACAGGACGAGTTGGACCTGTTCGCCGCGTGCTGCGGTGCGGGGGGTGGTCAATTCGGCATTATCACCAGCTATTACTTCAAGGACCTGCCACCGGCCCCCAAAGAAGTACTGTGGCTGGTGTTGGAATGGGATTGGTCAGCGCTGACCCAGGATGCACTTAGCAATCTGCTGGTGGCTTACCAGCGATGGTTCGCCAGTCATCAGAGCAACCCGGACACCTGGGGCCTGGCGACCAAACTGGAAATGCGCCACGAGCACACAGGCAATATCACCTTGGGTATCCATTATGTGGACAAGGAGGGGGAGCTGAACGACCGTGCGCCCTTCGATGATTTTGTCGACAAGATGCTCACGGCCATCGGCTTACCTGCCACCGAGTCGCTGGTGCCGTTTCATGTGGTCCATTTGCCGCCCGGCACAGCCGGCGGGCGCCCCATCGACTCAGTCTCATCCGCCCAGGCTGCGGCGCGGCGCCTGGACTGGCTGGTGTGCGAGCAAACATTGAATGGTTCGGGAGACAATCAGCGTGGGCGCTATAAATCGGCCTATCAGAAAGGTGAGTTCAGCCCCCAAGTGCTACAGGCCATCTGGACTACCCTGACCTGGCCGGACCCTGACAACCACCTGACACAAAGCCTGATCCAGATTCAGTCCTTCGGCGGCCAGATCAACGCCGCCAGCGCGCCCGTACGCAAGGAGTCGTCGGCCGCCCAGCGTTCGTCCCTCCTCAAGTGGCAACCCCAGTGTTACTGGCACGGCGACAGCGCGGCCGCGGATCAAGCCCATGCCGACTGGATCCGAGGGCTGTACGTCAATGCGTTTGCCGATGCGCAAGGCGTACCGCTCAACAATGCGTTCGAAGGCTGCTACATCAATTACCCCGACCTCGACATGACCTACACAGGCGGTAATCCGGCCAACGGCAAAAACCCCCAGTGGTACAAAATCTTCTTTCCCGATCTGATGATCGAAAGCCGCTTGCGCCGTACCAAGCAGCGCTGGGACCCGCACAATATATTTCGCAACGAGATGTCGGTGCCGTAGAACGAAAAAAGGGCGACCCGAAGGTCGCCCTTTTTACAGCTCGATCCGCTCGACTTTGCCGACCAGCAATATGTAGGAAAGCGCGCCGAGCAGCGCCAGGACCGCAATGTAGGTAATGGCCGGCGCAAATGACGAGCCACTGGCCAGAAAGCCAATCACGATAGGCGTGGCAATTGCCGCCAGGTTGCCGATGAAGTTGAACACCCCGCCGGTCAGCCCCAACAGACGGGCAGGCGCCAAGGTCGACACCAGCGACCAGGTGATCGACGCCAGGCCATTGCCGAAAAACGCCACCGCCAGAAACGCGATGACCCACCCCGTCGAGTCCACATAGTTGGCCCCGATGATCGCCGTGGAAATCAGCAGCCCACTGATGATCGGCAACTTGCGCGCAAAGCCCACCGATGCCCCACGGCGAATCAGCCAATCGGAAAACACCCCAGAACACAGCACGCCCACAAACGCGGCCAGGAACGGCAAGGAGGCCAGCAAGCCAGACTGGATAAAGTCCATGCCGCGATATTTCACCAGGTACGTCGGGAACCAGGTCAGGAAGAACCACAGCGTGGAGTTCAGGCAAAACTGGCCCAGGTAGATGCCCCACAGCTTGCGTTTGCTCAGCACGATGCCGAGGTCGGTCCAGCTGAAGGGTGCCTTGACGGTTTTAGCCTGCATGTCCACCAGCCCGCCACCGTCGCGGATCAGTTGGATTTCGGCTTCGTTGGCGCCTTTGAAATCTTTGGGCTCGCGGTACACCGCGTACCAGATCGCGGCCCACAGGATGCCGACGCCACCGGTCACCACAAACACCATGTGCCAGCCGTACTGGTGCTGCAGCCACGCCAGTACCGGAGTGAGGAACGCCAGGCCGACGAATTGCCCGGAGGTATAGACGCCGATAGCCGTGGCGCGCTCGCGCTCGGGAAACCAGGTGGTGACCACACGGCTGTTGATGGGATAGGCCGGCGCCTCCAACGCGCCCACGGCCATGCGCAGCACGAACAGCGCGATAAAGCTGGCGGCGAAACCGAGCATCACGGTGGCAATCGACCACAGCAGCAGGGCGGCCGTGTAGAGAATGCGCGGCGGCACCCGGTCTACCAGCCAGCCACCCGGGATTTGCATGGCGGCGTAGGTCCAGCCGAAGGCAGAAAAAATCAGCCCGACTTGCACCGGATCGATCCCCAGCTCGCTGGTCAGCGCGGGCGCGGCAATCGACAGGTTGCTACGGTCGAGGTAGTTGATGACCACGGTGATGAACAGCAGCACCATGATGAAAAAGCGCTTTCTGCTAGGCGTGACTAAAGAAGCCTGCCCGGTGAGGGATTCAGGGTGCATGGGGGTGCCTCTTTTTATATTTGTTGAGGAAGGAACGCGCTCAATGTGGGAGCTGGCTTGCCTGCTCCCACATTTTTTAGCGCGTTTCAATCAGGTGGAAATCACCACTCGGCAAAACTGCCATCGGCATGGCGCCAGATCGGATTGCGCCAGCGATGGCCGATGGCCGCGCGCTCAACCACATACTCCTCGTTGATCTCAATGCCCAGACCTGGGCCGTTGGGGATCTTCACAAAGCCCTGGTCATAGTCGAATACGCCTGGATCACGCACATAGTCGAGCAGATCGTTGCTTTCGTTGTAATGAATACCCAGGCTCTGCTCCTGGATAAACGCGTTGTAGCAAACCGCATCCAGTTGCAGGCATGCCGCCAAGGCAATCGGGCCCAGCGGACAGTGCAGGGCCAGGGCCACGTCGTAGGCTTCGGCCATGTTGGCGATCTTGCGGGTTTCGGTGATACCACCTGCGTGGGAGGCGTCCGGCTGGATGATGTCGACGTAGCCTTCGCTGAGCACCCGCTTGAAATCCCAGCGCGAGAACAGGCGCTCACCCAAGGCGATCGGCGTACTGGTCAGCGGGGCCAGTTCTTTCAGCGCCTCGTAGTTTTCGCTGAGCACCGGCTCTTCAATGAACATCAGTTTGTACGGGTCGAGCTCTTTCATCAGCACCTTGGCCATCGGCTTGTGCACGCGGCCATGGAAGTCGACGCCGATACCCACGTTAGGGCCGACCGCATCGCGCACGGCAGCGACGTTGGCCAGGGCCAGGTCGACTTTTTCGAAGCTGTCGACAAACTGCAATTCTTCGGTGCCATTCATTTTCACGGCTGTGAAGCCACGGGCCACCGCCTCTTTGGCGGCACGGGCAGTATCGGCGGGGCGGTCACCGCCGATCCATGAGTACACACGGATCTTGTCACGCACCTGGCCGCCCAGCAGATCGCTGACCGATACACCGAGGGCCTTGCCCTTGATGTCCCACAACGCCTGGTCGATGCCGGCGAGGGCGCTCATGTGCACCGCGCCACCTCGGTAGAAGCCGCCGCGATAGAGCACGGTCCAGATATCTTCGATATTGCGTGGGTCTTTGCCGATCAGGTAGTCGGACAGTTCTTCGACAGCGGCAGCCACCGTGTGAGCGCGGCCCTCGACCACAGGCTCACCCCAGCCGGTCACACCCTGGTCGGTTTCGACCTTGAGGAAGCACCAGCGCGGCGGAACGATAAAGGTCGTCAGTTTGGTGATTTTCATCTCTTGTCTCTCTTATAGATGCAGCGCCTGTGGGCGCGGAATATGCTCTCAGCTCAGGGCTTTCCAGGCGGCGACATAAGCCTGGGCACGGCTCGCAACCTGATCCACTGTCATGCCCGGCTTGAACAGCCCGGAACCCAATCCGAAGCCCTTGGCGCCGGCGTCGGTAAACACCTGCATGTTGTCCGGGGTAATGCCGCCCACCGGCAGCAGCAACGTGCCCGCCGGCAATACCGCCAGCCATGCCTTGATCACTGAAGGGCCCATCTGCTCGGCCGGGAACAGCTTCAACACATCGGCGCCTTCGGCCAGTGCGGCAAAGGCTTCGGTAGGCGTGGCTACCCCAGGCGACAAGTACAGGCCCGCCGCTTTGGCGGCACGCAGCACCTTGGCATCGCTGTGGGGCATGACGATCACCTGGCCTCCGGCCGCCTTGACCTGTTCGACCTGCTCAGGCGTCAACACCGTGCCGGCACCGATCAGGCAATCGGCGGGCAAGCTGTCGCGCAGGGTACGGATACTGGTGTAGGGGTCTGGCGAGTTGAGCGGCACTTCGATCACGCGAAAACCCGCGTCGTACAGCACCTGGCCGACCGCCTGGGCTTCGTCGGGGCGTAGGCCGCGCAGGATGGCGATCAAACCGTTTTGTGCGAGTGCTTGCTTGAGCATGTCAGGCCTCCAGTACAGGTCGAATGAGCCCGGCGGCTTGCGCCAGTTGCCACAGGCCACGCTCGGTGGCTTCTTGCGCCAGGCTGACGTGGGCAAATCCGCAATGGGCGAGGGCGCGTTGATAGCGGGCGCAAAGTGCAGCAGCGCCGACCAGGATGATCGGCTGATGTTTGGCCGAATCTGGCAAGCCGGCGAGCTCATGGCCGATGAGCAGGCCAGACAGGTAATCGGGTTGCTGGTCGGGCGCCAGCTGCGCAGTGAGCCCAAGGGTACGGGCACTGAACAGGGTTGAAAGCACGCCACGCTGGCCATCGTTGGACAGCGCCACGCGCACGCCTTGATCAAACGCCTCGGCCTGGAACTGCTCGCTCGCTTGTTGGGTACGCCCCAGGATGCTGTGCTTGCTCAACACCGCAAACACTTCGCCAGTCATGAAGGTATCGAAATGGGTAATGCGGCCTTCCACCACCTCGACCCACTTGGAATGGCTGCCGGGCAGGCCGATCAACACCTGGGGCCCAAGGCCTTGCAGTACGCCGAGCACTTGGGTTTCTTCGCCACGCATGACATTAGGCAGACCCACTTGCTCGATCACCCCCGGCACGATATGCACCTGCACCCCACGCAGGCTGCGTATGCCATGCAACGCCTGGCCGAGACTGGCGACATCCACCGGCGTGCTGCGATAGGCCGCCTCGCTCCAACCCTGTGCGCTGCCGACCATGCCGCAAGCGATTACCGGCAGCCCGGGCTGGGCATCAAGCCAATCGCCGCAGGCGCTATCGAACGCCAGTTCAAAGCCGTCAGTGCATAGCACACCGGCTATTTCCCGGGGCTCTGTGGGCAAATGCATGATGCCCCAGGCTTGCGAGCGCTGTTCCAGCACAACGCCCGCGGGACCAAGTTTGTAAGCACGAAGGGAGCTGGTCCCCCAATCGAGCGCGATCAATTGCGCCTGCATCGCTTCACCTGAAATGAGTGGGTGCTGAAAAAAGCAGATGGGCGAATATAAACCTAGGGAGCGGAATATCTCAATATATAAATATCAATCCCATATAATGAGACAAGACAAGATAAATCCTACAAACATTCTTGTTTTTACTTAGGGAAGGCCGCGGATTTATCGGGTAAGGAAGGTTAAAAAATCGACAAGTCCAGCTCGCGCATCGCGCCCATCCAGATGGCGTAATCGGTGTGGTCCTTGAGGTCGTCACCGGTTTCAGGGTGCAGGAACACCACCAGACCATTGCGATGCAGCGCCAGCCACGGCAACACCACGCCGATATATTCCGGCTCGAACGCCAGCTGGCAACTCCAATCCGGGTGCGGGCCCACGGGCCGCTCGTGCACACGGCCCATGCGCAGCGGGAACAACTTGGCGGCGTCTTCACAGAGCGTGCGCGCCTGCTCAAGCGTGCTGGCGTCGAAGTAGATATGGGCGTGGTAGCCCTTGATACGTTGCATGACTGACTCCGGTTCCACTGTGCGCCGATCCTAGACCGCAATCGACGGCAGGGCCAGCCCGGTCAACGAGTGCGCACTGTTGGCCTGTTCCGCCACAAGCCACTCGACAAAGCGGTCCACCAACTGTCCGCGGCGTTTGCGCTGGGGTTGCACCACGTAATAGCCCAAGCGCGAGGTCACCGTGGAGCTGATCGGCCGGCACAGCCAATTCTGCTCCAGCAGGTTATCCACCAGGTGGCGCCAGCCGATGGCGACGCCCTGGCCGGCAATCGCGGCCTGGATCAGCAAGGTGTAGTTGTCGAAGCGCAATTGCCCAGGGGTCGGCGCAGCCGTGATACCCAGTTCGCGGAACACTCCGTTCCAGTCAAACCACTGGCTGTTGTTTTCCTGGCGCAGGTGCAGCAACGGGCAGTCTTGCAAGGTCTGCACCGTCAGGGGCGCGACCTGCTCCTTGAGCCACTGTGGGCTGCACACCGGGAACACTTCCTCATTGAACAACCACAGGCTCTCGCCCTGCTTGAAACGGCCATCGCCGAACAGCACCGCCACATCAATATCGCTGCGCAGGGTGGCCGGGTTGCGCTCACTGGTGACCAGGCTGACATCCACCTGCGGGTTGGCCTGGTGAAAACGATGCAGGCGTGGCATCAGCCAATAGGCGGCGAAGGCAAAGTCGGTGGCGACTTGCAGCACTTCATGCTGGCTTTGTTGAGTGATGGCGCCGAGCCCCTGGTTGATGTTCTGCAGGCCGCCTTGCACATGCTCGAACAGCAGGGCACCGGCGTCAGTCAGTTCGATGCCGCGGTAAATGCGATCAAACAGGCGGATCGCCAGTTGCTCTTCAAGGCGTTTGATTTGCTGGCTGACCGCCGGTTGGGTGGTGCCCAGCTCCATCGCGGCCGCGGTGAAACTGCGATGACGCGCCGCTGCCTCAAAGGCGCGCAGCAAATCGAGAGAGAGGTCACCCAGCGCTTCATACATAAGCTCAACTTATCCTAGTCATTGCTGCTCATGGGCTTTACCCCATAATTCGTGGGCCGCATGCTCATTGGCATAAACACTGCCTATGGAATGCCGAGAAACCATGAAGCGCAAGAACATTCTTTTCATCATGGCCGATCAGATGGCCGCGCCGATGCTGCCGTTCTACGGGCCTTCCCCGATCAAGCTGCCCAACCTCAGCCGCCTGGCGGCACAAGGCGTGGTGTTCGACGCCGCCTATTGCAACAGCCCGCTGTGCGCACCGTCGCGCTTCACCTTGGTCAGCGGCCAGTTGCCGAGCAAGATCGGCGCCTACGACAACGCCGCCGATTTCCCCGCCGATGTGCCGACCTATGCCCACTACTTGCGCCGCCTGGGCTACCGCACCGCACTGTCGGGCAAGATGCACTTCTGCGGCCCCGACCAGTTACACGGCTATGAGGAGCGCCTGACCAGCGACATCTATCCCGCCGACTACGGCTGGGCAGTGAACTGGGATGAGCCAGACGTACGACCTACCTGGTATCACAACATGTCCTCGGTGCTGCAAGCCGGACCGTGCGTGCGCACCAACCAGCTGGATTTCGACGAAGAGGTGGTGTTCAAAGCCCAGCAATATCTGTTCGACCATATCCGTGAGGAAGGTGACCAGCCATTTTGCCTGACGGTGTCGATGACCCATCCCCACGACCCTTACACCATTCCCAAGCCGTTCTGGGACTTGTACGCAGACACCGACATCCCAATGCCCGCGACGCCGCCCCAGGCCGACCTCGACCCGCATTCCCAGCGGCTGCTCAAGGTTTATGACTTGTGGGACAAACCGCTGCCTGTGGATAAGATCCGCGACGCCCGCCGCGCCTACTTCGGTGCCTGCAGCTACATCGACAGCAACGTCGGCAAGCTGCTGCAGACCCTGGAAGACACCGGCCTGGCCGACGACACCCTGATCATTTTCTCTGGCGACCACGGCGACATGCTTGGCGAGCGCGGCCTCTGGTACAAAATGCACTGGTTTGAAATGGCCGCCCGCGTGCCGCTGCTGATCAGTGCGCCGGGGCAGTTCGCCGCTGGCCGCGTCACCCAGGCCGTGTCGACCGCCGACTTGTTGCCCACCCTGGTGGAATTGGCCGGCGGGGAACTGGACCCGCACTTGCCGCTGGACGGCCGCTCACTGGTCCCGCACTTGCAGGGGCAGGGCGGGCATGACGAAGTGTTTGGCGAATACATGGCCGAAGGCACCGTCAGCCCATTGATGATGATTCGCCGGGGCGCCTACAAATTCATCTACAGCGAGGACGATCCTTGCCTATTGTTCGATGTGCACAACGACCCGAGCGAGCAGGAAAACCTCAGCCAGTCAGCTGAACATCGGCCATTGTTCGAGGCGTTCTTGCGTGAAGCGCGGGCTAAATGGGATATCCCGGCGATCCATCAACAGGTGCTCGCCAGCCAACGCCGTCGCCGCCTGGTGTTTGATGCGCTGACCCATGGCAAGCTCAAGAGCTGGGATCACCAGCCACTGGTAGACGCCAGTCAGCAGTACATGCGCAACCATATCGACCTTGATGACCTGGAGCGCAAAGCACGTTTTCCACAACCCTGCCAAAACCAATAAGTAGACAGAGGGAAGGCCATGCAAAAGTTGAACGTGGTACTGAGTTTGGTGATGCTCAGCAGCGCCCAGGTGTACGCAGACACGCGCTGCGAAACGGTAAAGATGGCCGACCCAGGCTGGAGCGATATTGCCGCCACCAACGCTATCACCAGTTTCTTGCTGACGGGCATGGGCTATCAACCCAAGGTCGACACCCTGGCGGTGCCGATTACCTTCGGCGGGCTCAAGGACGGCCAGGTGGATGTCTTCCTCGGCAACTGGATGCCGGCGCAGCAAGGCTTCTACGACAAGTTCGTGGCCAATGGCGATGTGGTGCAACTGGCGAAGAACCTGGAGGGCACCGAGTTCACCCTCGCCGTGCCGGACTATGTGTGGGACGCCGGGGTGCATGACTTCGCCGACCTGAACACATTTGCCGACAAGTTCGACAAGAAGATCTACGGCATCGGCTCCGGCGCGCCGGCCAATATCTCGTTGCAGGAAATCATCAAGAAAAATGATTTCGACCTGGGGCAGTGGAAGCTGATCGAGTCCAGCGAACAGGCGATGCTCGCAGAGGTCTCGCGAGCGGTGAAAAAACAGCGTTTTATCACCTTTCTCGGCTGGACCCCGCACCCGATGAACGTGCAACTGAAAATGCGCTACCTCAAGGGCGGCGAGCAGTACTTTGGTGCCACCGGCAGCGTCTATACCTTGACTCGCAAGGGTTACGCACAAGCGTGCCCCAATGTCGGCAAACTGCTGACCAACCTGAGTTTTACCCAGGCCATGGAGAACAGCATCATGGCTGACGTGGCCAACAACAAGGTCAGCAATGCGCAGGCGGCGAAGGCGTGGATCAAGGCCAACCCGGCAGTGTTGGACCAATGGTTGGAGGGCGTGAAAACCCTGGATGGCCAGGAGGCGTTGCCAGCGGTAAAAGCCAAACTCTGACGTTAAAATCGGACGCAGAGCGTCCCGAGCAGCATTCCCACGCAGAGCGTGGGAACGATCACTTTGACGCTTGCCGCTGACCCTGTGGGAGCTCGCTTGCCTGCGATAGCATCACCCCGGTATGCCTGTCACACCGAGGCGCCAGCATCGCAGGCAAGCCAGCTCCCACAAGTACCCATGCATTGATACTCTTGCCAAAACCCTTTACCCGAGCCTGCGATGCCCCGGCCCAACCGCCATACACTTTTGCCCTTCCTGCGCTGGCTGCCGCGCCAAACCCGCGCCAGCGTCGGCCGGGATGCCATCGTCGGCCTCAGCGGCGCTGTGCTTGCGCTGCCGCAGTCGATTGCCTACGCACTGATCGCCGGTCTCCCTCCCGAATACGGGCTCTACGCCGCCATCATCCCGGTATTGATCGCCTGCCTGTGGGGCTCGTCCTGGCACCTGATCTGCGGGCCCACGGCCGCCATCTCCATTGTGCTTTACGCCAGCATCAGCCCATTGGCCGTGCCAGGCTCCCAGGACTACATTACCCTCATCCTGTTGCTGACCTTCCTCGCCGGGGTGTTCCAGTGGTTGCTCGGCCTGCTGCGCTTCGGCGCGTTGGTGAACTTCGTCTCCCATTCGGTGGTGCTGGGATTCACCCTGGGCGCCGCCGTAGTAATCGCCTTGGGGCAACTGCCCAACCTGCTCGGCTTGGATTTACCGAGCCAGGCCACGGCTATCAATGGCCTGCTGGCGCTGATCGACCACCGTGGCGAGTGGGACCACGCGTCCCTGGCCCTGGGGCTGGGTACGTTGCTGGCAGGTATGCTGCTCAAGTACCTGGTGCCACGCTGGCCGACACTGTTGATCGCCTTGGTGTTGGGCAGCGTGGCGGCATGGCTGTGGCCGGCGATGTTCGGGCATGTGGCACGGGTCAGTTCGTTTATTGGCAAACTGCCGCCGTTCAGCCCGTTGCCGATGGATCTGGATCTGGTGCTGCGCCTGCTGCCCAGTGCCGTGGCGGTGGGGATGTTGGGGTTGGTGACCAGCCTGTCGATTGCCCGTTCGCTGTCCGCCCGCTCGCAACAACTGCTCGACGCCAACCAGGAAGTACGCGCCCAGGGTTTATCCAACATCGTGGGCGGATTTTTTTCCGGCTACCTGTCAGCCGGATCGTTCACCCGCTCGGGCCTCAGTTATGAGGCGGGTGCCTGTTCGCCATTGGCGGGGGTGTTTTCGGCCCTGTGGGTGGCGTTATTCGCGTTATTTGGCGCAGCGTTGATTGCGCATATTCCGATCCCGAGCATGGCGGCGAGTATCCTGCTGATCTGCTGGGGCCTGGTGGACCACCGCGGCATTCGTGCGCTGTTCCGGGTCAGCCGCGCCGAATTTGTGGTGATGAGCCTGACCTGTGTCGCCACCTTGTTGTTGGAGCTGCAAACGGCGATCTATGCCGGGGTACTGGCGTCGCTGTTTTTCTACCTCAAGCGCACCTCGCAGCCACGGGTGCAACACTGGCGCGACGGTGAAGCGGATGTGTTGCGGGTGGGCGGCTCGATCTTTTTTGGCGCCAGCCATTACCTGCAAGTGCGCCTGCAACGTCTGCAGGGTGAGCGGGTGGTGATCGAGGCGCAGCAGATCAACTTTATCGACTATTCCGGGGTGGAGATGCTGCACCAGGAGGCGCGGCGGTTGGCGGGGTTGGGCCGTAGCTTGACGTTGCGTGGGGCCAGGCCGCAGGTGGTCGAGGAATTGATGAAGCTGGAGGGGCCGGATAACTGCCCCCTCCATTTCGAAGACTAAACCCGATCAACTGTGGGAGCTGGCTTGCCTGCGATAGCGGTGGATCAGCCAGCACATGGGTAACTGACCTATTGCTATCGCAGGCAAGCCAGCTCCCACATTAAGTGTGCCCACATCAGCGTGTGGGATCAGGCCAATTGCCGGCGCAGTTCGGCCAGTACGGGCGCCGAATCCGGACGCACACCGCGCCACAGCAAGAAGGCTTCCGCCGCTTGTTCCACCAGCATGCCCAGGCCATCCATCGCCACCGCCGCGCCTTGCTCGCTCGCCCAGCGGCAGAATGCGGTGGGTTCCTTGGCGTACATCATGTCGTAGCAGAAGGTCTTGCCCGGCTCGATCAGGCTGCCGGCAATCGGCGGTACATCGCCTGACAGGCTGGCCGACGTGGCATTGATGATCACATCCACCGGCTCCCGCAACCAGTCGAAACCACTGGCAGACACCGGGCCCAGGTCATCGAACAGCTCAGCCAGTCGCTCGGCCTTTTCCACGGTGCGGTTGGCGATGATCAACGACGAGGGTTGCTGCGCCAGCAACGGCTCCAGCGCACCGCGTACCGCGCCACCGGCGCCCAACAACAGGATGCGTTTGCCTTGCAGGCTCAGCCCGGCATTGACCGTCAAGTCGCGCACCAGGCCCGCGCCGTCGGTGTTGTCGCCCAACAACGTGCCGTCAGCCAATTTGCTCAAAGTGTTTACGGCGCCGGCGCGCTGCGCCCGTTCGGTCAGGGTATTGGCCAAGCGATAGGCCTCTTCCTTGAACGGCACGGTCACGTTGGCGCCACGGCCGTGTTGGAAGAACTCACGGGCACAGGCGGTGAAGTCCTCCAACGGCGCGAGCATCGTGCTGTAGTGCAGTTGTTCGCCGGTCTGGGCAGCGAACAGACGATGAATCAGCGGCGATTTGCTATGGCCGATGGGGTTGCCGAACACAACATAACGGTCCATCACACCGCCGCCTTGGGCGCGGCAACGCCGAGCCAGTCACGGTCTTGCAGGAAGTAGTCGGTGAGGCGCGCCTCTTCGCTGCCGGCTTCGGCCTTCCAGTCGTAGCTCCAGCGTACCTGAGGTGGCAGCGACATCAGGATCGACTCCGTACGCCCGCCCGATTGCAGGCCGAACAGGGTGCCACGGTCATAGACCAGGTTGAACTCAACGTAGCGGCCCCGGCGGAACTCCTGGAACTGGCGTTGTTGCTCGGTGTACGCCATGGCCTTGCGACGCTGCACAATCGGCAGGTAGGCATCGATGTAGGCATCGCCGATGGCGCGGATGAAGGCGAAGCAGGTGTCAAAGCCCCACTCGTTCAAGTCATCGAAGAACAGGCCACCGATGCCACGGGGCTCGTTGCGGTGCTTGATGTGGAAGTAGGTGTCACACCAGGCCTTGTAGCGTGAGTACACGTCCGGGCCAAACGGTGCACAGGCCTTCTCGGCCACGCGGTGCCAATGAATGCAGTCTTCTTCATTGCCGTAATACGGGGTGAGATCGAAGCCACCACCGAACCACCACACCGGTTCTTCGCCTTCTTTTTCAGCGATGAAAAACCGCACATTGGCGTGGGAAGTCGGTACATGCGGGTTATGCGGATGGATCACCAGCGACACACCCAGGGCCTCAAACCCACGGCCCGCCAGTTCAGGGCGATGGGCACTGGCAGACGGTGGCAGACCGCTGCCAAACACGTGGGAAAAGTTGACACCGCCTTTTTCGATCACCGAACCGTTTTCCATCACACGGGTACGACCGCCACCGCCGGCTGGCCGGGTCCAGGCGTCTTCGATAAAGCGAGTGTCCGTCTCGAAGGTTTCCAGGGCGCTGCAAATGCGGTCTTGCAGGTCAAGCAGGTAGGCTTTAACGGCCTCGGTGCGGGTAGTCATGGCATCACCTTGAATCGGGCAAAGCTACGCGAGGCCCATGGGGCGTCGGCGGCAAATGGGCGCACAGGATACCACTGCGCCTAGATGCCACTGCACTTAGGTGCACAGCAGTTGACGAGGATCAAGCTTAGGAGTCCGATAGGGGGCTACGCAGATTCGAACCCAAGGAGAAGTGCAGATGGCCAAACGTATCCAGTTCAGCGCCCATGGCGGCCCCGAAGTACTTGAATATGTGGACTACACGCCAGCGGAGCCTGGCCCACAGCAGGTTCGGGTGCGCAACGAGGCCATCGGCCTGAACTTCATCGACACCTACTTCCGCAGTGGCCTCTACGCGCCGCCCGCGCTGCCATCGGGCCTTGGTGCGGAAGGCGCTGGCGTGGTGGACGCGGTGGGCAGTGAAGTCAGCCAATTCAAAGTTGGCGACCGCGTGGCCTACGGCAGCGGCCCGCTGGGTGCCTACAGCGAGCTGCATGTGTTGCCTGCGGCCAACCTGGTGCACCTGCCGGATGAGATCAGCTTCGAACAGGCCGCCGGCGCCATGCTCAAAGGCCTGACCGTGCAATACCTGTTGCGCCAGACCTATGAGCTCAAAGGCGGTGAAACCATTTTGTTCCACGCCGCTGCGGGTGGCGTGGGTTCCCTGGCCTGCCAATGGGCCAAGGCCCTGGGGGTGAAGTTGATCGGCACGGTCAGCTCGCCGGAAAAGGCCGCCCTGGCCAAATCCCTCGGCGCCTGGGAAACCATCGACTACAGCAAGGAAGATGTCGCACAACGCGTACTGGAATTGACTGACGGCAAGAAGTGCCCGGTGGTGTACGACGGCGTCGGCCAGGACACCTGGCTGACCTCACTGGACAGCGTGGCGCCACGGGGTTTGGTGGTGAGCTTCGGCAATGCGTCGGGTGCGGTGGATGGGGTGAACCTGGGGATTCTGTCGGCGAAGGGTTCGCTGTACGTAACCCGGCCAACGTTGGCGACCTACGCCAACAGTGCGGCAAACTTGCAGGCGATGGCGGACGATCTGTTTTCGATGATCAAGAGCGGCAAGGTGCGCATTGATATCAACCAGCGCTACCCGCTGGCGGAGGCGGCCAAAGCGCAGACGGAGTTGTCGGCGCGGCGCACGACTGGCTCAACCATTCTGCTGCCTTAAGATCGTTCCCACGCAGAGCGTGGGAACGAGCTGCACCTTACGAGGGGCGCACCACATCACCCGTCACCAGGTCCCGAATCAGGCTCGGGTTCTTGCGCCCACCCAGGGCGCCGCCCAACACCAAGTCCACTTGCCCGCGAAAATACTGCTCTACGCGAAGCCGCGTGCGGGCCGCCGGGCGGCCCTGAGGGTTGGCCGAGGTGGAAATCAACGGGCCGACCTGGGCGCACAAATCTCTCACCAACGGATGATCACTGACCCGCAGCGCTACGGTGTCATGCACACCCGTGACCCATTCAGGCAGCAAGTCTTGATGGGGCACCAGCCAGGTATTCGGCCCTGGCCAAGTGCTGGCCATGCGTTCGATCCACGTTTGCGGGAAATCTTCAAACAGAAAGTCGAACTGACGAATATTATCCGCCACCAGGATCAGGCCTTTGTCGACCGAGCGGTTCTTGATCGCCAACAGTCGATCCACTGCTTCTTCGTTCCACGGGTCGCAGCCCAGGCCCCAAACCGCTTCGGTCGGATAGGCGATCACTGCGCCTGCGCGAATTTCCCGTGCGGCTTCCAGCACACGCCACCTGTTGACCATTGTTTACTCTCCGGACTAAAGCTCTGGGCAGTTTACCGATCTTCGTTACAAAACCTAGCGCCAAAAACGGGCCATTACAAAAGCGGGCACCGCGCCAGCCAGCGCCCGCTTTCGCAAATCACTTGGCCCTCCAACTCCAGTTCCGTCAGGGTGGCCAGTACTTGGGACAACGGCCGACCGCTGGCAATCGCCAAGGCTTCGCTGCTAAGCGGTGCCGCGTGCAGCAGCGCCACCAACGGATGGATCACGGGCACCGGCGCAGCATGGGACAACCGCTGCCAACCGCGCAGGCTTTCAAGAATGTGCTCGATGGTTTCCACAAGCACCGCGCCATCACGGATCAGCTGATGACAGCCCTTGGCGGCGGGGTGGTGGATGGAACCCGGAATCGCGTACACCTCGCGCCCTTGCTCCGCCGCCAGGCGTGCGGTGATCAGCGAGCCGCTGGCCATACTGGCCTCCACCACCAGCACGCCTAACGACAGCCCGCTGATAATCCGGTTGCGCCGTGGGAAATTGCCGGCCTGGGGCGCTGCATCCAGCGGAAATTCGGAAACCACGGCGCTGCCTTGGGCAATCATCGCCGCGGCGAGCCTGCGATGGCGCTGTGGATAAAAATTTTCCAGGCCAGTGCCGAGCACGCCGATGGTATGGCCGCCTACGTCCAATGCCGCCTGGTGCGCCGCGCCGTCAATGCCCACCGCCAGCCCACTGGTGATGACAAAACCGGCGCTCGCCAGGCTACGGGAAAAGGCCGCTGCCGTGTCCATGCCCGGGCGAGAGGCACGCCGACTTCCCACCATGGCCAACTGTGGTTTTTCCAGAATACCGGGGTCGCCCGCCACGAATAACAACGGCGGCGCATCGTCGATCTGCGCGAGCAACGCCGGGTAATCAGGTTGGTCCCACATCAGCAAATGCTGGGCCGGGCGCCCCAGCCAGGCCAACGCTTCACTGGCACCGTCACGGACTTTGGGGCTACGTCGGGCCTCGGCACTGACGGCGGGCAAACCGAGGGAATGCCAGGCGCTGGCGGGAGCACTCAGGGCCTTGGAAGCGCAACCAAAGGCTTCGATCAATACGTGAAAACGCTTGGGCCCCAGTTCTGGCAGCCTGTGCAAGCGTAGCCGGGCTTCCAGCTCTGCCGGGGAAATATCGCTACTGTTTATCGGATTCATATGATCATCCTTGACCGGAACAAGCTGTGGATAACTCTGTTGGTAACTTATTTAGCAGGCTATTTATTGCGCTTGATCAGCCGTCTCGAAACGGTCTTGCACGGCTAGCGACCGTGAAGCACTGAGCACCAGGGCATAGCTGAGCTTTTCATAGGTACGAAACACCAGAAGGGTGCCGGCTCGCTCATCCGGGAGTGGCGTGGGCGTGCCGGTGAGGGCGTCTCGCACGGTGGCGCCAGCCTTGATCACCGTCAGCAGTTGGCCCTCCACCAGGCCATCGCGGCGGCCCTTGTTCAGGGTCACAGCGTCGAGCACGCCAATCTGCGTGACGCCCTTGGGGATGTCGATGATATGCCCTGTAATCAAGGGTGCAGGTTTGCACGGCTCCAGGTTCGCCAAAGCAACGGGAGGCTCGGCGCGCAACAAGCGGTCGCCTGGGCGGATTTCCTGGGTCACCCGTTGCACTGCGAGGGTGGTGAGGCTGTCGGCAAGCACAAAGCGCGCAGTGCCGATGTCGTCGGCATTGATGCCGAGTAACTCCTGGGTAACGGGGTCGGTGTAGGCCTTGCCTCGCCGAAAGATCCCGTAGCTCGGCTGGGCCGGGTCCAGACGCCCGCGCGCATGCACACGCTCGTCGTTGGCACCCAGCACGCGCCCGCCTTGCGCCGCAATAATATAAGGCGCGTTATCCAGGTCCTCGGGCGAGTCAAAAATACGGTTGTGCAGTAAAAAATGCTGGATGGCCTGTTGCGCTGCCTGATCCAGGCGCTCAGTGGGTTGCGCAATCAACGCCGTGGCGAACGGGGCCCACAGCAGCAAGACGAGTAGCGATTTCCTCATGGGGTGAATCTCCTTTATTATGTGCGTTCGCGTGAAATGCCATGGCCTTCGCGGCTTCCGAGCGTTTCACACCGGCCGTATGGGTCCATCCCACCGCCGATTTGTCTCTTCCTCACATGTGCAGCAATTACGCTTATGGCTATTTTGAACATCCTCGAATTTCCCGACTCGCGCCTGCGCACGATCGCCAAGCCGGTGGCCGTAGTGGACGACAAGGTTCGTCAGTTGGTCGATGACATGTTTGAAACAATGTATGAAGCCCCGGGCATCGGCCTCGCCGCTACCCAGGTCAACGTGCATCTGCGTGTCGTGGTCATGGACCTGTCGGAAGATCGCAGCGAACCTCGGGTGTACATCAACCCTGAGTTCGAACCGCTGACCGAAGAGATGGGCGAATCCCAGGAAGGCTGCCTGTCGGTACCGGAGTTCTACGAAAATGTGGAACGCCCGCTGCGCGTGAAGATCAAGGCGCTGGACCGTGACGGCAAGCCTTTCGAACTGGTTGCCGAAGGCCTGCTGGCGGTGTGTATCCAGCATGAATGCGACCACCTCAACGGCAAGCTGTTTGTCGATTACCTGTCCACGCTCAAGCGTGACCGCATCAAGAAGAAGCTGGAAAAAAAGCATCGCCAGCAAGCTTGATGCCCTTCTTCCAAAGGCTTGCTGCGGCAAGCCTTTTTCTTTTGTGACCGCTTTTAACCGAGAACTCCCATGACCGAGCCATTGCGAATTGTTTTTGCCGGCACTCCTGAATTTGCCGCCGAACACCTCAAGGCGCTGCTTGCCAGCCCTTATGACATCGTCGCGGTGTACACCCAGCCGGATCGCCCGGCCGGTCGCGGGCAAAAACTGATGCCGAGTCCGGTCAAGCAGTTGGCGCTGGAGCACAACATTCCTGTGCTGCAGCCGCCGACCCTGCGCAACGCCGACGCCCAGGCCGAACTGGCCGCGCTGAAGCCCGACCTGCTGGTGGTGGTGGCTTACGGTTTGATCCTGCCTCAGGCTGTGCTGGATATACCGCGCCTGGGTTGCATCAACAGTCATGCTTCACTGCTGCCACGCTGGCGCGGTGCGGCGCCGATTCAGCGCGCCGTTGAAGCGGGCGATCAGGAGAGCGGCGTGACCGTGATGCGCATGGAAGCCGGCCTGGATACCGGGCCGATGCTGCTCAAAGTCACCACCCCGATCTCCGCCCAAGACACCGGCGGCAGCCTGCACGACCGCCTGGCTGAGCTGGGGCCGCCCGCCGTGATCCAGGCCATCGCTGGCCTGGCTGCCGGCACCCTGCAAGGTGAAATCCAAGACGACAGCCTGGCCACCTACGCCCACAAGCTGAACAAGGACGAAGCGCGCATCGACTGGAGCCGCCCTGCCGTGGAACTGGAGCGCCTGGTACGTGCCTTCAACCCATGGCCGATCTGCCACAGCACCCTGAACGGCGAAGCCTTGAAAGTGTTGGCCGCGACCCTGGCCGATGGCGTAGGCGCTCCCGGTGAGATCATCGGCGCCAGCAAAGACGGCCTGTTGGTGGCTTGCGGTGAACAGGCGCTGTGCCTGACGCGTCTGCAATTGCCCGGCGGCAAGGCGCTGAACTTCAGCGATCTGTTCAACAGTCGTCGTGAGAAATTCGCCCTGGGCACCACGCTTGGAGTGGTCAATCAATGAACCCACGTCTGGCCGCCGCCAAGGCTCTCGCCGCCGTGCTCAATGGCAAGGCTTCGCTGAACAGCTCCCTGCCGACGCAGTTGGATAAGGTTGAAGACCGCGACCGCGGGTTTACCCAGGACCTGGCCTTTGGCACCGCCCGTTGGCAGCCACGGTTGTCTGCGTTGGCCGCCAAGCTGCTGCAAAAACCGTTCAAAGCGGCGGACGCGGATGTCGAGGCGCTGTTGCTGGTGGGCCTCTACCAGTTGCTCTACACCCGCGTGCCGGCCCACGCCGCTATCGGTGAAACCGTCGGTTGCGCCGACAAGCTGAAAAAGCCCTGGGCCAAGGCCCTGCTCAATGCCGTGCTGCGCCGCGCCCAGCGTGAAAGCGAAACGCTGTTGGCCGAGCTGGAACATGATCCGGTGGTGCGCACCGCCCACCCGCGCTGGCTGCAAAAATCCCTGAAGGCCTTTTGGCCCGAGCAATGGGAGGCTATCTGCGCGGCCAACAACGCGCACCCGCCGATGATCCTGCGGGTCAACCGTCGCCACCACAGCCGGGATGCATACCTGCAATTACTAGCCGGCGCGGCCATCAACGCCACCCCGTGCGTGTACAGCACGGACGGTATCGTGCTGGAAGTCGCCGCCGATGTACGCAGCCTGCCGGGCTTTGCCGAAGGCTGGATCAGCGTGCAGGACGAGGCCGCGCAATTGGCTGCCGATCTGCTCGATTTGGCCCCAGGCCAGCGCGTACTCGACGCCTGCTGCGCGCCAGGCGGTAAGACGTGTCACATCCTTGAGGTTGAAAAAGACCTGGCCGGTGTGGTGGCTGTGGACCTTGAGGCCAAGCGCCTGGTGCGCGTGCGGGAAAACCTTGCACGCCTGGGCCTCAACGCCGACCTGATCGCCGCCGACGGCCGCGACACCGCCACCTGGTGGGACGGCAAGCCATTCCAGCGCATCCTGCTGGACGCTCCTTGCTCCGCCACCGGCGTGATCCGACGTCATCCGGACATCAAGCTGACCCGCCAGCCCGACGACATCGCCGCCCTGGCGGTGTTGCAAGGCGAACTGCTCGACGCGCTGTGGCCAACCCTGGAAGTCGGCGGCATCCTGCTTTACGCCACCTGCTCCACGCTGCCCACCGAAAATACCGAGGTCATCCAAGCTTTCCTCGCCCGCACCAGCGGCGCGCGCGAACTGGACCTCGCCACTAGCGCCGGTATCAAGCAGCCCCACGGTCGCCAACTGCTCGCGCAGGAAGGCGGGCACGATGGCTTCTACTACGCCAAACTGATCAAGATCGCTGCCGCGCGCGGCTGAATGGTTTTAAGGGAGTGACCGGATGAAAATCATCATCCTTGGAGCAGGGCAGGTTGGTGGCACGCTGGCCGAACATTTGGCCGGTGAAGCCAACGACATCACCGTGGTCGACACCGATGCCGAGCGCCTGCGCAACCTGGGCGACCGCCTGGACATTCGTACGGTGCAAGGTCGCGCGTCGTTTCCGACGGTGCTGCGTCAGGCCGGTGCCGACGATGCCGACATGCTGGTGGCTGTGACCAACAGCGACGAGACCAACATGGTCGCCTGCCAGGTCGCCCACACCCTGTTCCATACCCCGACCAAGATCGCTCGGGTGCGGGAAGCGGCTTACCTGACCCGCGCCGGGTTGTTCGACAACGACGCCATTCCGGTGGACGTACTGATCAGCCCGGAACAGGTGGTGACCCACTACATCAAGCGCCTGATCGAAATTCCAGGTGCGTTGCAAGTCATCGACTTCGCCGAAGGCAAAGCGCAACTGGTGGCAGTGAAGGCCTATTACGGCGGGCCGTTGGTGGGCCAGCAACTGCGCCAGCTGCGTGAGCACATGCCAAACGTGGAAACCCGCGTCGCCGCGATTTTCCGCCGTGACCGGCCGATCCTGCCCCAGGGCGACACGGTGATCGAGGCTGACGACGAAGTGTTTTTCATCGCCGCCAAGGCGAACATTCGTGCGGTCATGAGCGAAATGCGCAGGCTCGACGAGAGCTACAAACGCATCGTCATCGCCGGCGGTGGGCAGATTGGCGAGCGTTTGGCCGAAGCCATCGAAAGCCGCTATCAGGTGAAGATCATCGAGATGAGCCCGACGCGGTGTCGGCATTTGTCCGACACCCTCGACAGCACTGTCGTACTGCAAGGCAGCGCCTCGGACCGTGATCTCCTGATGGAAGAGAACATCGCCGACGCGGATATCTTCCTGGCCCTGACCAACGATGACGAAGCCAATATCATGTCGTCCTTGCTGGCCAAGCGGCTGGGGGCGAAGAAGGTGATGACCATCATCAACAACCCGGCCTATGTGGACCTGATCCAGGGCGGCGATATCGACATTGCCATCAGCCCGCAGTTGGCGACCATCGGTACCTTGCTCGCCCACGTGCGCCGTGGCGACATTGTCAGCGTGCACTCGTTGCGCCGTGGCGCAGCGGAAGCCATCGAGGCGATTGCCCACGGTGACTCCAAGTCCAGCAAAGTGATTGGCAAGGCGATCCGCGATATCGGCCTGCCGCCCGGTACCACCATTGGCGCGATCATTCGCGATGAAGAAGTGATCATTGCCCATGACGATACGGTGATCGCCACCGGAGACCACGTGATTTTGTTCCTTGTGGATAAAAAATATATTCGCGATGTTGAGAAGCTGTTCCACGTGGGGCTGAGTTTTTTCTGATTAAAAAATTGTGTGAGCCTGCCGCCGCCATCGCGGGCAAGCCCGCTCCCACATGTGATCGCGCTCCAAGTGTGGGAGCGGGCTTGCCCGCGATGACGATATCGAAACCGCTATGTAGCTAAAGGATGCACAGCCATGCTCGAATCCCTGGAAAAAATGCTCGCCAAGGGTGTGGATAATTCATTGCTGCGCTTTGGCCTGGGCAAGGGTTATCTGGACCTGAAGGACAACGCAAAGGCGGCCGAGCATTTGCAGCGATGCGTCGAGTTCGATCCGAAGTATTCGGCGGCGTGGAAGTTGTTGGGCAAGGCGCGGCTGGGATTGGAAGATCGCGCGGCAGCACACCTGGCATGGGAGAAGGGCATCGAAGCCGCCCAGGCCCATGGCGACAAACAGGCCGAAAAAGAAATGACGGTGTTCCTGAAGAAACTTGATCGCCAAACCTGAGGTGATCACCTGTGGGAGCTGGCTTGCCTGCGATGCAGACACCTCGGTATATCAGGCACTCCGAGGTGATGCTATCGCAGGCAAGCCAGCTCCCACATTTGATCTCCATTGGGCTGGAGGTCAGCGGTGAGTCAGTACCACCGCGCCTCACCCGGCGGGCGTTTCTTGAAGCGCTTCATGCTCCACATGTACTGGCTTGGGTAAGCACCTACATAGCGCTCAACTACCTTGCTCATCGCCGCACAGGACGTCGCGGTGTCGGTGCTGTACATGTCCTCCGGCGCCGCTTCCAGGATCACCTTGTAGCCCGAGCCGTCCGGCAGGCGCAGGGCGTGCAGGAATACGCCAACGGCCTTGTGGCCCGCGAGCATGTTCGGCACGAATTTACTGGTGAGCGCCTGGGTGGCAAAAAACGGTACGAAGATCCCGGCGGACTCAGCCGGCTCCGGGTCGGCAGGAATACCCACCTGGCCGCCTTTGCGCACTTCCTTGATCACACTGAGAATGCCTTCCTTGGTGGAAGCCGCCACGCGGTTGCCCAACTGCACGCGCTGCTTGCGCAGCAACTCGTCCACGGCCTTGAGCTTGGGCGGGCGATAGAAAATGATCGGTTTGCACTGGCTGCAGTAGAAGTGGTTCAACACTTCCCAGTTGCCCAGGTGGCTGGTGATGCCCACCACGCCTTTGCCAGAAGCCAGGGCCTCGTGCAGCACTTCCAGGCCCTCGACTTCGCGGACCAGGTCGATGGAGCGCTGCGCCGGCCAGATCCACGCGCAGGCGCTTTCGGTGAGGGACTTGCCGATGTCCATCAGGCTGCGGCCCACCAGGCGCTCGCGCTCTGCCGGGTCCATGTCTGGGAAGCATTTGGAGAGGTTGATCCGCACCGTATCGCGGGAACGGTTGGGGGTTTTCCACATGATCCAGCCGATCCCTGTGCCGACGGCTTGTACAGCGCGCCAGGGCAGCAGGGCAAACAACCGAAGAGCGCCTACCAGCAAGGCGCCTTTAAACTTTTCCACAGGTCACTCCTGATCGTGTGTGGTGCGCAAAGCCGGCATTCTAACCGGCGTTGACCAAGTCCGCGTAACGGTCGCAGTCCTGGGTGTGGTCCATGACCATGCCCGAGGCCTGCATGAAGGCGTAGCAGATGGTCGGCCCGACGAAAGTGAAGCCGGCCTTTTTCAAGGCTTTGCTCATGGCTTCGGCTTCGGGCGTGATCGCCGGGACGTCGCTGCGATCCTTGAAGTGATTGACCTTGGGTTTGCCGCCGACAAACGACCACAGCAACCCCACCGGGTCTTCCAGCGCCAGCCAGGCCGCGGCGTTGCGCCGGGTAGCGTTGAGCTTCAAGCGATTGCGCACGATGCCCGGGTCCTGCATCAGCACCTCGATTTCTTCATCGCTCAATTGCGCCAGACGCTGCGCGTCAAAGCCGAACAACACCTTTCGATAATGCTCGCGTTTGCGTAAAACGGTGATCCAGGACAGGCCTGCCTGGAACCCTTCGAGCAAAAGCAACTCGAACAAACCCTGCGCATCGCGCAGCGGCGTTCCCCACTCTTGATCGTGATAAGCCATGTACAGCGGATCTTCAGAACACCAAAAGCAGCGTGGCATAAGGCTCCAGGGAGTGGTGGCGGGGCCGAATCGGGTATACTCCCGCTCTTTAAATCGCAGCCCAAGTAACAGGTGAATTTCGTGAGCCAGCCTACGCCAGCCGTGCGTACCTTCCAAGACTTGATCCTCGCCCTCCAGCAATACTGGGCCGAGCAAGGTTGTGTGGTACTTCAGCCCTACGATATGGAAGTAGGCGCCGGCACTTTCCACACCGCTACATTCCTGCGGGCCATCGGCCCGGAAACCTGGAACGCCGCTTATGTGCAGCCCAGTCGCCGCCCGACTGACGGCCGCTACGGCGAAAACCCGAACCGTCTGCAGCACTACTACCAGTTCCAGGTGGTATTGAAGCCCAACCCGGACAACTTCCAGGAGCTGTACCTGGGCTCGCTCAAGCATGTGGGCCTGGACCCACTGGTGCACGACATTCGTTTCGTCGAAGACAACTGGGAATCGCCAACCCTGGGCGCCTGGGGCCTGGGCTGGGAAGTCTGGCTCAATGGCATGGAAGTGACGCAGTTCACCTATTTCCAGCAAGCCGGCGGCATCGAGTGCTACCCGGTCACTGGCGAGATCACCTATGGCCTTGAGCGCCTGGCCATGTACCTGCAAGGCGTGGACTCGGTCTACGACCTGGTATGGGCTGACGGCCCGTTCGGCAAGGTGACCTACGGCGATGTGTTCCATCAGAACGAGGTGGAGCAGTCCACCTACAACTTCGAACACGCCAACGTCGACAAGCTGTTCGAACTGTTCGACTTCTATGAAAGCGAAGCCAAGCGCCTGATCGAACTCGACCAGCCGCTGCCGTTGCCAAGCTATGAAATGGTGTTGAAGGCGTCCCATACCTTCAACCTGCTGGATGCCCGCCGTGCTATTTCGGTTACTGCGCGCCAGCAATACATCCTGCGTGTGCGCACCCTGGCGCGTTCCGTCGCCCAAGCCTACCTGCTGGCTCGCGCCAAGCTGGGCTTCCCGATGGCAACCCCGGATTTGCGTGATGAAGTGTTGGCTAAGCTGGAGGCTGCACAATGAGTGCTCAAGATTTCCTGGTTGAACTGGGCACCGAAGAGCTGCCACCCAAGGCCCTCAATACCCTGGCCGATGCATTCCTGGCCGGTATCGAAAAAGGCCTGCAGACCGCAGGCCTGAAGTTTCAAGCCAAGAAGGTCTATGCCGCGCCGCGCCGCCTGGCGGTACTGTTGACCGCGCTGGAAACCCAGCAGCCGGACCGCAGCATCAACCTGGACGGCCCACCGCGCCAGGCGGCTTTCGACGCCGAAGGCAACCCGACACAGGCCGCTCTTGGCTTTGCCAAGAAGTGTGGCGTGGAGTTGAGCGAGATCGACCAGAGCGGCCCGAAACTGCGTTTCAGCCAGGTCATCACCGGCAAGCCAACCGCCAGCCTGTTGCCGACCATCGTTGAAGATTCCCTGAACGACCTGCCTATCCCCAAGCGCATGCGCTGGGGTGCGCGCAAGGAAGAGTTCGTGCGTCCGACCCAATGGCTGGTGATGCTGCTCGGTGACCAGGTCATCGATTGCACCATCCTCGCCCAGAAGGCCGGTCGTGAGTCCCGTGGTCACCGCTTCCATCATCCAGAAAGCGTGCGTATCACTTCGCCGGCCAACTACCTCAACGACCTGCGCGCTGCTTATGTGCTGGCCGACGCCAATGAGCGTCGCGAGCTGATCAGCAAGCGCACCGAAGAATTGGCCCGCCTGCAGGAAGGCACCGCCATCGTGCCGCCAAGCCTGCTGGACGAAGTGACCGCCCTGGTGGAATGGCCGGTGCCGCTGGTGTGCTCGTTCGAAGAGCGTTTCCTCGATGTGCCGCAAGAAGCCTTGATCACCACCATGCAGGACAACCAGAAATACTTCTGCCTGCTGGATGTGGACGGTAAGTTGTTGCCGCGTTTTATCACCGTCGCCAACATCGAAAGCAAAGACCCGCAGCAGATCATCGCCGGTAACGAAAAAGTCGTGCGCCCGCGCCTGACCGACGCCGAGTTCTTCTTCAAGCAAGACAAGAAGCAGAAGCTGGAAGACTTCAACCTGCGCCTGCAAAACGTGGTGTTCCAGGAAAAACTCGGCAGCGTCTACGACAAGGCCGTGCGTGTGTCCAAGCTGGCGGCCTACATTGCCCCACGTATTGGCGGTGATGCCGCATGGGCTGCGCGTGCCGGCTTGCTGTCCAAGTGCGATCTGGCCACCGAAATGGTCGGCGAGTTCCCTGAGATGCAAGGTGTTGCCGGTTACTACTACGCCCTCAACGACGGCGAGCCGGACGATGTCGCCCTGGCCCTGAACGAGCAGTACATGCCACGCGGTGCCGGTGCAGAACTGCCGACCACCCTGACGGGTGCGGCTGTGGCGATTGCCGACAAGCTCGATACGCTGGTGGGTATCTTCGGTATCGGCATGCTGCCCACCGGCAGCAAAGACCCGTATGCCCTGCGCCGTGCGGCATTGGGCGTGCTGCGTATCCTGATCGACAAGAAGCTGGACCTCGACCTGACCCAGGCCGTGGTATTCGCCGTCGGCCAGTTCGGCACCAAGGTCAAGCAAGCCGGCCTGGCCGAGCAAGTGCTGGAGTTCGTGTTCGACCGCCTGCGTGCGCGTTACGAAGACGAAGGCGTGGACGTTTCCGTCTACCTGTCGGTACGTGCCCTGCAACCGGGTTCGGCACTGGACTTCGACCAGCGTGTACAAGCCGTGCAAGCGTTCCGCAAGCTGCCGGAAGCCGATGCCCTGGCCGCCGTGAACAAGCGCGTGTCGAACCTGCTGAGCAAGGCCGATAACCTCGGCAGTGCCGAAGTCGACCCTGGCCTGTTTGCCGACGCCAAGGAGTTCTCGCTGAACTCGGCCATCGCCAAGGCAGAGAACGCCGTGAAGCCGCTGATCGCCGAGCGTGACTACGCGCAAGCGTTGGCGCGCCTGGCGTCGTTGCGTGAGCCGGTGGATGCGTTCTTCGAAGCGGTGATGATCAATGCCGACGATGCCGGCGTGCGAAAAAACCGTTACGCCATGCTCGCGCGTCTGCGTGGCCTGTTCATCAATATCGCCGACATTTCCGTACTGGGCTGATCATGTTGAAACTGCTGATTCTCGATCGGGACGGGGTGATCAACTATGACTCCGACGCTTACATCAAGTCGGTGCAAGAGTGGATCCCCTTGCCCGGCTCGATCGAGGCCATCGCGCAGTTGAGCAAAGCCGGCTGGACAGTGGCCATCGCCACCAACCAGTCCGGCATCGCCCGCGGTTACTACGACATCGCCACCCTGGACGCCATGCACGCGCGGTTGCGCACGTTAGTGGCCGAACAGGGCGGTGAGGTGGGGCTGGTGGTCTACTGCCCCCACGGGCCGGACGAAGGCTGCGATTGCCGCAAGCCCAAGCCTGGCATGTTGAAAATTATTGCAGAACATTACAAGGTGCCCTTGGCTGGGATATGGTTCGTCGGGGACAGCCTCGGTGACCTGGAGGCGGCCAAAGCCGTCGACTCTCAGCCAGTTTTGGTTAAAACCGGAAAAGGCGAAAAGACCCAGGCTAAAAACCTGCCGGTAGGCACCTTGATTTTTGACGATCTGGCGGCCGTTGCCGCAGAACTTATCAACAACTAGCCGCCCTCGACTTCCTGACCAAGGACTGTTCGGGAGTGCGCTTTTAACAGGCGGGCCGTGTCCCGCAACGGTAAATGCCGCCATGTCGATCTTGCAGGCCATCAGAACCTTTTTCTTTTACCTGCTGCTGGGCACCAGTTCGTTTCTCTGGTGCACCCTGAGCTTTTTTATTGCACCCTTCCTGCCCTTCAAGGCGCGCTATCGCTTTATCAACGTCTACTGGTGCCGCTGCGCGTTGTGGCTGAGCAAGGTGTTCCTGAATATTCGTTTCGAGGTCAAGGGCGCTGAAAACGTTCCTGATCAGCCGTGCGTGATTCTCTCGAACCACCAGAGCACTTGGGAGACGTTCTTCCTCTCTGCGTATTTCTCGCCGTTGAGCCAGGTGCTCAAGCGCGAGTTGCTGTATGTGCCATTCTTCGGCTGGGCCATGGCCATGTTGCGTCCGATCGCCATCGACCGGGACAACCCCAAGGCTGCGCTCAAGCATGTCGCCAAGAAGGGCGATGAGTTGCTCAAGGACGGCGTCTGGGTGCTGATCTTCCCTGAGGGCACGCGGGTCCCCTACGGCACAGTGGGCAAGTTCTCACGCGGTGGTACCGCCCTGGCGGTCAACGCCAACCTGCCTGTGCTGCCGATTGCGCATAACGCTGGCAAGTTCTGGCCCAAGACTGGCTGGGCTAAACGCCCAGGCACTATCACTGTAGTGATCGGCGAACCGATGTACGCAGAAGGCGAAGGACCACGTGCCATCGCCGCCCTGAACGACCGGGCTGCGGCGTGGAATGAGGCGCAGCAACGGGCCATGGGCTCCCTGCCTCCGGAACCGGTGGTGGTGGAGACGCCGGCCGTTTGAGCATCTGTGGATAACCTGTGTACGCTTTGTTGGCGAATTGGCTTTTTTGCTTCATAACAAGCTGATTTACTTACATATTTCTGAAGCTCATAAAATTCAGAAAAACGTGCATAAGTTTTTTCTTCATAAAAAAACCGGTCCTTGTGACCGGTTTTTTATGCACAGCAAAAAAGCCGCTTTTTCAGTCCTCCAATAGCGGCAGCAGCAGGATAAACGTCGAGCCCTTGCCTAGCTCACTTTCGCACACGATCCGCCCTCCATGCCGTTCTACTACCGCCTTGACCATGGTCAGGCCCAACCCAAGACCTTCACTGCCCTGGGCCGAATCGAAACGTCGGTATTGGTTGAACAACTCCGGTAGATCCTTCGGCGCAATCCCCGGTCCCTGATCACTTATCCCGCATTCCAACCAGCCTTGCGCACTGCCATGCCTTAACCTGACGGTGGTGCCAGATGGGGAGTATTTGATCGCATTCTCCAGCACGTTGAACAATGCCCGGGTGAGCAGCGATTGGTCGGCATAGACCATGGCTTCATCCGCCTCATCCAGGTCGTGGACCAAATGGATGCCCTTCAACTGCGCAATCACCGCCACTTGATCAAAAGCGTCCATCACCAGCATGGCAAACAGGGTGGGCTGGAACTGGTAACCGTCCGCTTCAGCCTTGGCCAATTGCACAAAGGATTCGGTCAGACTCAAGGCTCGCCGTACCTGCTGTTCGATCTGAGTAAACACCGGGGACTCCCCGTTGTGCACGTCCAGCAGGGCGAGGATCGCTGAATGCGGCGCACGCAGGTCGTGGGAAAGGAAACGCAGCATGGTCTCGCGATGCTGCTGGGCTTCACGCTCCTTGCTCAGGTCCGTCAGGCTCAACAACCAGCCGAGGGCGAAATCCCCTTCGGCAGGCAGCAAAGGGGCCAGTTCCATGCGCAAACTGCGTTGGTGGATATCGCGAAACTCGACCAGCTCCAGCGCCGAGAGGGCAGGGCGTACACCATTATGCAGCGGGGGATAACCCAGATCGGCGAGCTGTTCGACGAGGTTTTCGCCGACCAGGTCATTGCCGAATACTTCACGGGCCACGCGGTTGGCCAACAGGATACTGCCCTGGGGATCGGTAATCAGGGTCGCTACCGGCAGGCACTCCAAGCCATCAGCCATAAAGCGCCGCGTATCGCGGGTACGGCTGACGGCTTGTTCAAGGGCAAAGATCCGCCCTTGCAGCACATCGCCCTTACTGGCGGGCGCGCGACGACGTTCCGGAAGCACCTTGGGCTCGTTATCCAGGCGTGCCAGTTCCCAGCCAAAGTAGGCGAGGATCACGGTCAGACGTCGCCAATTCCAGATCAGGTAACTCAGCAACAAACCGATCAGGCACGCTGCGGGGCTCCACCAGTGGCCCAGGCGCAATAAGGCCCATGAGCCCAGCAAAGCCACGGCCATGCCTGCCAAGGTCATCCACAGGGCGTAGCGTGGGCGCACAAGCAGAAGGCCCAACAGCAGGGCCACCAGGGACGTTGCCAGCAACGCCGCCAGCCAGCCGGGCAAATCGACGATGCTGCGGCCCTGCAATAAACCATTCAGTACGTCCGCCTGGATCTCAACGCCCGCTGTAGTACCTACGGTGGAAGAGAGCGGCGTCACGAAACGATCGGCCATGCCATAGGCTGAGGCGCCGATCAGAACCAGGCGACCACGCAGCGACTCGGGAGGTACCTCGCCGCGCAATACGCTGACGTAGGACACACTGGGAAAATGGTCTGGTTCCGAAGTGAACGGCACACGGATTTCATGTTCCTGGTGCCAGTGACCTCCAGTCGGCTCTTGCGGCAGGCCCGGCATCGTCTCGGCGTGCTCGTTCATGGCGAATGCGAGCCACGCCAACTGAGGAAGTGTGCTTCCCGGAGGGCCTTCACGTAGATACACGCTGCGCACCACTCCGTCGTTATCCGCTTTGACGTTGATGTGCCCTACGCCCTTGGCGCACTTGAGCAGTGGCGACAACGGCGTTACCTGGGCCTTGGGGCTGACGCTGCTGTCCCCGGCGATGGGCAGCAATACATTGCCGGCTTTGCAGACGGCATCGGCCAGTTGTGGGTCGTCATTATTGTCGCCGGGATCACTGAAGATCACGTCAAACAAAATGCCCGCTGGCTGTGCGGCGTTCAGGCGTTCAATCAGCTCGGCATGCACGCTGCGCGGCCAGGGCCACGGGCCTAACGCTTCCAGGCTGGGCGTATCAATGGTCACCAGAACGATCCGTGGATCTGCCGGTAACGGCGTCAGGCGGCGCAGGCTGTCATAGAGCGGATTGTTGAGTGCCAGCCCCGCACTCAAGGATAAGTACGCGGTGAAGGGCAGGAGCACCAAACCGATCAACAGCCATTCACGAACCAGCCCATGAAACAAAAGCTGCGCCTGGGTAGGTTGGCGTTTCTCGGCTTTGCGCCATAGGTTCACAGGGCTACCGCCAAAAGGGTGCCAAGGAGTCGATGGTCATTGAGTAAAGATTTCATAAGCCCAGGATCCCTCTCCATGGGGTTGCGATGAAGTGCATACGGTGTTCTGAAACCAGTGAAGCTTATTTGGGTCTCATTGGAGGAGTTCCCGCGGCCGCGCAATGAACGATACCGCACATTCAAGCAGGCATTACGCACCAGCGAGGCGATCGGCACCGACCCTTTTCCTGACCGACTGGAGCCGGTATCTTTCTTTGAGGACGTAGTGGGTGGCGTTTACGGCGCTTTCAGCGTATCGAGAGATACGAGCACCGTAAAATCCGCCCATAATTATTCAGATTCAGAGGCCGGCATTTGTACAGCATGTGCCCCTATCCAAGCTCTCGTTTTTTGTAGGAAGGACCCCACCCATGCGTGTCGCAATACTGGATGACGAACCCGCGGAGTTGCGACGGGTGGAACAGACACTGCGACAGATTCCCGGCCCGACTGAACAGCCTTGGTCGCTGCATTTTTTCGAACGTGGTGAAGACCTGCTGCGCCAGCTACGCCGGGAAACCTTTGACCTGCTGATTCTTGACTGGCAACTGCCGGACATCTCCGGGATCGCGTTATTGCGCTGGACTCGCGAGCACATGGAATCGCCCCCTGCCGTGATCATGCTCACCAGTCGCGATGCCGAGAGTGACATCGTCACGGCGTTGAATAGCGGGGCGGATGATTATGTCAGCAAGCCGTTTCGGCCCAACGAACTCAAAGCCCGAGTCAGCGCCGTCCTGCGGCGCCACGGTTTGCAAAAGTCGGCTACCCAAGAAGTGCAGAGCTTTAACGATCTGACGTTCGACGATGCCGAACTGACCGTCACCCGAGCGGGCAAACCCATCAACCTGACAGAACGAGAATACCGTTTGGCAAGTTGTCTATTTGCCAACCTGGCCCGACCGTTGTCTCGCGAGTACCTGTATGAGCGATTCTGGAGCCATGAAGAAATGGTGTCGTCGCGGCCGTTGGACACGCATATCTACCGCCTGCGTAACAAGCTAGGGCTGACAGCTGATCGCGGTTGGCAGCTGTTGACGATCTATGGGTACGGGTATCGGTTGGAGAGTGTGACACCCGCCGCGCAAAATTGAGTACGCCGATGTTCCACGTGGAGCATTTAAGAATTCGAGTCTGCAGACCAATAAAAAAGGCCAACGCTAAGCGTTGGCCTTTTGTTTTTAGCTGATGTGCCTGATCAGAAGTCCAGGTTAGACACCGCCAAGGCATTGCTCTCAATGAAGTCACGACGAGGCTCGACCGCATCACCCATCAGGGTGTTGAAGATCTGGTCTGCGCCAATGGCGTCTTCGATGGTCACGCGCAGCATGCGACGCTGAGCAGGGTCCATGGTGGTTTCCCACAGCTGATCAGGGTTCATCTCGCCCAGACCTTTATAGCGCTGGATGGTATGACGCTTGGTGCTTTCCGCCATCAACCAGTCCAAGGCTTCCTTGAACTCCTTGACCTGCTTCTTGCGTTCGCCACGCTGAATGTAAGCACCGTCGTCCAGCAGGGTGCTCAGTTGAGCACCGAGGGTGACTACGGTCTTGTAGTCGTTGCTGCCGAAGAAGTCGCGGTTGAAGGTGACGTAGTTGGACAGGCCGTGGGAGATCAGTTCGACCTCTGGCAGCCATACGTTACGTTCACGGTCTTCACGCAGGCTGGCTTTGTATACCAGGCCAGACTTCTCCACAGTACGCAGGCGTACTTCGTACTGGGCCAGCCAATCTTGCATGGCGGCGTGATCGCCCAACTGCTCCAGGCTCACGGCTGGCAGGTAGATGAAGTGCTCGGTCAGCTCCTGAGGGTACAGGCGCGACAAACGCTTGAGCGTCTTCATGACCATACGGAAGTCGTTGACCAGGCGCTCCAGCGACTCACCCGAGATGCCCGGCGCTTCGTCATTCAGGTGCAGGCTCGCATCTTCAAGGGCCGATTGCGTCATGTACTCTTCCATGGCGTCGTCGTCTTTTATGTATTGCTCTTGCTTGCCCTTTTTCACTTTGTACAACGGCGGCTGGGCGATGTAGATATAGCCACGCTCAATCAGCTCCGGCAACTGACGGAAGAAGAAGGTCAGCAGCAGGGTACGGATGTGGGAACCGTCGACGTCAGCATCGGTCATGATGATGATGTTGTGGTAACGCAGCTTGTCGATGTTGTACTCATCGCGGCCAATACCGCAGCCCAATGCGGTGATCAAGGTGCCGACTTCCTGGGAGGAAATCATCTTGTCGAAGCGGGCCTTCTCAACGTTGAGGATCTTGCCCTTCAACGGCAGGATGGCCTGGGTGCGACGGTTACGCCCCTGCTTGGCGGAACCGCCTGCAGAGTCACCTTCCACCAGATACAGTTCGGAGAGGGCAGGGTCTTTCTCTTGGCAGTCAGCCAGTTTGCCTGGCAGGCCGGCGATATCCAGCGCACCTTTACGGCGGGTCATCTCACGGGCCTTACGCGCGGCTTCACGAGCGCGGGCAGCATCGATCATCTTGCCGACGACCAGCTTGGCTTCGTTCGGGTTTTCCAACAGGAAGTCGGAGAAGTACTTGCCCATTTCCTGTTCAACCGCGGTCTTCACTTCGGAAGACACCAGCTTGTCTTTGGTCTGGGAGCTGAACTTCGGATCCGGTACCTTGACCGAGATAATCGCCGTCAGGCCTTCACGGGCATCGTCACCGGTGGTGGCGACTTTATGTTTCTTCGCCAAGCCTTCCGCTTCGATGTAGGTGTTCAGGTTACGCGTCAGCGCGGAACGGAAACCCACCAAGTGAGTACCGCCATCGCGTTGTGGAATGTTGTTGGTGAAGCACAACAGGTTCTCGTTGAAGCTGTCGTTCCACTGCAGGGCGATTTCCACGCCGATGCCGTCTTCGCGCTGAATGTTGAAGTGGAACACCTGGTTGACCGCGGTCTTGTTGGTGTTCAGGTATTCAACGAACGCACGCAGGCCGCCCTCGTACTTGAACAGCTCTTCCTTGCCGCTGCGCTCATCCTTGAGGACGATGCCGACACCGGAGTTAAGGAAAGACAGTTCACGAATCCGCTTGGCCAGGATGTCCCAGCTAAAGTGGATGTTCTTGAAGGTTTCTTCCGATGGCTTGAAGTGGATCTGGGTACCGGTGGTTTCACTGTCGCCGACAATTTTCATCGGTTCCTGTGGTACGCCGTGGACGTAAGTCTGCTCCCAAATCTTGCCGCTACGGCGGACAGTGAGGATCAGTTCTTCGGACAGGGCGTTCACTACCGACACACCTACACCGTGCAAACCACCGGATACTTTATAGGAGTTGTCGTCGAACTTACCGCCAGCGTGGAGCACGGTCATGATGACCTCTGCCGCCGAAACGCCTTCTTCTTTGTGCACGTCTACCGGGATGCCACGACCGTTGTCACGCACGGTGATGGATTCATCCGGGTGGATGATAATGCTGATGTCGTCGCAGTGACCGGCCAGAGCTTCGTCGATGGAGTTATCGACCACCTCGAACACCATGTGGTGCAGACCGCTACCATCATCGGTGTCGCCAATGTACATACCGGGACGTTTGCGTACGGCATCCAAACCTTTCAGCACTTTAATGCTGGTCGAGTCGTACGTGTTTTCTTCGCTCATGCCTTCACTCCCGATGGTCGTGGGTCTGGGTGATACGGCCTTGTTCCACGTGGAACAAAGCGACTGGCGTTTCCGTCTGCCAGCCTTCCCTCAATAATTCGTGGTCTACACAGGTGATAAACACCTGGCAGCGTAAGTCTTCCAACAAGCGGCATAGCGAGCGGCGGTGCTGCTCGTCGAGTTCTGACGGCAAGTCATCCACCAAATAAATACACTGACCGCGTCGAGCCTGGCTAACCAAATGGCCCTGCGCGATACGCAATGCACAGACCACCAACTTCTGCTGGCCGCGGGACAAGATATCCGCAGCATTGTGTGCACCTAATCTAAGGCGCAAATCAGCGCGCTGGGGGCCGGCCTGGGTGTGTCCGATTTGCTGATCCCGTTGCAAGGACGTTGCGAGCACTGCACTCAGCTCACGCTCTTTGTCCCAACCCCGGTAATAACTCAGCGTCAGCCCCTCGAGATCCAATAACTCGCTCAAGGTCTGCTCAAAGACTGGTTTCAAGGCTTTGATATAGGCGCGGCGGTATTCATCTATTTCGTCGCTGGCCAGGCACAGTTCACGGTCCCAGGCTGCTTGCGAAGCGGCGTCAAGTGTACCATGCCGCAGCCATGAGTTCCGCTGCCGCAGGGCCTTCTGCAGGCGCTGCCAAGTGGCCATGAAGCGTGGTTCCACGTGGAACACGCCCCAGTCGAGAAACTGCCGACGGATTTTTGGGGCCCCCTCCAACAATCGAAAGCTGTCGGGGTTGATCAGTTGCAACGGCAGGATCTCGGCCAGTTGCGCTGCGCTGCGCGCATTTTGCCCGTCGATTCGGATCTGAAATTCGCCACCGCGATCACGCGATATCCCCAGGCTGCTATGTCCGCCCTCAGCCAGTTCCACTTGGCCAAATACGGTACAGGCCAATTGTTCGTACTGAATCACGGGTAACAAACGGGCACTGCGGAAGGAACGCGCAAGCCCCAGCAGGTGGATGGCTTCCAGCACGCTGGTTTTACCACTGCCGTTGGCGCCATGGAGGATGTTGATGCGGGGGGAAGGGGAGAAGGTCACCGGGTGCAGATTGCGCACCGCGGTGACCGAGACGCGACTAAGGGACATCTAGCTTCTGCTGAGCATGATTACAGGCGCATCGGCATGACAACGTAAGCCGAGTCGTCGTTGTCAGATTCTTGCACCAGGGCGCTGCTGTTGGAGTCCGACAGGATCAGACGAACCTGTTCGGTGGTCATGACACCCAGCACGTCCAACAGGTAGCTCACGTTAAAGCCGATTTCCAGCGATGCGCCGTTGTAGTCGACACCCACTTCTTCTTCCGCCTCTTCCTGTTCCGGGTTGTTGGCCTGGATTTTCAGTTGGCCGTTGGCCAGTTGCAGGCGAATACCACGGTACTTTTCGTTGGAAAGAATCGCAGTACGGCTGAAGGCTTCACGCAGGGCCTGACGATCACCGACCACCAGCTTGTCGCCACCTTTAGGCAACACACGCTCGTAGTCCGGGAACTTGCCGTCGACCAGCTTGGAGGTGAAGGTGAACTCGCCGGTGGTGGCACGAATGTGGTGCTGGCCCAACACGATGCTGACGTTGCCGTCCGGCTCGGTGAGCAAACGCGCCAGTTCAAGGATACCTTTGCGTGGAACAATCACCTGGTGACGATCCGGCTGACCGATATCGGCACGCATCGAGCACATTGCCAGACGGTGGCCGTCGGTGGCCACGGCGCGGATGATGCCTTCCGATACTTCCAGCAGCATACCGTTGAGGTAGTAACGCACGTCCTGCTGAGCCATAGCGAAGCTGGTGCGCTCGATCAAACGACGCAGCTTGCTTTGCTCCAGGCTGCACGTCAGCGAGCCCGGGCCTTCTTCTACGGTTGGAAAGTCATTGGCCGGCAAGGTCGACAGGGTGAAACGGCTACGGCCTGCCTTGACCACCAACTTCTGCTCATCCACCTTGATGTCGATCAGCGCATCGTTGGGCAGGCTTTTGCAGATATCCATCAGCTTGCGCGCCGGCACGGTGATCTCGCCCGGTTCGGCGGGCTCTTCGAGCTGGACGCGACCCACCAGTTCGACTTCCAGGTCGGTACCGGTCAAGGACAACTGCTGCCCCTCGACCACCAGTAATACGTTGGAAAGCACCGGCAAGGTCTGTCGGCGCTCGACGACGCCTGCGACCAGTTGCAGGGGTTTCAACAGGGCTTCGCGTTGAATGGTGAAATGCATGGTCTAGTCCCTTGCCTTAATAAGCTGCGCTGGTGTCATCACGTAGTCAGTGTACGCAGCAGGTTCTTGTAGTCCTCGCGAATATCCGCGTCGGATTCCTTAAGTTCATTGATCTTGCGGCATGCGTGCAAGACCGTGGTGTGGTCGCGTCCGCCGAACACATCACCGATTTCCGGCAGGCTGTGGTTGGTCAACTCCTTGGAGAGGGCCATGGCAACCTGGCGTGGACGTGCGACCGAGCGCGAACGGCGCTTGGACAGCAGGTCGGAAATCTTGATCTTGTAGTACTCGGCCACGGTGCGCTGGATGTTATCCACACTCACCAGCTTGTCCTGCAAGGCCAACAAGTCTTTCAAGGACTCGCGAATCAGCTCGATGGTGATATCGCGGCCCATGAAGTGCGAGTGAGCGATGACCCGCTTGAGCGCGCCTTCCAGCTCACGCACGTTGGAACGGATGCGTTGGGCGATGAAGAACGCAGCATCGTGCGGCAGATCGACTTTAGCCTGGTCGGCCTTCTTCATCAGGATGGCAACACGGGTTTCCAGCTCCGGTGGCTCGACTGCAACCGTCAGGCCCCAGCCGAAACGCGACTTCAGACGTTCTTCCAGGCCTTCGATTTCCTTCGGATAACGGTCACTGGTCAAGATGACCTGCTGGCCACCTTCGAGCAGGGCGTTGAAGGTGTGGAAGAACTCCTCTTGGGAACGTTCCTTGCGGGCGAAGAACTGAATGTCATCGATCAACAGGGCATCAACGGAGCGGTAGAAACGTTTGAACTCGTTGATTGCGTTGAGCTGCAAGGCCTTGACCATGTCGGCCACGAAGCGCTCCGAATGCAGGTAAACCACCTTGGCATTCGGGTTCTTCTTTAATAGGTGGTTACCGACGGCGTGCATCAAGTGCGTCTTACCCAAGCCCACGCCGCCATAAAGGAAGAGCGGGTTGTAACCATGCTTGGGATTATCGGCGACCTGCCAGGCGGCCGCTCGGGCCAGTTGGTTGGACTTGCCTTCGACAAAGTTCTCGAAGGTAAAGGTGCGGTTCAGGTAACTGGTGTGCTTGAGCGCGCCTTCTACCTGCACAGTACGTTGCTCGGAGCGCACAGGCGCCTGTTGGGAGCTGGCACCAGCCATCGGGTCGAAGCTGTCGCGGGACGGCTCCTCATTCTCTGGCGCATTTTTGCGCGAAGACGGCTTGGACGGCGCAGATGTCGGTGCAGGTGCTGCGGCGACAGGCGCCACTGCGGCCTGGGCTTGCGACGCAGCGGCGGCCAATGGCGCATTCGGCGCGGCGCGGGGAGCCGAGCTGCGCTTGCTGCCTATTAATAAGGAGAGAGCAGGCGCCAGACCGTTGCCATGTTCATCGAGCAATTCGAGAACGCGGCCCAGGTACTTCTCGTTGACCCAGTCGAGGACAAAACGATTGGGCGCATAGACACGCAACTCGTCGCCTTCGGCTTCGACCTGTAGCGGACGGATCCAGGTGTTGAATTGCTGGGCAGGCAGCTCATCGCGCAAAAGCTCCACGCACTGCTGCCAAAGTTCCACTGACACGGATATCCCCTAAGTTGAAAGCCGGTGAGGCAAAAACAGCCGCCATTGTAGCGACCAGCCGTCCACTTATCCACATGTAGGTTGCTCACAGGCCACCCAAAATCAATGCTTTAACCGCTAAAAAGGCGACCAGTGGTCTGTGCATAAGCTCTGTGGATAAACCCACCTGAGCTCGTTGCACAAGTGGGGTCAAAAGTCTGTGGGTAACTGGCCTGTGGATAACTGCCCGTTCCACACACAGCTTATCCGATAGCGCAGCACAGGCAGAGCACTGCTTCTCCCCCGTGTTGTCATTCTCTGTACACCACGCGGAACAAGGTCTAAAGGCAGTTATCCACAGATGATCGCGCTCCTAGCTTTTATAAGCTTTACAGAAAAGCTTTAAATAACTTCCTTCTTTATTTTTATATCTATCGCATGCCGGATGGAAGCCAAGCGGGGAGAAGGGCGTCAGGACCCCGTCGACATCTAATTAAAGGAAAAGCTGGTTGGAAATTGACCTAGAGGCTTGCTTTCTCTAGAATCGCCGGTCTCTTAAAACGGGGGCCATTCCGGCCCGTTGTGGACGAACCAGGTAACAACGCCATGAAACGTACTTTCCAACCAAGCACCATCAAACGCGCCCGTACTCACGGCTTCCGTGCTCGCATGGCTACCAAGAACGGCCGTGCTGTCCTGTCGCGTCGCCGCGCCAAAGGTCGTGCGCGTCTGGCAGTTTGATAATCCGGTACTGGTGGTGAGTCAGGACTTCAGTCGGGAAAAGCGTCTGCTAACCCCCCGGCATTTCAAGGCAGTCTTTGACTCCCCCACCGGCAAGGTTCCGGGGAAAAATCTCCTGCTCCTTGCGCGTAACAACGATCTTGATCACCCCCGTCTCGGGTTGGTGATCGGCAAGAAGAGCGTAAAGCTCTCCGTTGAGCGCAATCGCCTCAAGCGTCTGATGCGCGAATCGTTTCGCCTCCACCAGGACACTCTGGTTGGTTGGGATATTGTTATCGTCGCGCGCAAAGGCTTGGGTGATGTAGAAAACCCCGAATTGATTCAGCATTTCGGCAAGCTCTGGAAACGTTTGGCGCGTACCCACAAGCCAGCACCAGCAGTCAGCACCGAAACTGTAGGGGTAGACAGCCTTGATGCGTAAACTGGCAATCGTTCCGATCCAGTTTTATCGCTATGCCATTAGTCCTCTGATGGCCAGTCACTGTCGTTTCTACCCCAGTTGTTCCTGCTACGCGTTAGAGGCCATAGAAAATCATGGTCTTCTGCGCGGTGGCTGGCTGACCTTTCGTCGTTTAGGTCGCTGTCATCCGTGGAATCCCGGTGGTTATGACCCGGTTCCACCTATCCCTACCTCCCGTTCTTCTTCGATGGCCGAGTAATCATGGATATTAAACGCACAATCCTGATCGTCGCCCTGGCAATCGTGTCCTATGTCATGGTCCTTAAATGGAACCAGGACTACGGTCAGGCTGCCCTGCCGACTCAGAATGTTGCTACCAATCAGGCTGCGCCGGCTATTCCGGACACCCCGCTGGGTAACAATGCGTCCGCGAGTGCCGATGTACCCAGCGCGAATGGCGAGACAAGTGCCCCGTTAGAAACGCCAGTGGTCACCAACAAAGACCTCATCCACGTGAAAACGGATGTGCTCGAGTTGGCTATCGACCCACAGGGTGGTGATATCGCACAGCTGAAGCTGCCGCTGTATCCACGTCGCCAAGACCATCCGGATGTGCCGTTCCAACTGTTCGATAACGGCGGTGAACGTACTTATCTGGCACAAAGCGGCCTGACTGGTACCAATGGTCCGGATGCACGTGCTACCGGTCGTCCGGTTTATTCGACCGAACAAAAGACTTATCAACTGGCAGACGGCCAGAACCAGTTGAACGTCGACCTGAAATTCAGCCTCGACGGTGTCAACTACATCAAGCGTTTCAGCTTTACCCGCGGTTTGTACGATTTGAAGGTCACTTACCTGATCGACAACACCAGCGACAAAGCCTGGAGTGGCAACCTGTTTGCCCAGCTCAAGCGTGACGCCAGCTCCGATCCGTCTTCCAGCACCGCCACCGGCACCGCCACTTACCTGGGCGCCGCCCTGTGGACAAGTAACGAGCCGTACAAAAAAGTGTCGATGAAAGATATCGACAAGGGCACGCTGAAAGAAACCGTCCAAGGTGGCTGGGTAGCGTGGCTGCAGCACTATTTCGTGACCGCCTGGATTCCGAACAAGGGTGACGCGAACCTGGTTCAAACCCGCAAGGACAGCCAGGGCAATTACATCATTGGCTTCACTGGCCCGGCGTTGACCGTTGCTCCAGGTGCCAAGGCTGAAACCAGCGCTACCCTGTACGCCGGTCCTAAAAGCCAGGCGGTACTGAAAGAGTTGTCCCCAGGCCTGGAATTGACTGTGGACTACGGCTTCCTGTGGTTCATTGCCCAGCCGATCTTCTGGCTGTTGCAACATATCCACAGCATCGTGGGTAACTGGGGCTGGTCGATCATCTTCCTGACCATGCTGATCAAAGGGCTTTTCTTCCCTCTGTCGGCAGCCAGCTACAAGTCGATGGCGCGTATGCGTGCCGTGGCCCCGAAACTGGCCGCGCTGAAAGAACAACATGGTGATGACCGGCAGAAAATGTCGCAGGCTATGATGGAGTTGTACAAGAAAGAGAAGATCAACCCGCTGGGTGGATGCTTGCCGATTCTGGTACAGATGCCGGTGTTCCTGTCGCTTTACTGGGTATTGCTGGAAAGCGTTGAAATGCGCCAGGCGCCGTTCATGCTGTGGATAACTGACCTGTCGATCAAAGACCCGTTCTTTATCCTGCCGATCATCATGGGCGCGACCATGTTTATCCAGCAGCGTCTGAACCCAACCCCGCCGGATCCGATGCAGGCCAAGGTAATGAAAATGATGCCAATCATCTTCACCTTCTTCTTCCTGTGGTTCCCTGCTGGCTTGGTACTGTACTGGGTGGTCAACAACGTGTTGTCGATCTCTCAACAGTGGTACATCACACGTAAAATCGAAGCGGCTACCAAAAAAGCCGAGGCGTAATTTACTCTGTGGATAACCACTCAAGACGCCCCCTAGTGGGGCGTTTTGCTTTCCGTCACTTTTGTTCTGGAACCCGCTGATGAGCGCTCCTCGTGAAACCATTGCTGCTGTCGCTACCGCTCAAGGTCGGGGCGGTGTCGGCATCGTTCGAATTTCCGGGCCATTGGCGGGCGTGGCAGCCAAGGCTATCAGCGGCCGGGAGCTGAAACCCCGTTATGCCCATTACGGTCAGTTCCTGGATGCCGACCACAGCGTATTGGACGAGGGGCTGGCCATCTATTTTCCAGGGCCAAACTCGTTCACTGGTGAAGATGTCCTTGAACTACAAGGGCACGGTGGTCCTGTGGTGTTGGACATGCTGCTGCAGCGCTGCTTGCAATTGGGTTGCCGCCTGGCCAGACCAGGGGAATTCAGCGAACGCGCATTCTTGAACGATAAGCTCGACCTGGCCCAGGCCGAAGCCATCGCCGATTTGATCGAAGCCAGTTCTGCACAGGCTGCACGTAACGCATTGCGTTCATTGCAGGGGGCTTTTTCCCTGCGTGTGCATAACTTGACCGAGCAACTGATCAGCCTGCGCATCTACGTCGAAGCCGCGATTGATTTTCCGGAAGAAGAAATAGACTTCCTGGCGGATGGCCATGTATTGGCGATGCTGGATAAAGTCCGCGATGAGTTATCCACAGTGCTGCGCGAAGCCGGGCAGGGCGCCTTGCTGCGCGATGGTATGACGGTGGTGATTGCCGGCCGGCCCAATGCCGGCAAATCCAGCCTACTCAATGCTCTGGCAGGGCGCGAGGCGGCCATCGTCACCGAGATCGCCGGCACTACCCGGGATATCTTGCGTGAACATATCCACATCGACGGTATGCCGCTGCACGTGGTCGACACCGCAGGTCTGCGCGATACCGACGACCAGGTGGAAAAGATCGGCGTGGAACGTGCGCTCAAGGCGATCAGCGAAGCCGATCGTGTGTTGCTGGTGGTGGATGCCACTGCACCTGAAGCTGTGGATCCTTTTGCCTTGTGGCCGGAATTTCTTGAACAACGGCCAGACCCGGCCAAAGTCACCTTGATTCGTAACAAGGCCGACCTTACGGGTGAAGCCATCGCCCTGGAAACCAGTGAAGATGGCCACGTCACTATCAGCTTGAGCGCGAAATCGGCCGGCGAGGGTCTGGAATTGCTGCGCGAGCACCTTAAAGCATGCATGGGCTACGAACAGACCTCGGAAAGCAGCTTCAGTGCGCGGCGCAGGCACCTGGAAGCGCTGCGTCATGCCAGCGCGGCCCTGGAGCACGGGCGGGCCCAGCTGACCTTGGCGGGGGCTGGGGAGCTGCTGGCTGAAGATTTGCGTCAGGCGCAGCAGCTGCTGGGTGAAATCACCGGCGCTTTCAGCTCGGATGATTTGCTGGGGCGGATTTTCTCCAGCTTTTGCATTGGCAAATAGCCGAGTTATCCACCTCGTCTACCAGTTGTAAGACACCGTACCGAGCAAGGTACGGCTGTCACCCCAATAGCAACGCCCCGCATCGTTGCAACCGGATACATATTCCTTGTCGAACAGGTTCTTGGCGTTCAGGTCCACCGACCAGTGTGGGTTGATCTGATAACCCAGTGCCGCATCCACCAAGGTGACGCTTCCTGCGTCCAGCTTCCCGTAGAGCGTAGGCGGGGTGTAGGAAAAGGTACTGTCGAAATAGCGCACCCCGCCGCCCAGGGAGAAACCCTTGAGTTGGCCGTCGAGAAAGCGATATTTGCCCCACACCGAAGCCTGGTTACGCGGCACGCCTGTCATCTGACGGCCTTCTACCAGCGAAGTGGCCGAATCCTTGGTTATCCGGGCGTCAGTGTAGGTATAGGCCGCCGTCACGTTGAAGTTGGAGCTGATGTTGCTGTTGACCTCGACTTCCACGCCCTTGGCGCGACTTTCACCGACTTGGCGATAGCTGTTGGTGGTGGCATCGAGGTAGGTATCGTCCTGCTTGCGCAGGTCATACACCGACACGGTCATCGCCGTATCCCAGCCGATCGGTTCGTACTTAACGCCCACTTCATATTGGCTGCTGGTGATCGGTTTCAACGGCGAGCCGGCGTTGGAGATCTGCTGCACGGGGACAAACGCGGTGGAATAGCTGACATACGGCGTAAGGCCGTTGTCGAACTGGTACATCACCCCGCCCTGGTAAGTGAATTTACGATCCTGTGAGTTGATATTGCTCGATGGCTTGACCTTGTCTCGGTAATTGCTGTCGACCCAATCCTGGCGGCCTCCGAGCAGAAAGAGCCAATGGTCGTATTTGCTTTGGATCTGTGCATAAACCCCTTTCATCTGCTGTTCAAGCAAAGTGTTTTGCACTGACAGGGGAGTGAGCGGGTCGCGCAGGTACACCGGGTTATACACATCGATGGTGCCGGCGAAACCCGCATCCCAGTCTTGATTGAACGAGGTTCGGTCATAGCTGGCGCCCAATAGCACTGTGTTTTCCACACTGCCCAACTGGAACTTGCCTTCGAGCTGGTTATCCAGGGAATAGACCATCGATTTGTTGTAGCGGTCATAGGCGTTCATGTTCAGCCGGGTGCCGAAGCCACCGTTATTCAATGAGCCAGGCCAGGTTTCGTGCCGGTTGATGCGTGACTGCATATAGCGCGAGTTCTGACGGAACTGCCAGTCATCATTGAAGCTGTGGCTGAACTCATAGCTGGTGCTCCACGCTTCGCGTTCAAATGTGTTCCAGTCCGGATTGCCCAGTAGGGTGTGTTTGGACAGCTTCCCGTTGGGATTTGTAAGCAGCGTACCGGCGGCGGGTAGGCCAAGTTCCAGGTTGGTATGGTCTTTCTGGTAGTTGGCCAGCAGCGTCAGGGTGTTGTAGTCGTCGAAGTTCAGGGTCAGGGATGGCGCGATATATAGACGATCGTCCGGGACGTGATCGGTCTGTGTGTCGGATTTACGCCCCAGCATCACCACCCGGCCCAGAATATTGTCACTGTCGTTGAGCGGGCCCGAGATATCCACACCCAACTGGCGTCGATTATTCGAACCATAATTCACCTGCACCTCGCCTTGCGGGGTTGCAGTCGGGTGTTTACTCACCAGATTAACCAAACCACCGGGTGCGTTTTCACCGTAGAGCAGGGAAGACGGGCCGCGGAAAATCTCGACCCGTTCCAGGCCGTAGGGTTCGCTGGTGGTGTCGTATCGATTGCCTTGAACTCGCAGGCCATCTCGCAGCAGGCCGTAGCCGTAATCCGTGGCATTGAAACCGCGAATGAAAAACAGATCGCCTGCCAAGCCGTCGCCCGCAGCGAACGGTGGGGCGAAGATTCCCGGTACGTAGCCCAACACGTCTGTCAGGGTTTGAGATTTCTGGTCCTTGATACGCTGGCCAGTGACAACGGACACCGAACGCGGAGTCTCGGACAGCGGTGTGCTGGTCTTCGTGCCGATCCGGCTGTTCTGCGCCTTGTAGCCTACATCCCCGGCGATCTCTTGATTGAAGCCGCCCTGTTGATAAGTGCTCACAGTGGTGGGTGCCAACGTGAGTCGGCCAGCAGGGGCCGCCTGTAATACATAGCTGCCGGGAGCTTGTGCGACCGCCTGCAGGTCCGAGTTCTGCAGCAGCAGCGCAAAGCCCTGGTCCACCGAATAGTCACCTTGCAGCCCCGGCGTATTCAAACGCGCGGTTTGCTGGGGGGAGAAGGACAGAATCACATTGGCCCTGGCAGCAAACTGGCTCAACGCATTGTCCAGCGGGCCAGCGGCAATTGCATAGTATTGCGTTGCGCTGGCGGCCGTGACGGCGGTGGCTAACAACACACCGGTGGTAGCGGTGATGAACTGCAGACCGTAGGTCATGCTGTGGCAGGAAAGTCGTTTGCGGAGCGGGGTGGGAAGGCGCATAGGTGAGTAAGCCCTGAAGGTAGCGTCGTGATTACCTGTAGGGCCGCACCAGGTCAAAAAAAGATAACCCTCTGTGGATTATTTTTTCGATCAGCCGATTCGGGTGACCGACACCCAATAGCGCGTAAAGTATTTCACTTGAATCGGCAGGCTCGCTTGCAGGTTAGTGAGGACGGCATCGGTTGAGTCCAGACGGAAGGTCCCGGAAACGCGTAGGCCTGCAGAGGCTGGGTCGCAGTGCAATACGCCCGGCCGATAGCGCGCCAACTCATCGATAACTTCTCCCAGCCGAGCATCGAGCACGATCAGTTGGCCATCGACCCAGGCGGCCTGTACTCCGCCATATCGCTGGGCAGCGCGCACATTGCGCCGATCAAACTCTGCGCTCTCACCCGCGCCAATAGTGCGGCGAAGTTCGGGTTGGTCGCCGGGGGATATCTCAACCCGTTCTTCCAAGACACCAACCCGCGTGGCGTCCGGCAGTTGGCGCACAGTAAACCGAGTGCCCAGCGCCTGGACCCGGCCTTGGCGAGTTTCGACATAAAACGGTAAGTGCCCACCCCGTGTGCCGGTGTGGATAAGCACTTCACCCTCGCGCAGACGGATCAAACGTTGTCGCCCATCAAATGCCACATCGATAGCGGTATGAGTATTGAGATTGATCTGCGTGCCATCCGCCAGCTCGATGCGTCGCCTCTGGCCCACCGACGTGCGGTAATCAGCCCATATGTTGCCCAGCGACGTATGTTGCTGGACGTTCCACCCCAGATAGCCACTGCCGCCGAGCACCAGCATCCACTTGAGGACCTGGCGCCGCTGTTGCGTGGTGGACAACGCGCGGCGTGTGAGGTCAGGGGACAGGGCTCCAAGGCTGCGCTGCAACTGCTCCATCTGGTTCCAAGCCGCCTGGTGGGATGGGTCACGATTAAGCCACTGCTGCCAGGCTTGATGTTGTGCGGGCGTCGGTGGTTGCGACTGAAATTGCACGTACCAACTGGCAGCGGCCTCGAACGTCTTGCGGTCGGGGCTGACCATTACCGGCTGGCCATGATCAGGGAGCATTCGGTGAGGGCGCGGATCATGTGTTTCTTCACCGTGGTCAGCGATACCTGCAGTTGATCGGCGATCTGTTGATAAGTCAGCCCTTCAATCTGTGCGAGCACGAAAATTCGCCGTGCCCGCTCACCCAGGCCAGACAGCGCTTTATCCACAGCCACTAGGGTTTCGATGATGATTGCCTTGTCTTCTTCACTGATAGCTGTGGTTTCGGGACGCTCTGCCAGGGTTTGCCTGTAGGCCTGCTCGATGGCGTGCCGCCGGTAGCGGTCAATCACCAGACCCCTGGCGATGGTCGTCAGATAGTCCCGTGGTTCACGGATCTGCGCTGCGTGACATCCACCGAGCATGCGCACGAACGTATCGTGGGCCACATCGGCTGCATCGCTGGCGTTATGCAATTTTCCCTTGAGCCATCCGCGCAACCACGAATGGTGCTGTTCATAGATGTGCTGGACCGCTGCGGTATGTGAGGAGGAAGGCATAGTCGCGACAAGGTAGGTTAATGATAATCGCTATTATTAACTGGCCCAGTGTTTTCCCACAATAGATCTGTTTTTGTCCCACCCGGGATTAATTCCCAGCTTTGCCGTGGACGAAATCGGCCGTTTCTGTGGATTAAGCCCTGTGAATAACCGCGGTTGTGCCCAGTTGATAACAGGGCCTGAAACCTGAGCAAAAACCCACCTGTGGATAACCAGTCGTTTAATCCACAGGCTTAAAGCACTTATCCAAGGGCCTCATCGGCAGATGACCACAACGTTTTGAATCTCTGTACACATTGAAAATAAAGGCCTGCAGAGATCTATCCACAGAAATGTTGCTCAGTATAAATAAACATAAAAACAAAGATTTAATAAATTTCTCTCTTTTAATTTCTATTGTCTGTGATTCATCCACAGCTGGTTAAATTTTGTGCAAAGGGTTCTTTAGGAAGGGCGAAGTCCCTATACTTGCCGCCAAAGCTGTAGAACCCTTTCAACAAACAATTCCTGATTACCTACATAAGCAGGCACGAGGTGCGTGGTGGATTTCCCTTCCCGTTTTGAAGTGATCGTCATCGGCGGCGGTCATGCCGGTACCGAGGCAGCACTGGCGTCAGCACGCATGGGCGTAAAAACCCTGTTGCTGACGCATAACGTGGAAACCCTCGGTGCCATGAGTTGCAACCCCGCAATTGGCGGGATTGGCAAAAGCCATCTGGTCAAGGAAATCGATGCCCTTGGCGGGGTAATGGCGATGGCCACCGACAAGGGTGGTATTCAATTTCGCGTGCTCAACAGCCGAAAAGGCCCGGCCGTACGTGCTACCCGGGCTCAGGCCGACCGCATCCTGTACAAGGCAGCGGTACGCGAAACCCTGGAAAACCAGCCGAACCTGTGGATATTTCAGCAGGCCGCCGATGACTTGATCGTCGAGCAGGACCAGGTACGCGGTGTCGTTACGCAAATGGGTCTGCGTTTTCATGCAGATTCGGTCGTACTGACCACGGGCACGTTCCTCGGCGGACTTATCCACATCGGTATGCAAAATTATTCCGGTGGTCGTGCCGGTGACCCGCCGTCAATTGCCCTGGCAAAACGTCTGCGTGAACTACCGCTGCGCGTCGGCCGTTTGAAAACCGGAACCCCGCCACGCATTGATGGGCGTTCTGTGGATTTCTCGATGATGACCGAGCAAGCCGGCGACACGCCGATCCCGGTCATGTCGTTCATGGGTTCCAAAGAACAGCACCCGAAACAGGTCAGCTGCTGGATTACCCACACCAACGCCCGAACCCACGAAATCATTGCCGCGAACCTTGATCGTTCGCCGATGTATTCCGGGGTGATCGAAGGCATTGGCCCGCGTTATTGCCCGTCGATCGAAGACAAGATCCACCGCTTTGCCGACAAGGAAAGCCACCAGGTCTTTATCGAACCCGAAGGCTTGACCACCCACGAGCTGTACCCCAACGGAATTTCCACTTCGCTGCCGTTCGATGTGCAAATCCAGATCGTGCAGTCGATTCGCGGTATGGAAAACGCGCACATCGTGCGTCCGGGCTACGCCATCGAGTACGACTACTTCGACCCGCGCGACCTGAAATACAGCCTGGAAACCAAAGTGATCGGCGGCCTGTTCTTCGCCGGCCAAATCAACGGCACTACCGGTTATGAAGAAGCCGGGGCCCAAGGTTTGCTGGCCGGGACCAACGCAGCATTGCGTGCACAAGGCAAAGACAGCTGGTGCCCGCGTCGCGATGAAGCCTACATCGGCGTATTGGTCGACGACCTGATTACCCTGGGTACCCAGGAACCGTACCGGATGTTCACATCTCGGGCGGAATACCGTCTGATCCTGCGCGAAGACAACGCCGACCTGCGCTTGACCGAAAAAGGTCGCGAGCTGGGCCTGGTCGATGACGCCCGCTGGGCGGCCTTCTGCAAAAAACGCGAAAGCATTGCGCTCGAAGAACAGCGTCTGAAAAGTACCTGGGTTCGCCCGGGCACGGAGCAAGGCGACGCCATTGCAGAAAAATTCGGCACGCCGTTGACCCATGAATACAACTTGCTCAACCTGCTTTCCCGCCCGGAAATCGACTACGCTGGTCTGGTCGAAGTGACTGGCCAGGGCGCAGAAGACCCACAGGTTGCCGAACAGGTTGAAATCAAGACCAAATACGCAGGCTACATTGATCGCCAGCAGGACGAGATCGCTCGGCTGCGCGCCAGTGAAGACACCAAACTTCCTGTGGATATCGACTACACCGGAATTTCCGGGTTATCGAAAGAAATTCAAAGCAAGTTGGGGATAACTCGGCCGGAAACCCTCGGGCAGGCTTCACGTATCCCTGGCGTCACTCCGGCAGCCATCTCGCTGTTGATGATTCATTTGAAAAAACGCGGCGCGGGCCGTCAGTTGGAGCAAAGCGCTTGAGTTCGTTGGTCACCTCGCAACACGCCGAAGAGTTATCCACAGGAGCGCGCCAGTTGGGCGTAGCCCTGACCGAACCCCAGCATGAGCTACTGCTGGGCTACCTGGCCCTGTTGATCAAATGGAACAAGGCTTACAACCTGACAGCAGTGCGTGACCCAGACGAGATGGTGTCGCGGCATTTGCTCGACAGCCTCAGCGTGATGCCGTTTATCGAAAATGGCCGTTGGCTCGATGTGGGCAGCGGCGGCGGCATGCCTGGCATCCCGTTGGCGATCCTGTTTCCCGAGTCCCACGTGACCTGCCTGGACAGCAACGGCAAGAAAACCCGCTTCCTGACCCAGGTCAAACTCGAACTCAAGCTGGATAACCTGCAAGTTATCCACAGTCGTGTCGAAGCATTCACGCCTGAACTGCCTTTCAACGGGATCGTGTCTCGGGCGTTCAGCAGCATGGAGAACTTCAGCAACTGGACACGCCACCTGGGCGACCGTGATACCCGCTGGTTGGCAATGAAGGGCGTTCATCCAAGCGACGAGCTGTTAGCATTGCCGGCAGACTTCCACCTCGATAGCGAACACGCCTTGGCCGTACCTGGTTGCCAAGGCCAACGCCATCTGCTGATACTGCGCCGCACGGCATGATTGGGAACACAAGCAAGAATGGCTAAGGTATTCGCGATAGCGAACCAGAAAGGTGGCGTGGGTAAAACCACCACCTGTATCAACCTCGCAGCATCCCTGGTCGCGACCAAGCGTCGGGTGCTGTTGATCGATCTCGATCCACAGGGCAACGCCACCATGGGTAGCGGTGTGGATAAACACGGCCTGGAAAACTCGGTCTACGATTTGCTGATTGGCGAATGCGACCTGGCCCAGGCCATGCACTATTCCGAGCACGGCGGTTACCAACTGCTGCCGGCCAACCGCGATCTGACCGCGGCGGAAGTGGTGCTGCTGGAAATGCAGATGAAAGAAAGCCGTCTGCGCAGCGCCCTGGCGCCCATTCGCGAAAACTACGATTACATTTTGATCGACTGTCCACCGTCGCTGTCGATGCTCACGCTTAACGCGCTGGTTGCCGCCGATGGGGTAATTATCCCCATGCAGTGCGAGTACTTCGCTCTCGAAGGCTTGAGCGACCTTGTGGATAACATCAAGCGAATTGCCGAGTTGCTCAACCCGAACCTGAAAGTCGAAGGCCTGCTGCGTACGATGTATGACCCGCGCCTGAGCCTGATGAACGATGTGTCGGCGCAGCTCAAGGAACACTTTGGCGATCAGTTGTACGACACCGTGATTCCACGCAACATCCGCCTGGCCGAAGCGCCAAGCTATGGCATGCCCGCGCTGGCGTACGACAAATCCTCGCGTGGTGCCATTGCCTACCTGGCATTGGCTGGCGAGATGGTTCGCCGCCAACGCCGTAATTCACGCACCGCTGCAGCCCAGCCAACTTAAGGAATCCCCATGGCCGTCAAGAAACGAGGTCTCGGACGTGGACTGGATGCACTGTTGAGTGGTCCGACCGTCACATCGCTTGAAGAACAAGCGGTGCAGGCCGACGAGCGCGAGCTGCAGCACTTGCCGCTGGACCTGATCCAGCGGGGCAAATACCAGCCACGTCGGGACATGGACCCCCAGGCCCTGGAAGAACTGTCCAACTCGATCAAGGCCCAGGGCGTGATGCAGCCCATCGTGGTGCGCCCCATTGGCGGTGGCCGCTTTGAGATCATCGCCGGGGAGCGCCGCTGGCGTGCCAGCCAGCAGGCCGGCAAGGAAACCATCCCGGCGATGGTGCGCGATGTGCCGGATGAAACCGCGATCGCCATGGCGTTGATCGAGAATATCCAGCGTGAAGACCTCAACCCGATCGAAGAAGCGATTGCGTTGCAGCGTTTGCAGCAGGAATTCCAGCTCACCCAGCAACAAGTGGCCGAGGCAGTGGGCAAGTCCCGCGTCACCGTGTCCAACTTGTTGCGTTTGATCGCGCTGCCGGAAGTGATCAAGACCATGTTGTCCCACGGCGACCTGGAAATGGGCCATGCCCGTGCGTTGCTCGGTTTGCCGGAAAATCAACAGGTTGAAGGGGCGCGACACGTTGTCGCACGAGGCCTGACCGTGCGTCAGACTGAAGCGCTGGTGCGCCAGTGGCTCAGCGGCAAACCTGCACCGGTCGAAACCGCCAAACCTGATCCGGATATCGCGCGACTCGAGCAGCGCCTGGCCGAGCGCCTGGGCTCTGCGGTGCAAATTCGTCACGGCAAGAAGGGCAAAGGGCAATTGGTCATCGGATATAACTCCCTTGACGAGCTTCAAGGCGTCCTTGCCCACATCCGCTGAAACATTTGCTTATGTAGCGCGTGATCGGAAATCACTACCCGACAGTTGAATAGGGGCTGAACCGCCCCTATACTCTGCGCGCATTTTGTCGGCACAAATTATGCCAAGTTATTGATTTCCGGCAGCCGACCATTGAGGAGCAAGAGTGATGGAAACCCGCACGCCAAACACGTTGCCGTTCCATCGCTTGGCTGTTTTTCCGGTTCTACTGGCTCAATTTGTCATTTTGCTGATCGCCGCATTGGCGCTTTGGTATTGGCATGGAGTCGTAGCCGGGTATTCAGGACTCTGCGGAGGCCTGATAGCCTTGCTGCCCAATATGTATTTTGCTCACAGGGCCTTTCGGTTTTCCGGCGCCCGAGCAGCCCAGGCTATCGTCCGGTCTTTTTATGCCGGCGAGGCGGGGAAACTGATTTTGACGGCAGTGCTGTTTGCACTGACCTTTGCAGGTGTGAAGCCATTGGCGCCGCTGGCTGTATTCGGCGTCTTCGTGTTGACCCAACTGGTCAGCTGGTTCGCTCCCCTGCTAATGAAAACAAGACTTTCGAAACCTTAGGGCGTTTGAGGCAACCATGGCAGAAACAACCGCTTCGGGCTATATCCAGCACCACTTGCAGAACCTGACCTTCGGTCAGCTTCCTAATGGCGGCTGGGGCTTTGCCCACACCGCAGCAGAAGCCAAAGAAATGGGTTTCTGGGCTTTCCACCTGGATACTCTGGGTTGGTCGGTCGCATTGGGCCTGATCTTCGTTCTGATTTTCCGCATGGCGGCAAAGAAGGCGACTTCCGGTCAGCCAGGTGCTTTGCAGAACTTCGTTGAAGTATTGGTCGAATTCGTCGATGGCAGCGTGAAAGACAGCTTCCATGGCCGTAGCCCGGTGATTGCACCGCTGGCACTGACCATCTTCGTCTGGGTGTTCCTGATGAACGCCGTCGACCTGATTCCGGTGGACTGGATTCCTCAGTTGGCCATGGCGATCTCCGGCGACCCGCACATTCCATTCCGCGCCGTATCCACCACTGACCCGAACGCCACACTGGGCATGGCTCTGTCGGTATTCGCGCTGATCATTTTCTACAGCATCAAGGTCAAGGGCATCGGCGGCTTCATCGGCGAACTGACCCTGCACCCGTTCGGCAGCAAGAACATCTTCGTTCAAGCCCTGCTGATCCCGGTGAACTTCCTGCTGGAATTCGTCACCCTGATCGCCAAGCCGATTTCCCTGGCTCTGCGACTGTTCGGCAACATGTATGCCGGCGAGCTGGTGTTCATTCTGATCGCTGTGATGTTCGGCAGCGGTCTGCTCTGGCTTAGCGGCCTGGGCGTAGTTCTGCAGTGGGCGTGGGCTGTGTTCCACATCCTGATCATTACCCTGCAGGCCTTCATCTTCATGATGCTGACCATCGTCTACCTGTCGATGGCGCACGAAGAGAACCATTAAGACCAGTCTCGACTAGTCTGATGTCCTTCCCGGTCAAACGGGAAGGTGGCCCAACAGGGCTATGAAACGATTTGTTTTACCGCTTTAAAATCTAAAAAACCTAAACCATACGACGTAAAAGTCGGGAGGAAAGATGGAAACTGTAGTTGGTCTAACCGCTATCGCTGTTGCACTGTTGATCGGCCTGGGCGCCCTGGGTACTGCCATTGGTTTCGGCCTGCTGGGCGGCAAATTCCTGGAAGGCGCAGCGCGTCAGCCAGAAATGGTCCCAATGCTGCAAGTTAAAATGTTCATCGTCGCCGGCCTGCTCGACGCCGTGACCATGATCGGCGTTGGTATCGCACTGTTCTTCACCTTCGCGAACCCCTTCGTTGGTCAACTCGCTGGCTAATCACTCGACTTTTCGAGTGATTGGGGTGATGGACAACGAATGAGCGAGGTGTTGGCGTGAACATTAATGCAACCCTGATTGGCCAATCCGTTGCGTTCTTCATTTTTGTAGTGTTTTGCATGAAGTTCGTGTGGCCTCCGGTCATCGCGGCTTTGCACGAACGTCAGAAGAAGATCGCGGATGGTTTGGACGCTGCCAGCCGTGCAGCTCGCGACCTGGAGTTGGCCCACGAGAAAGTGGGTCAGCAACTGCGCGAAGCTAAAGCACAGGCAGCCGAGATCATTGAGCAAGCCAAGAAACGCGGTAACCAGATCGTCGAAGAGGCTGTTGAAAAAGCCCGCGTCGAAGCTGACCGTGTGAAGGCTTCGGCTCATGCCGAGATCGAACAGGAACTGAACGGTGTCAAAGACGCGCTGCGTGCCCAACTGGGTGCTCTGGCCGTTGGCGGTGCTGAGAAGATCCTCGGTGCCACAATCGATCAAAACGCGCACGCGGAGCTGGTTAACAAACTGGCTGCTGAAATTTAAGCGAGGGCGATCATGGCAGAACTGACCACGTTGGCCCGACCTTACGCTAAGGCAGCCTTCGAGCACGCCCAGGCCCACCAGCAGCTGGCCTCTTGGTCAGCCATGCTCGGCCTGGCTGCAGCAGTGTCGCAAGACGACACCATGCAGCGCGTGCTCAAGGCCCCGCGCCTGACGAGCGCAGACAAGGCCGCCACTTTTATTGAAGTGTGCGGCGACAAGTTTGATGTGAAGGTGCAGAACTTCATCCACGTCATTGCCGAAAACGACCGTCTCCCGCTATTGCCGGAGATCGCCGCTCTGTTCGACCTGTACAAGGCCGAAGCAGAGAAATCGGTAGACGTTGAAGTGACCAGTGCTTTCGCATTGAACCAAGAACAGCAAGACAAACTCGCCAAGGTTCTCAGTGCACGACTCAATCGGGAAGTGCGCCTGCAAGCTTCGGAGGACGCATCGCTTATTGGTGGTGTTGTTATCCGTGCCGGCGACCTGGTTATCGATGGCTCGATTCGCGGCAAAATCGCGAAACTTGCCGAAGCATTGAAATCTTGAGTTTGAAGGGGCAGCAGAGCAATGCAGCAACTCAATCCTTCCGAAATAAGTGAAATTATCAAGGGCCGCATCGACAAGCTCGATGTGACCTCCCAAGCCCGTAACGAAGGCACTGTCGTCAGCGTATCTGACGGCATCGTGCGGATTCACGGTCTGGCCGACGTAATGTACGGCGAGATGATCGAGTTTCCGGGCGGCGTCTACGGTATGGCCCTCAACCTGGAGCAAGACTCCGTAGGTGCCGTTGTATTGGGCGCGTACACCAGTCTGGCTGAAGGCATGAGCGCCAAGTGCACAGGCCGCATCCTGGAAGTTCCGGTTGGTAAGGAACTGCTGGGTCGCGTAGTCGACGCACTGGGTAACCCTGTTGACGGTAAAGGTCCACTGGGCAACACCGAGACCGACGCGGTCGAGAAAGTTGCTCCAGGCGTGATCTGGCGTAAGTCGGTAGACCAGCCTGTACAGACTGGCTACAAGGCTGTCGATGCCATGATCCCAGTCGGCCGTGGCCAGCGTGAGCTGATCATCGGTGACCGTCAGATCGGTAAAACCGCTCTGGCGATCGACGCGATCATCAACCAGAAAGACAGCGGCATTTTCTGCGTCTACGTAGCCATCGGTCAGAAGCAATCGACCATCGCCAACGTAGTTCGCAAGCTGGAAGAAAACGGCGCCCTGGCCAACACGATCATCGTGGCTGCCAGTGCTTCGGAATCTCCTGCGCTGCAATTCCTGGCACCGTACTCCGGCTGCACCATGGGTGAATTCTTCCGCGACCGCGGTGAAGACGCGCTGATCGTTTATGACGATCTGTCCAAGCAAGCAGTGGCTTATCGCCAGATTTCCCTGCTGCTGCGCCGTCCACCAGGCCGTGAAGCTTACCCAGGCGACGTGTTCTATCTCCACTCCCGTCTGCTGGAGCGCGCATCCCGCGTTTCCGAAGAGTACGTAGAGAAGTTCACCAACGGCGCAGTGACCGGCAAAACCGGTTCCCTGACCGCACTGCCGATCATCGAAACCCAGGCTGGCGACGTTTCCGCGTTCGTTCCGACCAACGTGATTTCCATCACTGACGGTCAGATCTTCCTGGAATCGGCCATGTTCAACTCGGGCATCCGCCCTGCAGTGAACGCCGGTGTTTCGGTATCCCGTGTGGGTGGTGCCGCTCAGACCAAGATCATCAAGAAGCTCTCCGGTGGTATCCGTACCGCTCTGGCTCAGTATCGTGAACTGGCGGCATTCGCCCAGTTCGCTTCTGACCTGGACGAAGCGACCCGTAAGCAACTTGAGCATGGTCAGCGCGTTACCGAGTTGATGAAGCAGAAGCAATACGCCCCAATGTCGATCGCTGACATGGCGTTGTCGCTGTATGCCGCTGAGCGTGGGTTCCTGACCGACGTTGAAATCGCCAAGGTCGGCAGCTTTGAACAAGCGCTGATTGCTTACTTCAACCGCGATCACGCCGAATTGATGGCGAAGATCAACGTGAAGGGTGACTTCAATGACGATATCGACGCTGGCATGAAAGCCGGTATCGAGAAGTTCAAGGCCACCCAAACCTGGTAAGCCGCAGCGGGAGCCGCAAGGCTCCCGCTTGCTAACCTGATAGGTGTTACATGGCAGGCGCAAAAGAGATTCGCAGTAAGATTGCGAGCATCAAAAGCACGCAAAAAATTACCAGCGCCATGGAAAAAGTGGCGGTCAGCAAAATGCGCAAGGCACAAATGCGCATGGCTGCTAGCCGTCCTTATGCGGAGCGTATCCGCCAGGTAATTGGGCATCTGGCCAACGCCAACCCGGAATACCGCCACCCGTTCATGATCGACCGCGCCGTCAAGCGTGTGGGTTATGTGGTAGTGAGCAGTGACCGTGGTTTGTGCGGTGGTCTGAATACCAACCTGTTCAAGGCCCTGGTCAAGGACATGGCGGTAAACCGCGAAAACGGCGTCGAGATTGATCTGTGTGTTGTTGGTAGCAAGGGTGCGGCCTTTTTCCGCAACTTCGGCGGTAACGTCGTTGCAGCTATCAGCCACCTGGGTGAAGAGCCGTCGATCAATGATTTGATCGGCAGTGTGAAGGTGATGCTGGATGCGTACCTGGAAGGCCGTATTGACCGCCTCTCCGTGGTATCCAACAAGTTCATCAACACCATGACCCAGCAGCCAACCGTGGAGCAATTGATTCCACTGGTGGCGACTCCGGATCAGGAACTCAAGCACCACTGGGACTACCTCTACGAACCAGACGCCAAAGAGCTGCTTGACGGCTTGATGGTGCGCTACGTGGAGTCGCAGGTGTACCAGGCGGTGGTCGAGAACAACGCAGCTGAACAAGCGGCGCGGATGATCGCGATGAAAAACGCTACCGATAACGCCGGTGATCTGATCAGCGATTTGCAGCTGATCTACAACAAGGCGCGTCAGGCTGCGATCACCCAAGAGATCTCGGAAATCGTCGGCGGCGCTGCCGCGGTTTAACGGTTCAAATATTCAGAGGATCCAGCTATGAGTAGCGGACGTATCGTTCAAATCATCGGCGCCGTTATCGACGTGGAATTTCCACGCGACAGCGTACCGAGCATCTACAACGCGCTGAAAGTACAAGGCGCGGAAACTACCCTGGAAGTTCAGCAGCAGCTGGGCGACGGCGTAGTTCGTACCATTGCGATGGGTTCCACCGAAGGCTTGAAGCGCGGTCTGGACGTTGTCGACACTGGCGCTGCCATCTCCGTACCGGTCGGTAAAGCGACTCTGGGCCGGATCATGGACGTACTGGGCAACCCGATCGACGAAGCTGGCCCGATTGCCACCGAAGAGCGCTGGGGCATTCACCGCGCAGCACCTTCGTTCGCAGAACAAGCGGGCGGCAACGACCTGCTGGAAACCGGCATCAAGGTCATCGACTTGGTTTGCCCGTTCGCCAAAGGCGGTAAAGTCGGTCTGTTCGGTGGTGCCGGTGTTGGCAAGACCGTAAACATGATGGAACTGATCCGTAACATCGCCATCGAGCACAGCGGTTATTCCGTGTTCGCAGGTGTTGGTGAGCGTACTCGTGAGGGTAACGACTTCTACCACGAGATGAAGGACTCCAACGTTCTGGACAAAGTGGCACTGGTTTACGGTCAGATGAACGAGCCGCCGGGAAACCGTCTGCGCGTAGCCCTGACTGGCCTGACCATGGCCGAGAAGTTCCGTGACGAAGGTAACGACGTTCTGCTGTTCGTCGACAACATCTACCGTTACACCCTGGCCGGTACTGAAGTATCCGCACTGCTGGGCCGTATGCCTTCGGCAGTAGGTTACCAGCCGACCCTGGCTGAAGAGATGGGCGTTCTGCAAGAGCGTATCACTTCGACCAAGGAAGGTTCGATCACCTCGATCCAAGCGGTATACGTACCTGCGGATGACTTGACCGACCCGTCGCCAGCCACCACCTTCGCCCACTTGGACGCCACCGTCGTTCTGTCCCGTGACATCGCTTCCCTGGGTATCTACCCAGCGGTCGATCCACTCGACTCGACTTCGCGCCAGCTGGACCCGAACGTGATCGGCCAGGAGCACTACGACACCGCTCGCGGTGTTCAGTACGTGCTGCAGCGTTACAAAGAACTGAAGGACATCATTGCGATCCTGGGTATGGACGAGCTGTCGGAAGCCGACAAGCAGTTGGTAAACCGTGCTCGTAAGATCCAGCGTTTCTTGTCGCAGCCGTTCTTCGTGGCTGAAGTCTTCACCGGTGCCTCGGGTAAATACGTTTCCCTGAAAGACACCATTGCTGGCTTCAAAGGCATCCTCAACGGTGACTACGACCACCTGCCAGAACAAGCGTTCTACATGGTCGGCGGCATCGAAGAAGCGATCGAGAAAGCCAAGAAACTGTAATCCTGGCGCCCGGAAACGGGCGCTCATCAGGTTGAGGCAATCAGATGGCTATGACAGTCCATTGCGATATCGTCAGCGCGGAAGGAGAAATTTTCTCCGGTCTGGTCGAGTTTGTAACAGCGCACGGTGACCTGGGTGATCTTGGTATCGCCATGGGTCACGCCCCGCTGATCACAAGCTTGAAGCCAGGTCCGATCACTCTGACCAAGCAAGGCGGGGAACGTGAGGTGTTTTACATCTCCGGTGGTTTCCTCGAGGTTCAGCCGAACATGGTCAAGGTACTTGCCGACACCGTGCAACGTGCTGGCGACCTGGATGAAGCCTCCGCTCAGGAAGCCGTCAAGGCTGCCGAGAAGGCGCTGAACGAAAAAGGCGCAGACTTCGACTACAGCGCTGCTGCAGTCCGTCTGGCCGAGGCCGCAGCCCAGCTGCGTACTCTCCAGCAGATCCGCAAGAAGTAAGCGGCGTCGCCGTTTTGTTTCATGCGTGATTGATTAAAAAGGGTAGCCTCGGCTACCCTTTTTCTTTTTTTGCAAAACACTTCTTTGGTCTGAACCCGGACCGCCCAGGATTGGTAGCCATTCATGTCTCTTGAAATCGTCATTCTCGCCGCAGGCCAGGGCACCCGCATGCGTTCAGCCCTGCCCAAGGTACTGCATCCGGTTGCCGGCAACTCCATGCTGGGCCATGTTATCCACAGTGCCCGCCAGTTGGACCCACAACGTATTCATGTGGTGATTGGCCACGGTGCCGACGTGGTCCGTGAGCGTCTGGCTGCGGACGATCTGAATTTCGTATTGCAAGACAAGCAACTGGGCACCGGCCACGCGACCGCGCAGGCTGTGCCTTTCATCACTGCGGACACGGTATTGATCCTCTACGGCGATGTCCCGCTGATTGAAGTGGAAACCTTGCAACGCCTGCTCAAGCACGTGGTGCCTGGCCAGATGGGCCTGCTGACCGTTGAGCTGGATGACCCTACGGGCTACGGCCGCATTGTGCGCAACGCCGACGGCAAGGTGGCTGCCATCGTTGAACACAAAGATGCCAGCGAAGCCCAGCGCGCGATTACTGAAGGCAATACCGGCATTCTCGCCGTGCCTGCCAACAAGCTCGCCGACTGGATGAGCCGCCTGTCCAACAACAACGCTCAGGGCGAGTACTACCTCACCGACGTCATCGAGATGGCCGTCAGCGATGGCCTGCTGGTCGCCACCGAGCAGCCCCACCATCCGATGGAAGTGCAGGGCGCCAACGACCGCAAACAACTGGCAGAGCTGGAACGTCACTATCAACTGCGCGAAGGCCTGCGCCTGATGGCCCAGGGCGTGACCCTGCGAGACCCGGCGCGTTTCGATGTACGTGGCGAAGTCACGGTGGGCCGCGACGTCCTGATCGATATCAATGTGATCCTCGAAGGCCGCGTGATCATTGAAGACGGTGTGGTCATCGGTCCGAACTGCGTGATCAAGGACAGCACCTTGCGCAAAGGCGTGGTGGTCAAGGCCAACAGCCATATCGACGGTGCCGTGATGGGTGAGGGCAGCGATGCCGGGCCGTTTGCGCGCTTGCGTCCGGGTAGTGAGCTGGGGGCCCAGGCCCATGTGGGTAACTTTGTCGAACTGAAAAACGCTCACCTCGGCGAAGGCGCCAAAGTCGGCCACCTGACTTATCTGGGGGATGCCGTCATCGGCGCACGCACCAACATCGGCGCTGGCACCATCACCTGCAACTATGACGGTGCCAACAAGTACCAGACCACCATTGGTGAAGACGTGTTCATCGGGTCCAATAACTCGCTGGTTGCTCCCGTGACCATCGGTGATGGTTCCAACACCGCAGCGGGCTCGACCATCAACCAGGATGTGGATAAGTCCCAACTGGCCGTTGCCCGCGCCCGCCAACGCAACATCGACGGCTGGAAACGCCCGGTCAAGATCAAAAAGAGCTGAGTTATCCACAACTCGATAGGTTGAGACTCACTCCTGTGGAAGCTGGCTTGCCTGCGATAGCGGTCTGACATTCATCATGATGTCGCCTGACACGCAGCTATCGCAGGCAAGCCAGCTCCCACAGTTGTTTAGTGGCATGTCCGAAAGCTCTACAAAAATGCCTTCCGCCTCTTGACGATCTTTCCCCAATAGGTTTTGATTGCCTTCGTTATCTTTCGGAACGAAACTTATCACTACCATGTCGAAACGAAACACCCCCCAGCGACGCCACAATATCCTCACCTTGCTCAACGAGCAGGGCGAAGTCAGCGTGGACGAGTTGGCCAAACATTTCGAAACTTCGGAAGTGACCATCCGCAAGGACCTTGCTGCCCTCGAAAGTAACGGCTTGCTCCTGCGTCGCTACGGCGGTGCAATCACTATGCCCCAAGAGCTGGTGGGCGACGCTGCCCAGCCCATCTCGGCCTACAAGCGCGCCATCGCCCGTGCGGCCGTGAAGCGTTTGCGTGAACATGCGCGCATCATCATCGACAGCGGCAGCACTACCGCCGCGATGATCCCCGAACTGGGCCATCAGCCGGGCCTGGTGGTGATGACCAACTCCCTGAACGTGGCCCGCGCCTTGAGCGAATTGGAACACGAGCCGGTGCTGTTGATGACCGGGGGTACCTGGGACCCACATTCGGATTCGTTCCAGGGCCAGGTCGCTGAGCAGGTGCTGCGTTCCTATGACTTTGACCAGCTGTTCATCGGTGCCGATGGCATCGACCTGCAGCGCGGTACCACTACCTTCAACGAACTGCTGGGCTTGAGCCGTGTGATGGCCGAGGTCGCCCGTGAAGTGGTGGTGATGGTCGAATCCGACAAGATCGGCCGCAAGATTCCCAACCTGGAACTGCCCTGGAGCAGCGTCCATACCCTTATTACCGATGATCGCCTGCCGCTCGAGGCCCGCGACCAGATCCAAGCCCGCGGCATTACGCTGATATGCGCGGCAATCATCTAGGAGAAACACCATGTGTGGAATTGTTGGCGCAGTCGCCGAACGTAACGTTACTGCCATCCTGATCGAAGGCCTCAAGCGCCTCGAATACCGCGGCTACGATAGCGCCGGTGTGGCCGTCTTCACCAACGCCGGCAAGCTGGAGCGCATGCGCCGCCCGGGCAAGGTCAGCGAACTGGACCAAGCCCTGGCCGGTGAGCCGCTGGCAGGCCGCCTGGGCATTGCCCACACCCGTTGGGCCACCCACGGTGCACCGTGCGAGCGTAACGCTCACCCGCACTTCTCCGGCGACCTGGCCGTGGTGCACAACGGCATCATCGAAAACCACGAAGTGCTGCGTGAACAGCTCAAGGGCCTAGGCTATGTGTTCACCTCGGACACTGACACCGAAGTGATCGCCCACCTGCTCAACCACAAGCTCAAGGATCAAAGCGACCTGACCACCGCCCTCAAGGCCACGGTCAAGGAACTGCATGGCGCCTACGGCCTGGCCGTGATCAGCGCCAGCCAGCCTGACCGCCTGGTTGCCGCACGCAGTGGCAGCCCATTGGTGATCGGCCTGGGCCTGGGCGAGAACTTCCTTGCCTCTGACCAACTGGCCCTGCGCCAAGTGACCGACCGCTTCATGTATCTGGAAGAAGGCGACATTGCCGACATCCGCCGTGAAAGCGTGCAGATCTGGGATGTGAATGGTCAGTCCGTCGAGCGCGAAGCCGTGCAATACCGCGACGGTGCCGAAGCCGCCGACAAAGGCGAGTTCCGCCACTTCATGCTCAAGGAAATCCACGAGCAACCATCCGTGGTACAGCGCACCCTGGAAGGTCGCCTGAGCCAGAACCAAGTATTGGTGAACGCTTTCGGCCCGCAAGCCGCCGAACTGTTCGCCAAAGTGCGCAACGTGCAGATCGTCGCCTGTGGCACCAGCTACCACGCCGGTATGGTGGCGCGTTACTGGTTGGAAGAACTGGCCGGCATCCCGTGCCAGGTCGAAGTCGCCAGCGAGTTCCGCTACCGCAAGGTCGTGGTGCAGCCCGACACCCTGTTCGTGACCATTTCCCAGTCTGGTGAAACCGCCGATACCCTGGCTGCCTTGCGCAACGCCAAGGAGCTGGGCTTCCTCGGCAGTCTGGCGATTTGCAACGTCAGCATCAGCTCCCTGGTGCGTGAATCCGACCTGACCCTGCTGACCCAGGCCGGTCGCGAAATCGGCGTGGCCTCCACCAAAGCCTTCACCACCCAACTGGTGGGCCTGTTGCTGCTGACCCTGTCCTTGGGCCAAGTGCGCGGCACCCTCGCCGAAGGTGTCGAAGCCACCCTGGTGGAAGAACTGCGTCGCCTGCCGACCCGCCTGGGTGAAGCCTTGGCCATGGACAGCACCGTGGAAAAAGTCGCCGAGCTGTTCGCTGACAAGAACCACACCCTGTTCCTGGGCCGTGGCGCGCAATACCCGGTGGCGATGGAAGGCTCGCTGAAACTCAAGGAAATCTCGTACATCCACGCCGAAGCCTACCCGGCCGGCGAGCTGAAGCACGGCCCGTTGGCCCTGGTGGACGACGACATGCCGGTGGTTACCGTGGCGCCGAACAACGAACTGCTGGAGAAGCTCAAATCCAACCTGCAGGAAGTACGCGCCCGTGGCGGCCAACTGATCGTTTTCGCAGATGAAAAAGCCGGCATGACCAACGGTGAAGGCACCCACGTCATCAACATGCCGCATATCCACGACACGCTGTCGCCGATCCTCTACACCATCCCGCTGCAGTTGCTGTCGTACTACGTGGCCGTGCTCAAAGGCACCGACGTTGACCAGCCGCGTAATCTGGCGAAGTCGGTGACGGTGGAATAAGCCTTACTGACGTACCCAATAGGGGCTGTTTTAAACAGCCCCTTTTTTTCGTTCTGGATTCGCTCAATTCAAGGATGCGTATTGATGCAAAGCCCTTCTGCTACCGTCCACGCACGTCTGCACAATCGTCGGTTTGTGGTCGCGAATAACGCGCAAGGCTTGTCCGGTACCGGCACCGTGTTTCATTACAAAGTCGAAGACGGGGTGATTTCGAGCATTTATCAGGGTGGCCGAATTCGCCTGGGAACGCAGGTCGGGCGGGTCACCGGCCCAGATACTATCGAGCTGCTTTATCAGTGCGTCACCCTGGACGGGGAGCTGCTCGCAGGGTGGTCACGAGGCACGGTAGGTGTTGATCACGCAGGGCGCACTACCCTGAGTTTCGTTTGGGGCTGGCTATCGGGTGCGACCGGAGGCGGAGAGTCTAGCTATATCGAGATCACTGGCTAGAGGCATTGAAAGCACCATAAAACCTACAGGCAGGCGCATATCCCCTGTGGGAGCGGGCTTGCCCGCGAAGGCGGCGTGTCAGTCGCTGCATCTGTTACTGCACTACCGCTTTCGCAGGCAAGCCAGCTGCCACATTTTGATCTCCATCGGGTTTGAGAAAGGTGTGGGTCAGGTCCACCAGTAGCGCACGAGATGAAAGAAGATCGGCGCCGCAAAGCACACCGAATCCAGCCGATCCAACATCCCGCCGTGTCCTTCGATCATGTGCCCCCAGTCCTTCACACCGCGGTCACGCTTGATCGCCGACATCACAATCCCTCCCGCAAACCCCAGCAAGTTGATCAGCAGCGCGATCAGAAACGACTGCCAGGGATTGAACGGTGTGGTCCACCACAGCGCCGCGCCGATCAAGGAGGACAGCAGAATTCCGCCCACAAACCCTTCCACGGTTTTCGATGGCGACAGGTTGGGCGCGATCTTGCGTTTGCCGAACAGCTTGCCGCACACGTACTGCAATACGTCCGACAGTTGCACCACGATCACCAGATAGGCGATCAGCAGCAGGTTGCGGCCTTCGTAGCCCGGTATGTCCAAGGTCAGTAGTGCCGGGACGAAAGACACGCAGAACACGGCGATCATCAGCCCCCATTGCACCTTCGATGCCCGTTCCAGAAAGTGCGTACTGTCGCCGCCCAGGGAGGCGAGGATCGGCAGCAGCAGGAACACGTACACCGGGATGAAGATCGAGAACAGCCCGTACCAGTCGGCGTAGATCAGCAGGTATTGCAGCGGCAGGGCCAGGTAGAACGCGGCCACCAGGGCCGGGTAGTCGCTGCGTCGGGTGGGCGTGAGGGTGAGGAACTCGCGCAGGGCGTAGAACGACACCGCGTAGAACAGCAGGATCACCGCGCCGGTGCCGAGCCAGAACGCGATGCCGATCACCACCACCATCACCCACCAGGCGTTGATGCGGGCGTTGAGGTTGTCGATCACGGCATTCGGGCTGCCACGGGTGCGCAGCTTGAGGATCAGGCCGATCAGCGAGGCGATGACCAGGATCGCGCCGATGCCGCCAAATAACATCAGGGTTTGGCTATCCATCTCAGGAATGCTCCGGGGCAAGGGCGAGCAGGGCGTCGCGGCTGCGGGCAAGGAAGTCGGCTTTGTCTTCGCCTTCTTCCAGTTGCAGGGGGGCACCGAAGCTGGTGGTGCATAACAAGGGCAGTGGCAATACGCGGCCCTTGGGCATAACCCGGTTCAGGTTGGCTATCCACACCGGGACCAGCTCGGCCTGTGGGTAACTCTTTGCCAGGTGGTACAAACCGCTTTTGAACGGCAGCAAGCCATCCTCCAGATTGCGCGTGCCTTCGGGAAAAATGATCAGCGAATCGCCGCCCTCCAACGCCGCAAGCATGGGCTGCAATGGGTTGTCCACAGGGTCCTTGCGCTCACGGTCGATCAGCACGCCATTGAACACTCGATTGATGATGTAGCGGCGCAGCGCACTCTTGTTCCAGTAATCACTGCCAGCCACCGGGCGTGTGAATTTGCGCAGGTTCTGCGGCAGTGATGCCCACACCAGGACGAAGTCGCCGTGGCTGCTGTGGTTGGCGAAGTAGATCCGCTGCACCGGGACCGGCGCGCACCCCAGCCACAGGCTGCGGGCGCCAGTGACGGTGCGGGCCATGGAAGTAATCAGCGTGGCGACCACGGGTTCGAACATGGGAATTCCTTATCCGGCGAAAGGTAGCCAAGGGCTGGCGAGAATGACGCCCAGGGTCAACAGCGCTTGCGCGCCCAGCAGCCAGGCTTGTTTACGCAGCAGTTTGAGGGCGCCGCGACGGCGTTCAGTCCATGGCCGACCGGCTCGCTTGGGCGATTGCAGGCCAAGGGTTTGCAGGGCCTGGTCCAGGTCTGGCGTGCGGGTGGTGTCGCGAGCGAGCAGGGCGAACAGGTCGGCGTCAAAGGCCACCCGCAGCGCCCAATACTTTTGCAGCAGGCCCAGCACGATCATCCACAGGGCCAACAGCAGACAAATGGTGGAAATGCTGGCCAACAGCAGCTGGGCGAGGCCAAACAGCACGCCTAGCAGCGTCAGGCCTGTGGATAACTGATCCAGGGAGCGGCCGCGGCGCAACAGGCTGGCGACGACCTGGAGTTCCATATCAGCAGGCATTTGGCAAACCCTCCAATGCTTGACGGTGTTCGGGGTGCAGGACCACATCGGCCCGCGCTGTACGAATAATAGCCAGCGCTTGCTCAACCGTGGTGGCTCGCCCCGTGTTCAACAGCCAGGCGGCGACGGCGGTGGCGCTGCGTGAGTAACCGAGGGCACAGCACACCAACAGGGGGCCGCTCGCTTGCAGGCGTTCAATGGTGTGGGCCGCTTTCAAGCATTCGTCGGGGGTTGGGGCGATCAGGTCCAGCACGGGCACGCAGGCGTAAGCACGGCCCTGTGGATTAATCGGCAGTTCGGCGCATAAGTCGACAATGGCCTTGAATGAACCCAGCTCGCGGGTGGCAGGAATACGCCCGAGCCAGACGTTATCCACAATCGGATCGGCCTGAGGATGTTTGCGCGTCCACAGCCGCGAATTGATCCAGGCGCCCGCCAGATAAGGTGCATATAACCAGCGTGCCGCAGGCGTAAGGTGGCCATCCTCACGTTTTTGAAAGCCCGACGCGCCGAGTACGAGGTAGTTGGCCGTGATCAACCCCAGAGAAACCGCAGGCCATAGCAGCCACAGGCAAGCGCCACCGCATAAGCAGGCCAGCACTGTCAGTATCACTGCGCCCAGCCCATAGCGTATCCCTAGCCGCCATCGTTGGTTATCCCGCGTCAGCCGTGCATTCAGTAAGGGGCTCGGGTGCTCCATCGGCCATAACCACACGCACAACCACCCCGCGAGGGCGCCTGTGGGTAAGTCGATAAAGTGATGTTGATAAGTGGTCAGCACCGAAACCCCGATTAGCGCGAACCAGCCGTGCACCACCCAACGCCAGAATCCTTGAGTATGCCGTTGGTACATCACCCACAGGATCACCAGCAGCGCGATATGCAGCGAAGGCGCCTGGTTGAAGGGCTTGTCAAAACCGGCCAGCACCGCAAACAACCAACCGAACACACCGTCCAGTTCCGGCCGCTCAAACGTGAAGCGCAGTGGCCAGATCAGGAAGCAACTCACGGCTATCACCTGCGCACTCAGCAGGCGCAGCGCATGCTGTTTGAGCTCATGACGCGTGTTGGGTAGCAGCAACGAGAAGCCGTAAAGCAGGTCGATGGACCAGTAGGGCACGATGGTCCATGCCCAGAACGGCATGTGTGTTTCCCAGCCGAACACCAGGGTGCCGACGTCGCTGCGCTGGCTGGTGACCCAGGTGGCGAAGCCGTAGGTGCTGAAAAACAGCGGTGCCAACAGCAGCAGCCAAAGCATCGCAGGTTTCAATAAACCGGTTTCGCGCATGTTCAGATCTTCTGTGCCAGGGACACGGTGAAAATGCCCCACTCATCCACGCGCTGGGTGATCTTGCGAAAGCCCGCTGCTTCGACGAGTTGGTCCATTTCCGCCTGGCTGCGCCGGCGCATCACCCAAGCCTGACCCTGACGGTGGCTGGTAAGCGCACGGGCAATCAGCTCCAACTGCGGGTGCCACGGTTGGCCGGTGTAGACCAGGTAACCACCTGGCTCCACGGCTTCGGCCAGGCCCGCCAGTGAACCGCCGACCATGGCGTTATCGGCGAACAATTCGTACAGGCCAGACACCACGGCCAGGGACGGCTTGGGGTCGAGGGCGGCCAGGTCGGCGCGGTCGAACGCGTCGCCTTTGACGAACTGGGCGATGTCCCCCAAACCCTTTTCGCGAATCAGCGCGCCACCGTCGCGCACATTGATATCGCTGTAGTCGCGCAGCAGGATCGACTCCGGCAACGGCGAGACGCCCTGCAAGGCTTCAAGAATGTAACGGCCGTGGCCGGCGGCGATATCGACGATACGGACTTCGCGGTGATCATCACGCAGCTTGGCCATGGCCAGGCGCAGCAGCTCTTCGACGTTCAGCTTGCGCTGGCGAATACCACGCCAGCCGATGGAGTTGAGGTAGTTGGTATCGATCATCCGCCCCAGCCCGCCCTTGCCGGTAGGCTTATTGCGATACACGTAGTCCAGGGTGCTGCCGGAATCGAAGCCGGTGTCGAAGCCCAGCTTCACCCCATCCGACAGGTTCTTGCCCAGGCCCATGCTGGCGCGGGTCATGCGCCAGTACAGGTCGCGCAGTGAATTGCGTGGCAACGGCGCGGCGAGGGATTCGGATTCGGCGCACGTGGCGCCAAGTTTGTCTGCATCCAGTAAAGAAGCGCGGTCCAGCGGGTGGGCGAAGTTCTGCAAGATAAAGCGCTTGGCGCTGGTCACCGCCACGGCGCGATCACGTTCGCCGAGGGTGTCGTGAAAAAAGCCGGGGAGGATATGCAGCTCTTTTTTAAGGCTGCCGAGGCGGTCGAAGAACTGCTGCTGGGGTTTACGGTGCACCACAAAGTCGGAGCCCGAAATAAGCAGTTGGGTCGGCACCTGGATCGCCTGGGCGTCGGCGACAACCCGGTCGGCCGCTTCGTAAAGGCCCAGCAGCACATTCACCGAAATGGCCTTGGTGATCAGTGGATCGCTGTCGTAGGACGCCACGCGTTCGGGGTCATGGCTGAGGAACTTGGCCTTGACGTAGCTGTTGACGAAAAAGTTGCCACGAAACTTGCGCATCAGTGCCAGGCCGGGGCGGGCGAAGGGCACGTACAGCTTGACCTTGAAGGCTGGCGAGGCGAGCACCAGGGCGCGGATTTTTGGCGCGTAATCATGAACCCAGGTGGCCGCGATCACCGCGCCGACGCTTTGGGCGATGACGGCGATGCCTTCCTCCTCGATGCCGTAGGTGGCATTGATGTGGTCACAGAAAGTCTGCACATCGCGGGCGCTGGTGGCAAAGCTGGGGCTGTCGCCGCGCTCGCCTGGGGATTGGCCGTGGCCACGGGCGTCCCAGGCGAAGAAGTCGAATTCAGGCAGGCCCAGTTCATCCACCAGGTGGGCAATACGCCCCGAGTGCTCATGGCCGCGATGGAACAACAGGATCGCCTTGCGCGGCCCGACACCTGCCGTGGCCGGCCAGTGCCGATAGAAAAGCTCGACGCCATCATGGGTACTGAAGGTGTGCTGTTGCTGTTCGCGCATCGCAAAATCCTATGCAGAAGGGAGAGATTGTTGTTCTTTGAGGCCCTGACGCACCCGGTTGACCAAGGTATAGGCGAGCAGGGCGGCGACCAGCCAGATCACCGCCTCCACCCAACCGGCGCCGAGCCAGCCCAGCGCCACGCCCGTGGCCAGCACCCCGAGTACGAACGCCCGATCACTCTTGCCCATGGGCCCGTCATAACGGCGCGACGCGCCCACCATCGGCCCCAGCACTCCGGCGTATTCGCTGAATACCGCAAGCAGCGTCACCAGCAGCACCGGCGCCAGGCTCACATCGGGGATCAATGCAAAGGGCAGGATCAGCGCGCTGTCGGCGATCACATCGCACAATTCATTGAGGTAAGCACCGAGGCGCGACTGTTGGCCGAATTCCCGGGCCAGCATGCCATCGATGGCATTGAGCGCCATGCGCACAATCATCCACAGCGGGATCAGTGCAAACAGCCAGAGGTGTTGGGCAAAGCCCGCGATCAACAGCCCCACCAGCAGGGAAACAACCCCGGCCAGCACGGTGATCTGGTTGGCGGTGGTGCCGTTGTCATAAAGGCGCTGCACGAGAGGCCGCAGCAGGTTTTGAAAACGCGGTTTGAGTTGGTAGATGGAAATCATGGGGGGTGGCGCTTCCTTGTCCGTGAACCCGCGAAAAACTGACTGAAGTGTGCCGACTAATCGCAGCCGACACCAGTGATGGCTCGTGTTTATAGGGGATTAGTCACGCTCTTGAGCATAATCAATCACCGCTTGTGGGAGCGTCCTATGGGGCCTCAACAGCAGGTGATCGAGTTCGTGTCTATAGTTACATCTCTACACACGCAGAGGGTCGCAAATGTCTTCGACTTTGCACCGACAGACACCGACTCTGAGGGTGACAGACGCGCGTAGGTTGCAAGTAGCGGTCGTTGCGTATCACCGACAGACATTAGACGAGGCACTGCAGGCACGTACCGAAAGGTATTCGCGCGATGTCCTTGGTCGAGTGCATGCACAATGGGACACGCGATTGTGGGCAACGGGTGGTGAAACAGGGGAGCCCAACCAAGTTATGACCCATAGTCTGTCGGGCCAGCTGTTGCGTGTTGAAAGCGTAGATGCGGGCTGGCGTGTCAACCTTGTGGGCGACGCAGCTCAAACGCTGCATAGTTGGGATGGGCGGGGTACTGTCCGGCGGGTGTGCTATGACTCCCAAATACGTCAGGTTAGTGTGAGCGAAGAGTCAGCGACCACTCTCCAGACCTTCGTCGAGCGGCTGACGTACGGATCATCGACTGAAATGGGCAATCGTTGCGGTCGGCTGGTTCGGCATGACGATGGGGTCGGCAGCCAGGTTTTTGTCGATTACGGTTTGCTGGGGCACGTTGCAGGCCAGACTCAACAGTTTCTCAAGGCATTGGTACCCGCGGATTGGCCTGAGTCTTTGGATGAGCGCGACGCGTTATTGGAGACAGATCACCAAGGCGCGGCAATGCGGTATCTCACGCAATGGCATCACGATGCGTTGAATCAGTTGCTCCGCCAAACCGATGCGTTGGCGAATGTGCAGAGCCATTGCTACAACGTGGCGGGTGAACTGGTTCAATCCAGTCTGACTGAGGATGGAAAACCGGAGCAATTGCTGCTCAGCGCGGTCCGCTATAACGCTTGTGGTCAAGTCGAATCCCAGCTGGCGGGTAATGGTGTCATTTCCCGGCCCGGCTACGACGCCCGCAGTGGGCGACTATTACGACTGAACACAATCCGGCAGGATAAAGTACTCCAGGACCTACATTATCAGTGGGACCCCGTGGGTAACCTGCAATGCTTGGAGGACCGGGCACAACCAACCCAATGGTTTGATTCTCAACGAATTGTCCCCGTTAGCACTTATCGCTACGACACGCTTTACCATTTGATTGAGGCCACCGGACGGGAAAGCGTCCTGGCCGGCATTCAGCCTGGCCTGCCCGGTGTTGTACTACCGGGAGGAGGTGACGCGAGTCGGTTGCGTAACTACACGCAGGTTTATACCTATGACCTCGGCGGAAATCTAATCACGCTCAAGCATGGCAGCGAACCCTTGCGCATGATGAAGACAGCCGAGCGTAGTAATCGAAGCATGTACATGGCCGATGAGATGAATCCACCGGATTTAGCCAATGGGTTTGATGCAAACGGCAATTTGTTGATGTTGGACGGCGCGCAGAGGATGACATGGGACGCCCGTAATCAATTGCACCAAGTCACCCAGGTGCTGCGCAAGGCGGGGCCTGCGGATAACGAACGGTATTTCTACCATGGCACTGGGCAGCGTGGACGCAAGGTACGAGTGTGGCAGGCAAAGTCTGTTGAGCATGTGGCCCAGGTCATGTATCTGCCGGGTTTGGAGATACACAGCGATACGGCGACGGGAGAAGTCCTGCATGTCATCAGCGTGGCGGTAGGGCGCAGTCAAGTTCGACGGTTAAACTGGCGAGCGAACGGTCGCAAGAGACCACCTGTCCCACAGTGGCGCTACAACGTTGATGACCATCTGGGCAGCGTTGCGTTGGAACTCGATGAATATGGCGACGTGATCAGTCATGAGGGGTATTACCCCTTCGGTGGTACGGCGTGGTGGGCGGTCAGAAGTCAGACTCATGTTAATGGCAAGACCATCCGTTATTCAGGCCAAGAGCGGGATGCGACCGGATTGTACTATTACGGTTCGCGTTACTATGCGCCATGGCTGATGCGCTGGATCAACCCGGATCCCTCGGGCGAAATCGATGGGCTGAATCTGTATCGAATGGTCCGAAATAATCCGCTCCGGTATCGAGACCACGATGGCAGGGCTCCGGAAGTCGCCGACGACTATTCGGATAATTCCTCCAGTGCCCATGTTCCGGCTTATCGACAGAATCCAGAGACATTCCGGCGTCGTGACGTGGATGCTCACGTCGCCGCCGAGCGCCGGGACGCCGTGGAGAGGAGCATGACTCACCGTATGTATGGCGAGCACCGCGTTGAGTCTACTTACACGTCTGCTTCAATCCCAGGCAGGTATCGGTTCAGAAACGAATTCTTGCCCGGCCGCTGGCGCTTGATGGAAAACTACCGTGCGCCAGTAGAGGGGCCCAATGCTACCGACGTTACCTGGCATCAGTATGAAATGATTTCAAGGCATAACAATTTTTACGGTGTTTTACCGCAAGCCATTGTGCGCTGGAACGTTCAAAACAATGAGGCTCTGCTTGCTACGCAGCAGCAGGAAGGCATGCTGGAGCGGTTTTTGGCCAGTGAGGGCAATGGCCGTTCAACTCAGAGAATCATGACTGCTTTCGGCCTGCGTGCTACGGGTATCACGCGACAGGAAGTTTACGATTATCAACTGGGGGCGGACGTTGACATCATAGAGGTTCATGTCGAGCCTCAGCCTGTTCTCGAACCCGCTCCGATGGTTAGGAGCCCGTCCCTGGAGGCTTTGACTCGAGCAGTAGAGCGAGACTTGCGCCGTGCGGCGCGCAACCCTGTCTCACGGGTTGCCCATCGTGTTTGGCGAAACATGCGTAGAGTCATTCAAGGTAGCAGTGCCCGACGTGCCCTGAGGTAACTCTGTGAAGGCCGGACAGCCGACGGATATTTTGCGAGTGCTCCTCGATCTAAATGTGCGAACGGGGTTGAGAACAAAAATTTCACGCTTCGTGTTATATCGTAACGAATTGTGTGCAAATGGGCGTTGAGCAGATGCAAGTGGATCTAGAGGCTGACGGGTCTTCGGTTGAAGGCCTCGCGCGTTTTCAGCAGGGGCTGTTCCACGCCCGTCGATTGCGCCAGGCCGGTATAGGCCTGACAACCCTGGCTCTCAGTGGTTGGATATTGGCGCTGTTCGTAGCGTTGTTTGCACCCGTGTCGATCTGGCCGGTGGTATTGATCAATTGCGCGTCGGCCCTGCTGCTGCTGGTGGCCGGCTTGCAGTCGGCCTGGTGGGTGGCCGATTGGCGTGCCCAGGCGCTGGAAGCGCCGAGCGGTGAAGCGGTCGAACAATCCATCGAGCCTACACCCTGGCATAGGGGCCTGATCAACCGGTTTGGCAACGGCCTGTTGGCGCAGATTGGCGCACCGGTGCTGTGGTTGGGCGGCTGGTCGTTGCTGGCGCTGGTCAGCATCCTGCAGTTCTGGAACCTGGGCTTGCCCGCTGCTGCCATCGGGCAATCGGCAAGTATTGGCGCAGCGCTCGCTTTGGCTCTGGCGTTTGGCCTGCTGGTATTCGAACGCCGCCTGGGCCAGGAAACCGCTGCCCAATGGCCGGAAGCCTCACAGTTGGCGCAATTGAGCCGGATGGCAATTATCTGCCTGGTGCTCAGCGCGATCTGCCTGCTGTTTGCCAATGCGGAGTCGGTCTGGCCGCTGCGCCTGGCCACCTTCATCGGGCTCCTGCCGGCGCTGGTAGCGCTGGAATTCCTGCTCAGGGGCGTGCTCTCGTTGTTCAGCCCGCGCCAGCCGCGCCTCGAACCGCGCTTGATGGCGCAGAGTTTTATTGCCGGCCTGCTGCGTTGGCCGCCGCAGCCGTTGCTGGCGTTGCAGCATGAATTGCACAACCGCTTTGGCATCGACCTGCGCCAAATCTGGGCCTTTACCTATATGCGCCGAGCTTTTTTCCCGGTGCTGCTGGTGGTGCTGGCAGTAGGTTGGGCGCTGACCGGTGTGCATGAAGTGCCCCTGCAAGGCCGTGGGATTTATGAGCGTTTTGGTAAACCGGTCGAGGTGTTCGGCCCCGGGCTGCATGCGGGTTTGCCGTGGCCGTTGGGCCGCGTACTGAATGTTGAAAACGGCGTGGTGCATGAGCTGGCGACCAGCGTCAGTGACGCCGCCACACCGCAGTTGGCCGCAGCCGAAGGCCCGGCGCCGTTGATCGCCAACCGCCTGTGGGACGCCAGCCATGTGAATGACAAATCCCAGGTTATTGCCAGCAGCAGCGGCGACAAGCAGGGCTTCCAGATAGTCAATATGGACGTGCGCTTTGTCTACCGCATCGGCCTCACCGATCAGGCCGCGCTTGCCGCCACCTACAACAGCGCGGATATCCCGACCCTGATCCGCAGCACCGCCAGCCGCATCCTGGTGCACGATTTTGCCTCGCGCACCCTGGATGAATTGCTCGGGGAGGAGCGCACCAGCCTCGCGGACGAGATTGGCCGCAGCGTGCAAGCCGACCTGCAAACCCTCGACAGCGGTGTGGAAATCCTCGCCACGGTGGTCGAGGCGATCCATCCGCCGGCCGGGGCCGCCAACGCTTATCACGGTGTGCAAGCCGCGCAGATTGGCGCCCAGGCGCTGATCGCCCGTGAACGCGGTGCCGCCAGCGAACAGACCAACCAGGCGCTGCTTCAAGCCAGTACCGCCCGCGATCAGGCCCAGGCCAGTGCCCGCGAGGTGAATGCCGGTGCCCAAGCAGCGAACCTGCGCTTTGCCGCCGAACAAAAAGCCTACGCCGCTGCGGGCCAAGCCTTCGTGCTGGAACAGTACCTGGGCCAACTGAGCCAGGGCCTGGCTCAGGCCAAGCTGCTTATTCTGGATCATCGTTTGGGTGCCGACAGTGCGCCGACGATCGATCTACGTTCTTTTACCTTGCCCGCCGACCCGTCGGTGCCGCGCAAAGCCGTTCAATAAGGAGTTCGTCTGTTGAGCGCTCATTCCCACGATCATGATCACGGTCATCACCACCATCACGGCCACCACCATCACCATCACGGCGATGAGCAGGCGGCCGGGCCTTTTCCCTGGCGGCGCATGGCGTGGGCGGTGTTGCTGGTGCTGTTTGCCGTGGCAGCGGCGAGCCTGGTGCAAGTGCGTTCCGGCGAGGCCACGGTGATTACCCGCTTCGGCAACCCCGCGCGCGTGCTGCTGGAGCCGGGCCTGGGCTGGCGCTGGCCGGCACCGTTCGAAGCGGCGATCCCGGTGGACCTGCGCCTGCGCACCACGTCCAGCGGCTTGCAGGATGTGGGCACCCGCGATGGCTTGCGGATTATTGTGCAGGCCTATGTGGCGTGGCAGGTGCAGGGCGATGCCGACAACGTGCAGCGCTTTATGCGTGCAGTGCAGAACCAGCCGGACGAGGCGGCGCGGCAGATTCGTACCTTTGTCGGCTCGGCGCTAGAAACCACGGCGGCCAGTTTTGACCTCTCCAGCTTGATCAATACCGACGCCAGCCAAGTGCGCATTGCCGATTTTGAAGCGCAGTTGCGCCAGCAGATTGATCAACAATTGCTCACCACCTATGGTGTGCGCGTGGCGCAGGTCGGTATCGAGCGCTTGACGTTGCCGTCGGTGACCCTCACCGCCACGGTTGACCGCATGCGCGCCGAGCGTGAAACCATCGCCACCGAACGCACCGCCGTGGGCAAGCGCGAAGCGGCGCAGATCCGCTCCGCTGCCGAGCGTGATGCGCGCATCATGCAGGCCGATGCCACTGTGAAAGCCGCCGACATCGAAGCGCAGTCGCGGGTTGAAGCTGCGCAGATTTATGGCCGCGCCTACGCTGGCAATCCGCAACTGTACAACCTGCTGCGCTCGCTGGATACCTTGGGCACGGTGGTCACGCCGGGGACCAAGATCATCCTGCGCACCGACGCCGCGCCGTTTCGCGCACTGGTGGATGGGCCGAAGGACCTGCAGCCATGAGCGAGCCTGAAAGCCCGGACAGCCCGTGGATCCAGGCCGGGCGCCTGACGTTCCTGGCACTGTACGCGGTCACTGTATTGGCGGCGTTGGCCTGGGCCTTTTCCAATGTGCGCCAGATCGACCCGCAGAATCGCGCCGTGGTCCTGCATTTTGGCGCCCTCGATCGCATTCAGAACGCCGGATTGTTGCTGGCTTGGCCGCAGCCTTTCGAACAAGTCGTCCTGCTGCCAGCGGCCGACCGGGTGATCGAACGGCGGGTGGAAAACCTGCTGCGTTCCGATGCGGCGCTGCAGGCCGATCGCGTGGCCAGTTTCGCCACCCCCTTGAGCGATGCCCTGGCCGGCTCCGGCTACCTGCTGACCGGCGATGCCGGGGTGGTGCAGTTGGACGTGCGGGTGTTCTACAAGGTGACCGAACCCTACGCCTTTGTGTTGCAGGGCGACCACGTGCTGCCGGCCCTGGATCGGCTGGTGACACGCAGCGCCGTGGCCCTCACCGCTGCGCGGGATCTGGACACCATCCTGGTAGCCCGCCCGGAACTGATCGGCAGCGACAATGGCGCCGCCGAACGGCGTGAGCGGCTGCGCGGCGACCTGGTGCAAGGCATCAACAAACGCCTGGCGGAGTTGGCGGCCAGCGGCTTGGGGCTGGGTATCGAAGCCACCCGCGTCGATGTGCAATCGAGCCTGCCTGGGCCTGCGGTGAATGCGTTCAACGCGGTACTGACCGCCAGCCAGCAAGCCGATAAAGCCGTGGCCAACGCCCGCACTGAAGCGGAAAAACTCACCCAGACCGCCAACCAGGAAGCTGATCGCCAGGTGCAAGTCGCCCATGCCCAGGCCAGTGAGCGCTTGGCCAATGCCCAGGCGCAGACCGCTACCGTTGCCAGCCTCGCCCAGGTCAAAGACCCCGGTTTGCTGTTGCGCCTGTACCGTGAGCGCTTGCCGAAGATTCTCGGCCAGGCCGGTTCCGTGACCACCGTCGATCCCAAAGACGACTCCCGTTTGATCATCCAGGGAGCCGAGCAATGAGCGCACCCATGCTGACCTCAGCCGAGCAGCGCAGCGCTGCCCGGCAATTGACCTTGGCGATGCTCGCCCTGGGCTTGCTCGTGCTGGGCCTGGTGTGGCGCTGGCTCGCGCCCGACCAGAGCGGCGTCAGCCAGCTGCTGCTTGGCGTGGCATCCCTGTTGGTGGCGGTGCCGGTGATGCGTTCGGCCTGGTACAGCCTGCGCTTTCCGAGCCTGCACGGCATCACCGACCAATTGATCGCCCTGGCCATGCTCGGCGCCTGGGCCACCGGTGATCTGCTCACCGCCGCGTTGCTGCCGATCATCATGATCTTTGGCCATGTGCTGGAAGAGCGCAGCGTGATTGGCTCCCAGGAAGCGATCCATGCCCTGGGCAAACTCACCCGCAGCCACGCCCGCCTGGTGCAGGCGGACGGCAGCATCACCGAAGTGGATAACGGCACCTTGAACACCGGCGATATCGTCGAAGTGCGTGCCGGTGACCGCGTGCCGGCCGATGGCGTGGTGTTGTCCGGCCAGGCGAGCCTGGACACGGCGCCGATCACCGGCGAGTCGGTGCCGTTGGAAGCCAGCGTGGGCGTGCAGGTGTTTGGTGGGGCGATCAACCTCGATGGCCTGCTGCGCCTTGAGGTCACGCGTACCGGCAACGAATCGACGTTGGGCAAAGTCATTGCGCTGATGCAGAACGCCGAGCGTTCCAAGCCGCCGATCACCCGGCTGCTGGAGCGCTACGCCGGCAGCTATATGGTGTTGGTGCTGTTGCTGGCGGCGGTCACCTGGTTTGTCACCAACGATGCGCAGGCGATGCTGGCGGTGTTGGTGGCGGCGTGTCCGTGCGCTTTGGTGCTGTCGGCGCCGGCCACCGCTATTGCGGGGATCGCCGTGGCGGCGCGCCATGGCATTCTGATTCGCAGCTCGGCGTTCCTGGAAGAACTGGCCGACCTGACATCACTGGTGGTCGACAAGACCGGCACCCTGACCTTTGGCACCCTGCGTTTGCAGTCCATCGAGACCGCCGCGCCGGATCGCCAAGCGCTGCTGAACCTGGCGGCCAGCCTCGGTTCGGCAAGCAGTCATCCGGTCAGCCGAGCGTTGGCGGGGTTGGCGACCCAGGAGCAGATGCTGGTGCTTAGCGACATCCGCGAGCGTCAGGGCCTGGGCGTGGTCGCCCAGACCGAGCAGGGCGAAGCGGCGCTGGGACGGCCGGAGTTGTTTGAACAGTTGGGCATCGTCACCACCGCCGTGCCCACCCATGATGGCCCGATTGCCGGGCTGGCGTTGAACGGCGAGTTCCTCGCCTGGCTGCTGTTGGCCGACAGCGTCAAACCCGAAGCGCGCCAGGCCCTGCAAGAGCTGCGTGACTTGGGCCTGGGCCGCCAACTGCTGCTGACCGGCGACCGCCAAAGCGTGGCCGACAGCCTGGCGCTGGACGTGGGCATCAGTGATGTCGAAGCCCAAGCGCTGCCGGAAGACAAGCTCAACCGCGTGCTGGGCGAAATCAGCAGTGGTTTCAGGCCAATGGTGGTGGGCGACGGCATCAACGACTCCCTGGCGCTCAAGGCCGGCGTGGTCGGCGTGGCCATGGGCGCGGGCGGTGCGGACATCGCCCTGGCCTCGGCGGACGTGGTGTTGATCGGCAGCGACTTGCGCCGCCTGGGCACCTGTGTGCGCTTGAGTCGCCAGTGTCGGCAGACGTTGCAGGTCAATGTGATCATTGGCTTGGGCTGGACACTGGCCATTGTGGTGTTCGCCGCATTTGGCTGGCTGGGGGCGGCGGGCGCGATGATCGCGGCGGTGCTGCATAACCTCAGCACCTTGCTGGTATTGGGGAACGCCGGGCGTTTACTGCGCTTCCAGGAGCCGCTGTTGAAACTCGACGAATAATTTCAGAAATATTTGCTCACGGCTGTAACGCCGACAGGAGGCCTCACTCTAGTGCTGTGTCGAGACTGAACAATCCGTTCGGACCGGCTCCACTACTGATCATGAGGAATACAACAATGAGCATTAAATCCGCTGCTGCTGGTGCCGCCCTCGCAATGGCCGCTGCTTCTCTGTTCGCGGGTGTGGCCACCCAGGTACAAGCGGCAGACGCCACCGTTCACTGCTACGGCGTGACCTCCTGCAAAGGTATGAACGACTGCAAAACCAAGGACCACGCGTGCAAGGGCCAGGGCGAGTGTAAAGGGATGGGCTTCAAGGCCATGACCAAATCGGCCTGCGACGCTGCTGGCGGTAAAGTCGGCGAGTAACCGGCAAACAAGTGCAACCGCGGCGGCTGCCTGCTACCGCTGCGGACACTTTGCCCTGGAGTGAGTCATGTCCGCGTCCCTTCCAAGTCTGGGTTACGGCCTGGGTTTACGCAGTGAGTACTACCACCAGATCCTAGAACAGTCGCCGGCCGTGGATTGGTTCGAAGTGATCTCCGAGAATTACCTGGTACAGGGCGGCAAGGCCTTGTACTACCTGGATGCGATAGCCGAACGTTACCCCTTGGTGATGCACGGTGTGTCGTTGTCCATCGGCGGGCCACATGCCCTCGATACGGATTACCTGAACCACATCAAACAGCTCGCAGAGCGCATTCAGCCGGCGTGGATTTCCGATCACCTGTGCTGGAGCCGCGGCAGCGCGCATCAGTTACATGATTTGTTACCCCTGCCTTACACCGAAGAAAGCCTCTACCACGTGGCCGGCCGCGTGCGTCAGGTGCAGGACGTGTTGCAGCGCCCGCTGGTGCTGGAAAATGTCTCAAGCTACGTGCGTTCCAAGGCGGATGAATTCACCGAGTGGGAGTTCCTCAACGCCTTGGCCCACCTGAGCGGATGCCAGTTGCTGCTGGACGTCAACAACGTCTACGTCAGCGCACGCAACCATGGCTTTGATGCCTGGACGTTCATTCGTAACCTGCCAGCCGAAAGCATTCGCCAACTACACTTGGCGGGGCATATGGATTATGGCGACTATGTGGTCGATACCCATGACCATCCAGTGTGCGACCCGGTGTGGGCGCTTTATCAGCAAACTTTGGAGCATTTGGGCCCGGTGTCGACCTTGTTGGAACGCGATGACCATTTTCCGCCCTTCGAAGAGTTGCTCACCGAGTTGAACAAAGCCCGTGAGTTGGGTGCCAGCGCCTTGGCCCGGAGAGCGTTATGCGCCTGATCGACTGGCAGTTGGCGTTTGAACAGCATCTATTATCCGAAGCGCCCGCGGCCAGCAGTGGCTTTGCCGCCACCTTGCTGGGAGGGCCGACATTGGATGTGGACACCGGCCTGGCGATTTACCACAACGCTTACCTGTCGCGTCTGCAAGAGGTACTGCGCCATGACTTCGGTGCCATCTGGTATTGGCTGGGAGATGAGCAGTTTTGCTCACTGACCGAGGCCTACATCCGCCGTTATCCGTCGGCCCATTACAGCGTGCGCTGGTTGGGCGAGCGCTTTGCGATGTTTATCGTTGAGCATTTGATGGCTGCGCAAAGTGCGCCTTTGGCTGAGTTGGCACGCCTGGAGTGGGCGTTCACCTTGGCGTTTGACGCCGCCGAAGGGGAGCCGCTGACCTTGAATGACATGGCGCATTTGGAGCCTGAAGACTGGCCCACCTTGCAGGTTGCGCTGACGCCTTCGGTGCAGCAGCTGCTTTGCCGTTTCAACACGGTGGCGATCTGGCGAGCCAGCAAGGATGAGTCGGATTTCCCCGGCAGCCAGGCGCTGGAACCGGCGCAAATCTGCCTGGTGTGGCGCAACCAGAACCGCTGCCACTACCGCAGCCTGGAAGCCGCTGAAGCCTGTGCGCTGTCGGGCATGGTGACCATGGGCTGGAACTTTTCAGAACTGTGTATTGAGCTGGCGGTCACTTATTCAGAGGGGGCGTCGCTGCAAGCGGCCACTTGGCTGAAACAGTGGGTCCAGGAAGGTTTGCTCGAGCGCCGAGCGCCATAGAAGGGGGGCTATTCATTCGATAGCTTCCTACTTTGTTTGGCATGGTCTACCCTCACAGCAGACGTCTGAAACAAGGGGGGACTACTCATGCTCGCGCAACTTCCACCGGCCTTACAGAATCTTCAGCTACCGCTGCGTCTTCGACTCTGGGACGGCCATGAATTCAACTTGGGCCCTGAGCCCAGCGTCACCATCGTGGTCAAGGACCCCACGGTTGTATCCAGGCTGACCCATCCAACGCTCGACTCACTGGGCGAAGCCTTCGTCGAGGGCAAGCTGGAGCTGGAAGGCTCCATCACCGAAGTGATCAGGGTATGTGACGAGTTGAGTCACGCCTTGGTCGATGACGACGAGGAGAGTCGCCCGGTACGCTCGATTCACGACAAGGCCACCGACGCGGCGGCCATTTCCTACCATTACGACCTGTCCAACGAGTTCTACCAGCTATGGCTGGACCAGGACATGGCCTACTCTTGCGGTTATTTCGAAACCGGCAGCGAGTCGATCGACCAGGCCCAACAAGACAAATTCCGCCACCTGTGCCGCAAGTTGCGGCTGCAGCCGGGTGAATATCTGCTGGATGTGGGCTGCGGCTGGGGCGGGCTGGCGCGCTATGCCGCGCGGGAGTTCGGGGTCAAGGTGTTCGGCATCACCTTGAGCAAGGAACAACTGGCGCTGGCCAAGGAGCGGGTGAAAGCCGAAGGCCTGGAAGACCAGGTCGACCTGCAATTACTCGACTACCGCGACCTGCCCCAGGACGGCCGTTTCGACAAAGTGGTGAGCGTGGGCATGTTCGAACACGTCGGCCACGCCAACCTGGCGCAGTACTGCCGGACCCTGTTCGGCGCAGTGCGTGAAGGTGGTCTGGTGATGAACCATGGCATTACCGCCAAGCACACCGATGGCCGCCCCGTAGGCCGAGGCGCCGGCGAGTTTATCGAGCGCTACGTGTTCCCTAACGGCGAACTGCCGCACCTGGCCATGATGACCGCCGAGATCAGTGAAGCAGGGCTGGAAGTGGTCGATGTCGAAAGCCTGCGTATGCATTACGCCCGCACATTGGACCATTGGAGCGAACGTCTGGAAGACAACCTGGAAGCAGCGGCGAAGATGGTACCGGAACAGGCGCTACGCATCTGGCGGCTGTACCTGGCTGGCTGCGCTTATGCGTTTGCCCGAGGCTGGATCAATCTGCACCAGATACTGGCAGTGAAACCCCATGCCGATGGCGGGCATGAACTGCCGTGGACGCGGGAAGACCTCTACCGCTGATCACGCTCAAAACCGTAGGAGCGAGCTTGCTCGCGAAAAACGTCAACGATAACGCGTACTAGCTGAATGAACGCGGCGCCTGTGAGTTTTTCGCGAGCAAGCTCGCTCCTACATTATTGGTTGTGTGTTGGCGGTTAGAGGATGGGTGAGATCAAGCGCGCAATGCGCATCCCCAGTTGTTGCAGGCGACGGGTCTCGCGGCTTTCTTCCTGACTGACTTCATGGGCCAGGGCAAAGTCGTCCAGCAGCATCTGCTCAACCTGGCTGGCGAAGGCTTCATCCACCGTCAGCAGCATCACTTCAAAATTCAGCCGGAACGAACGGTTGTCCATGTTGGCACTGCCAATTGCGCTGATTTCGCTGTCCACCAACACCACCTTTTGATGCAAAAAGCCCGGCGTGTAGCGAAACACCCGCACGCCCGCTCGCACCGCTTCGTTGGCATACAGGCTGGACGCGGCATATACGATGCGGTGGTCGGGCCGTGACGGCAGCAGCAGGCGCACATCGACTCCGCGCAATACCGCCAGGCGCAGGGCGGCAAATACCGCCTCGTCGGGGATGAAGTAGGGGCTGGTGATCCACACGCGCTCGGTCGCCGCATGGATGGCCTCGACGAAAAACAGCGAGCAGGTTTCATAAGGGTCCGCTGGCCCACTGGCGAGCAACTGGCAGAGCACGCCGTCTTCCGGGTAGGCATCCGGCAGGATCAGCGGCGGCAGTTCCCGTGCGGCCCAGAACCAGTCCTCGGCAAACGACTCCTGCAGGCAAGCCACCACCGGGCCTGTGACCTGCACATGGGTATCGCGCCATGGCGCCAGGGGCGGTTTTTTACCCAGGTATTCATCGCCTACGTTATGCCCGCCGACAAAACCGGTGATGCCGTCCACCACGACGATCTTGCGATGGTTACGGAAGTTGACCTGGAAGCGATTGAGCCAGCCACTGCGGGTGGCGAATGCCTTGACCTGCACGCCTGCCTCACGCAGCGCTTGCACATAACGATGGGGCAGGGCGTGGCTGCCGATGCGGTCGTACAGGACGTAAATGGCCACGCCCTGAGCGGCTTTTTCCTTCAACAGGGCCTGCAATTGGCGGCCCAGTTCATCATCGTGAATGATGAAAAACTGGAACAGCACGGCGGTCTTTGCGTTACGAATAGCCTCGAAGATCGCGCCGAAGGTGGCATCGCCATTGATCAACAGGCGCACTTCGTTGTTGGCCAGGCAGGGCATGCGGCCCAGCTTGGGCATGGCGCGCAAGGAGGCGTAGGCGCTGGAGTTGCGCGCCGCAAGCGCTTCCTCAACCCACGGGCGCCAGTTCAGTTCGGTGATGGCCGTGTGCATTTCCTGGTTGGCCTGGCGACGGGCCTGGATGTACGCGTCGAAGGTGCTGCGGCCAAAAATCAGGTAGGGGATCAGCGTCAGGTAGGGCATGAACATCAGTGACAATGCCCAGGCAATCGAGCCTTGTGCGGTGCGCACGGTCAGTACTGCGTGGATCGCGGCGAGCGTTCCGAGAAAGTGCAGCGTGGCAATGACGTAGGCGAGCAGGTGCGGGCCAAAGAAATCCATGAACGACGTAACTCCAGGCAGTCCAGTGCGTAACAGACCATGAACGGCTGTGAATGTCGCTATTTTATTTGCCATGCAACACTGGCTGCTTTGCGACGTCTAACGCCCACAATTACCCAGGAGTTACCCGATGAATGCTCGTCTGCTTGGTTTGGCCATGGTTGTTGGTTTGTCGCTGCCTGTGGCGGCGCAGGCGCAGATGCTGGCGCCGGGCTTGTGGGAATTGACCACCAGCAATATGAAAGTCGATAACCAGGACCTGCCGGACTTGTCGCTGATCCTCGGTCAACTCAAGCAACAGATGACCCCTGAACAGCGCGCCATGCTCGAAAAGCAAGGCATCAACATGGCCGGTAAAGGCGTACAGGTGTGCCTGACCCCGGCTCAGGTGGCCTCCGATTCGATCCCCCTGACCGACCCTCAATCGGGCTGCAAACAGGAAGTCACCGACAAGAGCGGCAACCAGTGGAAATTCCGTTTCAGTTGCCCGAAAGCCCAGGGCACTGGGGTGGCAACGTTCCAGAGCCAGAAAGAATTCACCACCAGCGTCAACGGTACCTTCAATGCCACCGGGATCCAGCAGAAGGGTAGCCTGGACAGCCACGCCCAGTGGCTGGGCAACGATTGCGGTTCGGTCAAACCCCGCGCTTAACGCCCAAACTGCAGGGGCAAGCCCTGGCAACTGTTGACCACCTGGCCGTTGTGCCAGGCCAGGTGGCCGCTGACCAGTGTTGTACTCACGCTGTGACGAAAGCTGCGCTCTGCAAAAGGTGTCCAGCCACAACGGGCGAGAATGGGTTGGCTGTTGACCGGCTTGCCGGCAGGCTCGGGTTTGATCAGCACCAGGTCGGCCCAGTAGCCTTCGCGCAGGTAGCCGCGATCAGCAATGGCAAACAGGTCGGCCACGCGGTGGCTGGTCTTGGCTACCAGAGTGGTCAGGGGTAAATGCCCGTCGGCCACCAACTCCAGCAACGCCGGCAGGGCATGCTGCACCAGGGGCAAGCCCGAGGGTGCTTGCCGATAGTCCAACTGTTTTTGCGCCCAGGTATGCGGCGCATGGTCGGTGCCAATCACATCCAGACGATCACTCAATAACGCCAGGCGCAGCGCGTCGCGGTCGGCGCGGGTCTTGATCGCCGGGTTGCATTTGATCTGGTGGCCGAGGCGGTGGTAATCGCGGTCATCGAACAGCAGGTGGTGCAGGCAGACTTCGGCGGTGATGTGCTTGTCGGCCAGGGGCTTGTCTTCGAACAGCGCGAGTTCGCGAGCGGTGGTCAGGTGCAACACATGCAGGCGCGTGCCATGGCGTTTGGCCAATTCCACGGCAAACGATGACGAGCGATAACAGGCCTCGGCATCACGGATCAGCGGGTGGGCGACGGCGGGAATATGCTCGCCGAAGCGTTCGCGCAGGCGCTGCTCGTTGGCCAATATGCTGGGCGTGTGTTCGCAGTGAGCGAGCAGGATGGTCGGCGCCTCGGCAAATAGGCGCTCCAGAACGCGTGGGTCGTCCACCAGCATATTGCCGGTGGAGGCGCCCATGAACACCTTGACCCCCGCCACTTGACGGGGGTCTAGGGTGGCGACGATGTCGAGGTTGTCGTTGCTCACGCCGAAATGAAAGCCGTAGTTGGCCACTGAATGCAGTGCGGCACGACGCTTTTTATCGGCAAGGGCTTCCAGGTTCAGGGTGGCCGGTTGGGTGTTGGGCATGTCCATGAAGCTGGTGATACCACCGGCCACCGCCGCGCGGGATTCGCTGTAGAAACTGCCTTTTTCCGGTGCGCCGGGTTCGCGAAAGTGCACCTGATCGTCGATCATCCCTGGCAGTAGCCACTGGCCGTTGGCATCGATTTCCACCGGTTCGTTATCGCCTTGAATGCTGGCGGCAATTTTCTCGATACGACCATTGGCGATCAGTACGTCGGCGTCGAATACCTGGCCCTCGTTGACCAGTCGGGCGTTGCGGATCAGCAGGCGGCTCATGGTTCAGAACTCGTTTTGCAGGGCTTTGTAGCCGCGCACCAGGTCGACGTTGGTGCGTGCCACATCCTCGGAAAACTCCGAGGCGCTGACACTCACCGGCGGGAATTGCGACAAGTCGGTGTTGGGGCCGATACGCGTGGTAGAGGGCACGTAGAAAGCGGTGGGCAGGTCACGGCCGTCGACCACCGAGTTGTGGCGCACCACGCACCCATCGCCCACGGCGCAATTGAACAGCACGCTGTTGAAGCCAATAAACACGCGGTTGCCCACTGTACAGGGGCCGTGGACGATGGAGCGGTGAGCGATGGAGGTGAATTCGCCGATGGTCACCGCTGCGCCGGACTTGGAGTGGATGACCACGCCGTCCTGGATGTTGGAGTTGGCGCCGATGGTGATCGGGTCCATGGCGCCGCTGGCATCCACTTCGTCGGCGCGGATCACGGCGTAAGGGCCGACGAACACGTTCTCACCGATGATAACTTTGCCGCAGATGATCGCGGTCTTGTCGACGTAGGCCGATTCGGCAATCACCGGCAGGTCGCCGGAAGGATTTTTGCGGATCATGGCTGGCTCAGTGCGGCGCACAGGGTGTTGAGGTTGTATTCGAACAGCCCGATAAAGGTGCTGGCCGGGCCTTCTGCAGCGAGAGCGTCGGAGTACAGCGTGCCGCCGATCTGTGCGCCGCTTTCGTCAGCAATCTGCTTGAGCAGGCGTGAGTCCTTGATGTTTTCCATGAACACGGCTTTGACCTTGTCCTTGCGAATCTGAGTGATCAGCGCGGCAACTTCAGCGGCCGAAGGGTCACGTTCGGTGGACAAGCCCTGGGGTGCGAGGAACTGGATGCCATAGGCTTGGCCCAGGTAACCGAAAGCGTCGTGGGAAGTGACGATGCGGCGGTTACCCGGTGGCAGGGCGCCGAACTTGGCCTTGGCCTCGTCCAGCAGGCTATGGATTTGCTTGAGGTAGGCCTGGCTGTTGCTCAGGTAGGCGGTCTCGTTGGCAGGGTCGGCGGCTACCAGCGCTTTGGTGATATTGCTCACATAAATTTCGGCGTTGGCCAGGTTGTGCCAGGCGTGCGGGTCGGGAATGGTTTCGCCATCCTCGTCCATGGTGTGGGAAATCACGCCTTTGCTGGCGGTGACCACCGTTGCTTTGGTTTCGGTGCTGGTAACCAGGCGGTCCAGCCACGGCTCGAAACCCAGGCCGTTCTTGATGATGACCTTGGCCTTGAGCAATGCCTTGGCGTCATCCGGCGTGGGTTCATAGGTATGGGCGTCGGCGTCCGGGCCGACCATGTTGCTGATCTGGATATGCTCGCCACCGATCTGGTGGGTGATGTCATTGAGAATACTGAAGCTGGTGACTACTTGGAGTTTGTCGGCGGCGTGGGCCATCGAAAGCGGCAGCAGCAGACTGAACAGCACGAGTAGAGCGCGCATCGGAACACCTCATTGGGATGTGAGCAAAGGCGGGCGGCGCAACAAACCGTGCACCGGACCGAACACCACGGACAACAAATACCCAGCGCCCGCCACCAGCACGATCGCCGGGCCGCTGGGCAGTGAGTAGTAGAACGACAGCAGCAGACCCAACCACACCGACAGGCAGCCCAGCAGCGCCGATACCGCAATCAGCACCGGCAGGCGTCGGCTCCAGAAGCGTGAGGCGATGGCCGGCAACATCATCAAGCCAACCACCATCAACGCGCCGATGGCCTGGAAACCGATCACCAGGTTCAGCACCACCAGGGTCAGGAACACGCCATGGGCGAGGGGGCCGAGGCGGCTGACGGTTTGCAGGAACAGCGGGTCGAGGGTGTCCAGCAGCAGCGGTTTGTAGATCAGCGCCATGGCGATCAGGCTGAAACCCGAGACCCATAGCATGCCGGTCAGTGTGGTTTGATCCACGGCCAAGGCGGAGCCGAACAGCAGGTGCAGCAGGTCCAGACGCTTGCCGGCAAGGCCCAGGATCAGCACGCCGGCGGCCAAAGAGATGGGGTAGATGGCGGCGAGGCTGGCGTCTTCGCGCAGGCCGGTGCGGCGAGTGATCCACGCGGCCAGGCCGGCCATGCTCAGGCCCGCACCCAGGCCGCCGAGGGTCAGCGCGGGCAGGCTCAGCCCGGCGAACCAGAAACCCAGGGCGGCGCCGGGCAGGATGCCGTGGGCCACCGCATCACCGATCAGGCTCATGCGCCGCAGGATCAGAAACACTCCTAGCGGCGCGGTGCTGCAAGCCAGTACCAAACCGCCGATGAGTGCGCGGCGCATAAAGACGAACTCATGAAACGGCATCCATAAGTGGGCAGTGAAGTGCATTCAGGCCACCTGCATCTGCGGTTGCGGGCGGATCAGCTCTTTGCTGGAGCCGAATACGCAGCCGGTGTTTTTGATCTGCAGTACGTGCTGGGTGTGGTGACGCACGGAGGCCAGGTCATGGCAGACGATCACCAAGGTGCGGCCTTCGTTGTGCCAAGCGTGGATGTGTTTCCAGCACAGCGCCTGACCGTCCTCATCGAGGGCTGCGTGAGGTTCGTCGAGCAGCAGGACGGATGCGTCGGCCAGGCTCATGCGTGCCAGCAGGGCGCGCTGCAATTCGCCTCCGGACAATGCCATCAACGGTCGGTGTTCCAAGCCAGTCAGGCACCAGTCTTCGAGTACCGCGTGCAGGCGTTGGCTGCGTTGTTGCGCGGTGTGTTGGGTGCCCCAGAAACCGGCAGCGACCAGCTCTTGCAGGCTGATGGGGAACTGGCGGTCCAAGTGTTGCTGCTGGGGCAGGAATGCCAGGCCGCCACGGCGTGGAACATCCACAATGACCTTTCCCGCCAGCGGCTTTTGCAGGCCGGCGATGACTTTGAGCAGGCTGCTCTTGCCTGTGCCATTGGCGCCGATGATGCCGGTGAGGCTGCCTTTTTCCAGGGTCAAATCCAGTGCCGGGGTGAGCGGTTGCCCAGGGGCACCCCAGCGCAAAGAGTTACAGGTGATCATGCAAAGTCTCTCGTCCAGCGGCTTTCAGCCACGGCATCGTGCGCGTGCAGGCTTTCGGCGTGGATCACTTTGAGGTGGAAGGCTTTGATGGCATCCGAGCGTTTCAAGGCGAGGTTCAGGCGGCGAGCGGCGTCTTCGCAGAACATCAGGTTCTGCCCGTTGGCCAGGGCGAAGGCTTGTTCGTCTGCGCGTTTCACCGCGGTTTGTACGGCGGTACCGAGCGCGGCTTCGGCAGCGTTGATCAAGTCGATTATCGGCAGGTCAGTACCTTGCAACTGAACGTGCAACTGCGCGCTGCTGCGTTGGCTATGGGGTGTGGCGACGATGCCGTTGGCACTGCCGAGCCAGGTCAGCAGCGCTTCGTGCTGCAACGGCGTGTTGGCGAAATCATCCACAAATTGCTGCTGAATCAACTGCCTGGCGAGGGCGGCGGAGCAAGGGCAGGTTGAGGAATAAGTAACGTCAATTTTTAGTTCCACGTGGAACATCTGGTTTTCCAGACGCGCTTCGATGCTCACCGGGTAGCTCTTCCAGCCGGCTAGCGGACTGACCAGGGCGGGTCGTTTAAGCAGCAACTGGGTGTTGATGCGCAAGTAAGCGTTCTTAGATAAACCTTCATGTGTGTCGAGAAAACGCTGCAGTACATTACGCAGCAGTGCAGGTGTCAGCGGGTGTTGATCGAGCATTTCCAGAGCCAGGTACAGGCGTGACATATGAATGCCACGGGCCGTGCCGTCGTCCAGGCTTACGCCCGCATCAGCGGTGGCGGCCAGGCGTTGACCGTCAATCTGGATCGGCAAGGCGATGCCGCACATCCCCACCCAGTCGAGTGGCAAGGCTTGGCGTGAAGCCTGCGCGGCGATATCCGGCAGAGTCAGCGCATTCATAAGCAGGTCCATCGTTGGAAATAATTCGACATGTTATAGTATAACAATACGAGCTACGATGAATTTTCTGCTCCAGCCTTTGTTCAGTCATATCGAGTAGGGACACTCCTTTATCTGCGGTATATGCCATGCACCGACGTCAGCTCCTCAACCTGCTGCTGGTCAGCCCCTTGTTCGCCTTGCCTTTGGGGGCTTACGCCACGCAGATTCGCAATGCACGCCTGTGGCGCTCGGAGGACAAGCTGCGCCTGGTGTTCGACCTCAGCGGCCCGGTGCAATACAAGACCTTTTCCCTGACCTCACCGGACCGCTTGATCATCGACTTGAGTGGCGCCGGGCTCAGCGGCGACTTTTCCCAATTGGCGTTGGAGAATAGTGGGATTACCTCGATCCGTTCCGGGCATTTCGGCAAGAGCGATACGCGCATCGTGCTGGACCTGATCGAGCCCATGCAGCTCAACAGCTTCGTGCTGCCGCCCCAGGATGGCCAAGGCCATCGCCTGGTGTTGGACCTGACCAACGCGACCCGTGTGCCCCGTCAAATCGCCGCTGAGACGGCACCCTTGGTAACTCCGGTAGATAAGGCGCATCCCAAGCGCGACATCATCGTGGTGGTCGACCCCGGCCATGGCGGCAAAGACCCAGGTGCCATTGGCTCCAAGGGCCAGCGCGAAAAAGATGTGGTGCTGTCGATTGCCCAGTTGTTGGCTAAACGCTTGAAGCGCGAAAAGGGTTTTGACGTAAAACTGGTGCGCAACGACGACTTCTTCGTGCCGCTGCGCAAGCGCGTGGACATCGCCCGTCAGCACAAGGCCGATATGTTTATCTCAGTGCATGCCGACGCCGCGCCACGGCTGACCGCGTCGGGCGCCTCGGTGTATGCGTTGTCGGAAGGGGGCGCCACTTCGGCTACGGCACGTTTCATGGCCCAGCGCGAAAATGGCGCCGACTTGCTGGGCGCCACCACCTTGCTCAATCTGAAGGACAAGGACCCGATGCTGGCCGGGGTCATTCTCGACATGTCGATGAATGCGACCATCGCCTCCAGCCTGCAACTGGGTGGCTCGGTATTGGGCAGCCTGCAAAACATCACCAGCCTGCATCAGAAACGTGTGGAGCAGGCGGGGTTCGCCGTGCTCAAGTCACCGGACGTGCCTTCGATCCTGGTGGAGACGGGTTTCATTTCCAACCCTCGGGATGCCCAGCGGCTGGTGACGGCGCGCCATCAACAGGCGGTGGCGGATGGCCTTTTCGAAGGTCTGAAACGTTACTTCCAGAAGAACCCACCCATGAACAGCTACATGGCCTGGGTGCAGGCGCAGAAAAACAGCCAGGTCTAACAGCCGGTCATTCGGCTGCAAGTGAACTTGGCGCTGGCGCCCCCTGAGCTGGAAAACCGGTTGATGGTGGTCCAGCCCACGCGCCGCGTGTAGCCGACCCACGCCTCGCCATCCGATGCCAACCCGGTAAAAAACGTCAGTTGCCCATAACGGCTGTTGGTCTGCGCCCAATAGCGTTTGCCAATCACTTCAAACCCGCGCAGATACGTAGTGCTGCCGACGGTCGCCACGCTATAGGCATTGCCCAACGGGTCCACACACGCCAGCAGGTTGGCGCTGCGTGTGCACTTGGCCAACAGGCTGGGTGCCTGGGCGCAGGCAGGCCCGGCGCCTGCCAATAGCAGCGCGCACAGCAGGTATTTCATCGAGGTTCTCAACATAGGCAGGTGACCCAGCATTGCGCCCTTCGTCGCGGCGAGCAAGAGGGATTGGCTTATTTGTATTGTTATACTATAACATAAATGCACAGCCCGACCCGCGAACCGCTTCCATGACCGAACACGATCTTTTGTCCCTACCAGCGGCCGACTACATGAATGAGGCCCAGCAGCGCTTCTTCCGCGAACTGCTGCTGGCTCAGCGCGATGACCTGCAAGCCCGTATCGACGCGCAGTTCCAGGCGCTGCGCGAGCAGGAAACCAACAGCGATCTGGCGGATATCGGCAGTGCCGAAGAGCAACGCCAATGGCAACTGCGCCTGCTGGAGCGTGAAAAGAAGCTATTGGACAAGATCGACGACGCCCTGGAGCTGCTGGCCCGTGGCGAATACGGCTGGTGTCGTGAAACCGGCGAACCCATCGGCCTGCAACGCCTGCTGCTGCGTCCCACCGCCACCTTATGTATCGAAGCCAAAGAACGTGAAGAGCTGCGCGAACGCCATAGACGGGCAGTTTGACCGGCCAACCTTGATGAGGAATACCTGATGCCCAATCGTCTCCCTGTGACCGTGTTGTCCGGCTTTCTCGGTGCCGGTAAAAGCACTCTGCTCAACTATGTCCTGCGCAACCGCGACAACCTGCGGGTGGCGGTGATCGTCAACGACATGAGCGAAATCAACATCGACGGCAGCGAGGTGCAGCGTGATGTCACGCTCAATCGTTCGGAAGAAAAACTGGTGGAGATGAGCAATGGCTGCATTTGCTGCACCTTGCGTGAAGACTTGCTTGAAGAGGTGGGAAAACTCGCCAAAGAAGGTCGTTTCGATTACCTGCTGATCGAATCCACCGGTATTTCCGAACCTTTGCCCGTGGCCGAAACCTTCACTTTTCGCGATGAAAACGAGCAAAGCCTGGCCGACATTGCACGCCTGGACACCATGGTCACTGTGGTCGACGGTATGAATTTCCTGCTCGACTACCAGGCTGCCGAAAGCCTCGCCTCACGGGGCGAAACCCTCGGTGAGGAGGATGAACGTTCCATCACCGACCTGTTGATCGAACAGATCGAATTCGCCGACGTCATCCTGATCAGCAAGATCGACCTGATCAGCAGCCGTGAGCGCGAAGAACTGATGGCCATCCTCGAGCGCCTCAACGCCCAGGCGGAAATCATCCCGATGGTTATGGGCGAAGTGCCGCTGAACAAAATCCTCAACACTGGCCGTTTCGACTTCGAACGCGCCGCCCAGGCCCCGGGCTGGTTGCAGGAATTGCGCGGTGAGCATGTGCCGGAAACCGAAGAATACGGAATAGCGTCCACGGCTTACCGTGCGCGCCGGCCGTTCCATCCACAGCGGTTTTTCGACTTTATCGACCGCCCCTGGGTCAACGGCAAGCTGTTGCGCTCTAAGGGTTTCTTCTGGTTGGCCAGCAAACATCAGGATGCGGGCAGTTGGTCCCAGGCGGGCGGGTTGATGCGCCATGGGTTTGCCGGGCGTTGGTGGCGCTTTGTGCCGAAAAGCCAGTGGCCTCAAGACGAAGAAAGCGTGGCGGCGATCATGGCTAACTGGCAGTTGAGCACGGGTGACTGCCGTCAGGAATTGGTGTTTATCGGGCAAAACATCGACTTTGCCCAGATGCGTACCGAGTTGGACGCCTGCTTGCTCAACGATGAAGAAATGGCCCTGGGTATCGAAGGTTGGCGCCAGCTGCCTGACCCGTTTGGCCCTTGGTACGAGCAGGTCGCCTGATGCTGGCCCCAGTCATTCCCCTGCGCCCCGTCATCCGCCAGATACATGGGGAAACGCCGCTGGCGCTGTCCGATATCCTCAATGACGGCGTCAACCTGGCCATCTGGCAGCGCCAGCTGCCCCTGCACATCGCCGAGTTTGGCGCTTTGCTGGTGGCGCTCAATGAACCGTTGGCCGAGTCCTTGGTGGTCGAGTTGGCTAGCGAAGACTCCGTGCCGAACTTGCAAGGTTTGGCGTCCAGCTGTCGCGATCTTGAAGGCTACGATGGGTTTATCGCCGATGTGTCGTGGCTGGTCAGTGCATTCGCCTGCCTGCTGGGCGCCAAGCGCATCGGCGTGCGTTTACGGCTGTTGGACAAGGCCATGTGCCCGCGTTTTCACGTCGATCACGTGCCGGTTCGGCTGATCACCACCTACGCCGGTATCGGTAGCCAATGGTTGCGCGAAGGCGTTATGGACCGGCGCACATTGAGCCAGGCGGATGCCGAGCCCACTGAGCGCATCGAGCAGATCCATTGCGGTGAAGTGGCGCTGCTTAAAGGCACCAAATGGCACGGCAATGAAGGACATGGGCTGATCCACCGCTCGCCAGCGCTCAAGGCCGATGAGCGACGGTTGATCCTGACGCTGGATTGGCTGACATAACCGCGTAGGATCAAACGCTCTACACGGCCTGAACGATGCCTCTCATGTTGCAGAACATTCCTACCCACGTGATTGCAGGGCCCTTGGGCGCCGGCAAGACCAGCCTGATCAAGCACCTGCTTGCCCAGCGCCCGGCCAACGAGCGCTGGGCGGTGCTGATCAACGAGTTCGGCCAGATCGGCCTGGACGCAGCCCTACTCACACAAGACGATGACGGCATCGCCTTGGGCGAGGTGGCTGGCGGCTGTTTGTGCTGTGTGAACGGTGCACCGTTCCAGGTAGGGCTGGGCCGCTTGTTGCGTAAGGCTAAGCCGGACCGGTTGTTTATCGAGCCCTCAGGCTTGGGCCATCCGGCGCAATTGCTCAAGCAACTGCGGCACGCACCATGGCAAGACGTGCTCGCTGTGCAGCCGTGCGTGCTGGTACTCGATGCTCAGGCTTTGGCAGCGGGCAAGCCGTTGCCGCAGGCACAGCAGGAGGCGTTGACCAGTGCCGGCCTGCTGGTGCTGAACAAGGACGAGACGCTGACCGCGGCTCAACGTCAGGCGATTGAAGTGCAATTACCCGATTGCCCGCTCTATTGGACACGCCAGGCGCAACTGCCACTCGACCGGTTGCCCGGTTTGAAAGCACGGGCCCAAGTAGCGGTGGATAATTTCGGCGTGCCTGAAGCGGTGGGGCAAATGCCGGCGATCTGGAGCGACCCGGGGTTGCCGATCTGTCTGAGTCAGAGCCAGGAGGGCGGCTGGAGCATTGGCTGGCGCTGGCACCCAAGCCAGCGATTCGATGTCAGCCGTCTGCATCAGTGGCTATCCAGTTTGGGCTGGCGCCGTGCCAAATTGGTTATCCACAGCGTTGAGGGTTGGGTGTCTGCCAACGCTGTGGACAACAGCCCACTGCACTGGCAACCCAGCGCTTGGCGGCGCGATTCACGTGTTGAGTTGATCTTCAGCGCACCACAGGACGTGGCCGCATTGCAAAGCGCCCTGGCAGCCTGCCGTTACTGATGTTTCTTGCTGGCGTGGTCCTGGCGCCACTGGCTCAATTCGATGATCTCGGCGCTGGGCAGCGGCTCCTTGGTTTCGAACGGGTAGGGCGCCAGTTCGATCTGCGCGCTGTGGGCGCCGAATTGGGTGATGACCCCGGCATGCCGGGTTTCGCCGGTCACCGTGAACTCGAAATTATAGATGCGCGCCAGGCGTCGGCGGCCATTGGCATCCTTGACGAAACCGATGCGCTTGAGCGCCACGGCACCGTCAAGCAGCTCGATATCGAGCTTGGCGCAATGCTGCTTGACCCGCGCCAGCGCCCGTTCACGCAGGCCGTGGTTATGCCAAACCCAGGCGGCGCCGGTGGCCAGCAGCATCAAAACGAAGATGTTTCCCAGGGTCAGCATTCCATGAACTCCAACAAAGTGAGCGCAGCTTAACTGTGTCGCCGGTCTGTCGTACAGGCTGCGTTTAGTCGCATACTGCTCGGCCAGAAATTCAACGGTTTTACGGAAATCTCCCGCATGAAACGTACACCTCACCTGCTTGCGATCCAGTCTCATGTGGTCTTCGGCCACGCCGGAAACAGCGCCGCCGTGTTCCCCATGCAGCGGGTCGGGGTGAACGTCTGGCCGCTCAACACGGTGCAGTTCTCCAACCACACACAGTATGGACAGTGGGCGGGCGAAGTGCTGGCGCCGCAGCAAATTCCTGCGCTGGTGGAGGGTATTGCCGCGATTGGCGAGCTGGGCAACTGTGATGCGGTGCTGTCCGGTTACCTGGGCAGTGCCGACCAGGGCCGCGCCATCCTCAGCGGTGTGGCGCGCATCAAGGCGATCAACCCCAAGGCGCTGTACCTGTGCGACCCGGTGATGGGCCACCCGGAAAAGGGTTGCATCGTGCCGCAGGAGGTCAGCGATTTCCTCTTGGATGAAGCCGCCGCCATGGCGGACTTCCTGTGCCCCAACCAACTGGAGCTGGATAGTTTTGCCGGGCGCAAGCCGCAATCGCTGTTCGATTGCCTGGCGATGGCCAAGGCCTTGCTGGCGCGCGGACCCAAAGCGGTGTTGGTCAAGCACCTGGATTACCCAGGCAAACTGCCAGAAGGGTTTGAAATGCTGTTGGTGACGGCCGACGGCAGTTGGCACTTACGCCGGCCCCTGCTGGCGTTTCCGCGTCAGCCAGTGGGCGTGGGCGACCTGACGTCGGGCCTGTTTCTGGCGCGGGTGCTGTTGGGTGATAGCCTGGTGGCTGCCTTTGAATTCACCGCCGCGGCCGTGCATGAAGTGCTGCTGGAAACCCAGGCTTGCGCCAGTTATGAACTGGAACTGGTGCGGGCCCAGGACCGTATTGCCCACCCTCGTGTGCGCTTCGAAGCCACACCGATCAGCCTGTAATGACACAGAACCCAATGTGGGAGCGGGCTTGCCCGCGATGGCGGAGTCTCGGTCAAAGCGATGTCGACTGAACCACTGCTATCGCGGGCAAGCCCGCTCCCACACGTTTTTGAGTTGAGTCGCCGCTTGGAGTTTACGGCGCGTCGGCTTTGATCTCCCGGTAGCGCTTTTCCAGTTCCTGACGAATCTGCCGACGCTGCTGAGCCTGCACAAAGCGGCGCTTGTCTTCGCTGTTCTGCGGCTGCAACGGCGGTACGGCGGCAGGTTTGCGCTGGTCGTCCACGGCCACCATGGTGAAGAAGCAGCTGTTGGTATGGCGCACCGAGCGTTCACGGATATTCTCGGTCACCACCTTGATGCCCACTTCCATCGACGTATTGCCGGTGTAGTTGACTGACGCCAGGAAGGTCACCAGCTCACCGACATGAATCGGCTCGCGAAAGATCACCTGATCTACTGACAGCGTGACCACATAACGACCGGCATAACGGCTGGCGCAGGCATAGGCCACTTCGTCGAGGTACTTGAGCAGCGTGCCGCCATGCACATTGCCAGAGAAGTTGGCCATGTCAGGGGTCATCAGTACCGTCATCGACAGCTGGGCGTTTCCGGGTTCCATAGCACACTCACGGGTTGTAGGCATTGGTTGGGGGAGGCACCTCTGCGGGTACTCAAAGTCTTTGCAGCGCCATCCCTAACGGGACGCCGTCAGGCGGCTCGCCGTCACGCGCGCAGCGATCTGTTTCCATATATTGCACCGGCTTTCCAGCAGAAGTCGCGGTGTTACCCTTCAAAAGCCCTTCTCAGGGCTTTTCTTACGATCAAGGCAGACTTTTCCGACCCTTCAAAGGCGAGGCCGGAAGTGGGAAAAGCGCCGGCACCCTCAAGGAGCCCCTCGCCATGCACGCCATCAGCTTTATCCAGGACTTGGCCGTGATCATGCTGGTGGCAGGGGTGGTCACCATCCTGTTTCACCGCTTCAAGCAGCCGGTGGTGTTGGGCTACATCGTCGCCGGCTTCATTATCGGCCCCCACACTCCGCCGTTTGGCCTGATCCACGATGAAGACACGATCAAGACCCTGGCGGAGCTGGGGGTCATCTTCCTGATGTTCTGCCTGGGCCTGGAATTCAGCCTGCGCAAGCTATTCAAAGTCGGGGCCACGGCGTTTATCGCGGCGTTCCTGGAAATCGTACTGATGATCTGGATCGGCTACGAGATCGGCCGCTGGTTCGACTGGAGCACCATGGACTCGCTGTTCCTCGGCGCGATCCTGGCAATCTCCTCGACCACCATTATCGTCAAGGCTCTCAACGACCTGAAGATGAAAGACCAGCGGTTCGCCCAGCTGATTTTCGGTGTGCTGATTGTGGAGGACATCCTGGGTATCGGCATCATTGCCTTGCTGTCGAGCATCGCCGTGAGTGGCACGGTCAGCTCCGGCGAGGTGTTCTCCACTGTCGGCAAGCTCTCGCTGTTCATGATCGTTGCGCTGGTGATTGGTATTTTGCTGGTGCCGCGCCTGCTGGCTTATGTGGCCAAGTTTGAAAGTAACGAGATGCTGCTGATCACGGTATTGGGGCTGTGCTTTGGTTTCTGCCTGCTGGTGGTGAAGTTGGAATACAGCATGGTGCTCGGGGCCTTTTTGATCGGCGCGATCATGGCTGAATCCCGGCAGTTGATTAAGATCGAACGCCTGATCGAACCCGTTCGCGACATGTTCAGCGCGATTTTCTTCGTGGCGATTGGCTTGATGATCGACCCGCAGATCCTGCTGCAATACGCCTGGCCCATTGCGGTGATCACCGTGGCCGTGGTGTTGGGCAAGATGCTGTCTTGCGGGCTGGGCGCGTTTATCGCCGGCAACGATGGTCGCACCTCGCTGCGGGTGGGTATGGGGCTGTCACAAATTGGCGAGTTTTCTTTCATCATCGCAGCGCTGGGGATGACCCTGCAGGTCACCAGCGACTTTCTGTACCCAGTGGCGGTGGCCGTTTCGGCGATCACCACGCTGCTCACGCCCTACCTGATTCGTGGCGCGGACCCGCTGTCATTGAAGATCGCGGCGGTAATGCCCAAGCGTATGAGCCGAGTGTTCGGCATGTATGGCGAATGGTTGCGCAGCATTCAGCCTCAGGGCGAGGGGGCGATGTTGGCCGCGATGATCCGCAAGATCATCCTGCAGGTCGGGGTAAACCTGGCGTTGGTGATCGCGATCTTCTTTGCCGGCAGCTTTTTCGCGGAGCGCATCGGTGGGTATCTCGAGGGCTGGGTCAGCGATCAGAGTTGGCAGAAGGCGTTGATCTGGGGCGGGGCGCTGCTGGTGTCGTTGCCGTTTCTGATTGCGGCGTATCGCAAGCTCAAGGCGCTGTCGATGCTGCTGGCGGAGATGAGCGTGAAACCAGAAATGGCCGGGAGGCATACCCAACGTGTGCGAAGGGTGATTGCGGAGCTGATCCCCCTCTTGTCGCTGCTGGTGATCTTCCTGCTATTGGCAGCCTTGTCGGCCAGTATTCTGCCGACCAACAAGTTGCTGGTGTTGATTGCCGTGGTCACGGCGGCGGTGGCTGCAGTGCTCTGGCGCTGGTTTATCCGTGTGCATACGCGGATGCAGGTTGCGTTGCTGGAGACGCTGGATAACCACAAGGATACGGAACACTGACTGGCGTTGGCGGGGGCTGCTTTGCCGCCCAGCGGGAGCAAGCTCCCTCGCCACAAAAGCCGGTTGCCAGAGGTCAGGGGACTCAGCTTTCCAGCCAGACGTCCCGTGCCCAGTGCCACACCGATTCCCAGGTTTCTTCAGTAACCAGTTCTTCCTCACCGGACCACAGCACGACGGTGCCGTCTTCTTCGACGCAATAGTAGTCGTCGCCGTCCTGGCAGATAGGGATCAGGCTGCGGTCAACACCGGCATCCCAGGCGTTGGCCGCAACGTCTGGCAGGTAAGTGTGGGACTGTGGGTCGGTGACGGTCACCGGCTCCAGGCTGCCGTAGACCACGTCACTGACGGTCAGCAGGAATTCACGGAAGACAAAGGGGATGTCGATGAACAGTTGTTCCTCGATTTCCACCAGCAGGTCTTCGTCAGGCAGCTCCAAAGGCACCGGGACCGGTTCGTTGGCTTCACGCAGTTGTTCGATGATTTCTTCCACGGCCGGGATCCTCTTGCTAGATGGCGCGGTTTATAGGGGCGTTTTATACAGTAGCTCGCTATAAGTGCAACCGTGAAATAGAAAACCCCGGACATGTCCGGGGTTTTTGTTACCGCTTGCTCAAACGCGCAGGTATTAGCCGTTCTGGCGGATACCGGCGACCAGCCATGGCTGGTCGTCGCCCTGGGCGCGTTCCATATTCCAGCTTTCGCTGAACACTTCGCCCTGGTCGAAGCGCGAGGACTTCGACACGCCGCTGAAGGTCAGGGTGGCGATAGTCTTGTCGGCACGATCATCCACGCCATCGAGCTGTACGCGCAGGTCGTCGATGTAGGTCGACTGGAAGGCGTCACCGATCTCGGCACGTTCGCGCTTGAGGAACTCCAGCAACTGCGGGGTCACGAACTCGGAGATCTTGTCCATTTCGTTGGCGTCCCAGTGCTGTTGCAGGGACTGGAAGTGGCTGCGGGCCGCTTCGACGAAACGCTCTTCGTTGAACCAAGCCGGTGCGTTGATCACCGGACGGGCGGCAGGGGCTGCCGAACCACCGAAGATCGAACCCATGGCAGGCTTCTGTTCGAACGCTTCACGCTGCATCGGCGCGCCGGCTGGAGCCAGGTGCTCCTGCTGCTTGCGGCGACGGGCGGCGATAAAGCGGAAGACCAAAAAGGCGATGACGCCCATGATCAGGATGTCGAAGATCTGCATGCCCTGGAAGCCGTCGCCCATGAACATGGACGCAAGCAGGCCACCGGCGGCGATGCCGGCCAGTGGGCCCAGCCAACGCGAAGCACCGCCGGCCTTGGCAGCAGCGCCAGCGGCACCGGCTGCGCCTGCAGTAGCCGCAGCACCGCCGGCACCGGCGGATGGAGCCATTTGGCTGGTCTGGTGAGTCGGTGCCGCGCCCGAGCTTTTGCCGCCACCGAAGCGTTTGGCGTTGGCGTCGAGGCTCATCGTCAGGCCGATGCACAACGCCATGGCGATGCTAAGAAAACGTTTCATATAGGGAATTCCCATTTGTGGATTGCACGCGCGCCATGTTGCACAGGTGTCGTGGCAGTGGCTAGCGGCATAATGTTTCGGGCTTTTGCGTAAGACCAAATCCGAAGGGTCTGTAGGACCAATTACAGATATTGGCCCGCACGCCTCTAAAACAAGGCTGGGCCAATAATCTTCATGTTACGCAGTGTTTCATGATGGTGGGCTTATTGTGGCCAGAGATTGCTCCCGCTGGGCTGCGCAGCAGCCCCAAAAAACGGGCGCGCTGCGCACGCCAGCGGAAGCAATCTATGGCCACAGGTGATCAGCTCAGACCGCTTCGAGCTTGGCGTAACCCATCATCAGCCACTTGCTGCCCTCGGCGAAGTTCACCTGCACCCGCGCCTGGGCGCCTGCGCCTTCGAAGTTGAGGATCACGCCTTCGCCGAAGATCGCATGCTTGACCTGCTGGCCCAGGCTGAACGGGGTTTCCGGTATTTCGGAACCGGCAAACATGCTGCTGGAGTTCTGTTGCTGGCCACCGCCGAACGGGCGGCTGACGCTGTTGGACAAGCGTACTTCCTGGATCAGCCCCTTCGGCACCTCACGTACGAAGCGCGACACCTTGTTGTAGGTTTCGCTGCCATACAGGCGTCGGGTCTCGGCGTAGGTCATCACCAGGTTCTGCATCGCCCGGGTGATGCCCACGTAGGCCAGGCGGCGTTCTTCTTCAAGGCGGCCGGGCTCTTCCAGGCTCATCTTGTGAGGGAACAGGCCTTCTTCCATGCCCACCAGGAACACATAAGGGAATTCCAGGCCTTTGGCGCTGTGCAAGGTCATCAGCTGGATGCTGTCTTCATGCTCGTCGGCCTGGGTATCGCCGGCTTCCAGCGAGGCGTGGCCCAGGAAAGCGGCGAGCGGCGTCAGCTCTTCGTCGTCCTCGGTGTTTTCGAACGCGCGGGCGGCGCTGACCAGTTCCTCAAGGTTTTCTACCCGGGCCTGGCCTTTCTCGCCTTTTTCCGCTTCGTGATAGGCGATCAGCCCGGACTGCTCGATCACGGTCTGAGTCATCAGGTGCAGCGGCATCTCTGCGCACTTGGCGGCCAGGTTCTCGATCAGCTCGACAAACACCCCCAACGCCCCCGCAGCACGGCCAGTCAGGCCTTTGTTGGCGATCAGCAAGCGCATGGCTTCCCACATCGACACATCGGCATGGCGCGCATGGTCGCGGATCGCTTCGACGGTTTTCTCGCCAATGCCACGCGCCGGGATGTTGATCACCCGCTCCAGCGCTGCATCGTTACCACGGCCTTCCAGCAAACGCAGGTAGGCCATGGCGTTCTTGATTTCGGCGCGCTCGAAGAAGCGCTGGCCGCCATAGATGCGGTACGGGATGCGCTCGCGCAGCAAGGCCTCTTCCAGCACGCGTGATTGGGCGTTGGAACGGTACAGAATCGCGATATCGCTGCGGGCCAGGCCGGTTTTCAGTGCGCTTTCAATGGTTTCGACCACGTAGCGCGCTTCATCGTGCTCATTGAACGCCGCGTATAGGTTGATCGCTTCGCCTTCGCCGCCGTCGGTCCACAGCTCTTTGCCCAGGCGCCCGGTGTTGTTGGCGATCAAGGCGTTGGCCGCCTTGAGGATCCCGGCGGTGGAGCGGTAATTCTGCTCCAGGCGGATGGTCACCGCGTCCGGGAAGTCTTCGGAATACTGGTAGATGTTCTCGATTTTCGCGCCACGCCAGCCGTAGATCGACTGGTCGTCATCGCCCACCACCATCAGGCTGTCACCGCCCTTGGCCAGCAGACGCAACCATGCGTACTGCACGGCGTTGGTGTCCTGGAACTCGTCCACCAGGATATGGCGGAAGCGTTTCTGGTAATGGGCCAGCAAACCGGGGTTGTCGCGCCACAGGTCGAGGGCACGCAGCAGCAGTTCGGAGAAGTCGATGACGCCAGCGCGCACGCAGGCCGCTTCATAGGCCTCATAAATGCTGCGCATGGTGGCCAGGAACAGGTCGCCGCTGGCTTGGATATGTTGCGGGCGCAGGCCCTCGTCTTTCTGGCCGTTGATGAACCACTGCGCCTGGCGCGCCGGCCAGCGTTGTTCGTCCAGGCCCAGTTCGCGGATCACGCGCTTGACCAGGCGTTGCTGGTCGTCGCTGTCGAGAATCTGGAAGGTCTGGCTCAGTCCGGCTTCCTGCCAATGCGCCCGCAACAGGCGGTGCGCCAGGCCGTGGAAGGTGCCCACCCACATGCCGGCCGGGCTGATGCCCATCAACTGCTCGATGCGATGACGCATCTCGGCAGCAGCCTTGTTGGTGAAGGTCACCGACAGGATGGAATGCGGGGACGCGTTTTCGACCTGGATCAACCAGGCAATACGGTGCACCAGCACTCGGGTTTTACCGGAGCCAGCACCGGCCAGGACCAACTGACGGCCAACGGGGGCCGCTACGGCCTGGCGTTGGGCATCGTTGAGGGAGTTCAGCAAAAGAGAGAGATCATCGCGCATCGACGCATTCTATGGGCCTTGGGGGGCCTGGGCAAATCCCAATGCCGGATGGTCGATGCAAAACGCCTGCAAGCTACCGACGGGCGAACATTCTGACGGGGGTGATGACCGGTTGGTCATCGCCCGCAGCCCATGCCGTGTCTTGCTCAAGCGGTCTGGGCCAAAGGTTTGCGGCCAATCGCAGCAGGTTTTTTATGACTTGTAGCAGTTTGGCCCAGGCGCTTGCTTGTGTATGCTCCGTCGACGTTTCGGGCTCACCATTATAAGAACACCGCCTATGACCCTTAGCACCGACCTGTTTGGCCCCTCGCCGGCCCCAGCGCAGGTCATCCGTAAACACTATGCAACCGAAATCGCGGTTGAGCGCACGCGCCTGCTGTATCAAGGTTCGTTGCTGCCGACGCTGCTGATGCTGGTCAACGGCCTGGTCTGCGCCTGGTTGCTGTGGAACCCCAATCAGTACCTGCTGGACAGCGTCTGGCTGCTCTGGTTGCTCGCCCTGGTGGCGATGCGCGTGATTCAAGTGGCGGCCTTTGATTCGGCCATGCCCAGCCGGCAGGCCCAGCCCGTGTGGCGCCGTATGTTCATGCTCGGCTCGGCGGTCAGTGGCCTGACCCTCTCGGTTGCGGCTATTGCCCTGGTGCCCACGGACAGCTTCATGCATCAGGCTTGGGTGTTTGGCCTGATTGGCGCCGCCACCTTGTCGGCCAGCGTGGCCTATGCCGTGAGCTTTTGGGCCTACCTGTCGTTTGCCTTGCCGTGCCTGGTGCCGGCCATCGTCTACCTGTTCTGGAATGGCACACCGCAGCAACAAGGCTGGGGCGTGCTCGGGCTGATCCTGCTGGCGTCCCTGAGCCTGGTCGCGTGGCAGGTCAACCGCCTGATCCAGCGCGGGTTGTTGCGCCGTTTCCAGAACCAGGCCCTGATCGAGCATTTACAGCAGGCGCAGCAACGCAGTGAGCAGTTGAACCAGGACCTGGTGCGCGAAGTCGAGCAGCGCCGCGAGGTGGAGCAGAACTTGCGTGAAGCCCAGGTCGGTCTGCAAGATCGTGTGGCGCAACGCAGCCAGCAATTGGATGCTGCCAGCCTCGCCTTGAGTAAAAGCGAAGCGCGCCTGGCTATGGCCCTGCAAGCCAGTGAACTGGGCCTGTGGGACTGGAACCTGCAAACCGACGAGGTCCACCACACGCAACTCAAGGAGTTGTTTGGCCTGGAGCCCGAATACGTCACGGCGATGCTCAGCCACCTCAAACCGCGCCTGCACCCCGACGATCTGCCACTGCTCAAGCACGCACTGGTAGAGCATCTCAAAGGCCGCAGCGAGGACTATCAGGTGGAGTACCGGATACGTCATGGCGATGGGCATTGGGTGTGGATCGAAGACCGCGGGCGCGCCGTGGAGCGCACACCCAGTGGCCACGTCGTCCGTATGCTGGGCACGCGCCGCGACATCAGCGCCGGCAAGGCGGTGGAGGAGCAGCAACGCCTGGCTTCGACGGTGTTCGAGGCGGCCAGCGAAGGCATTGTGATCCTCGACCCGAACTACGCGCTGATCGCCGTGAACCAGGCGTTCAGCCGCGTCACCGGTTTCGACATCGACGACATGCTTGGCCGCAACGTCGTGGAACTGCCCAGCAGTCGCGATGCGCGGCGCCACTTCCCGCTGATCCGCCAGGCATTGCTCAGCCACGGCACCTGGCAGGGCGAATTGGTGGAGACGCGCAAGAACGGCGAACTGTACCCGCAATGGCTACAGCTGAATGTGGTGCGTGATGTACGGGGGAACGTCAGTCATATCGTAGGATTCTTCGCCGATCTGTCCGCCCGGCGCGAGTCGGAAGAGCGCATGCGCTACCTCACCCACTACGACGAGTTGACCGGCCTGGCCAACCGCTCGCTGTTTCGCGAACGGCTGCGCGAAGCTCACCAGCGGGTGCGCCAAGGCGGTCGCAGCCTCGCGCTGCTGCATATCAACCTCGACCGCTTCAAATTGCTCAATGACAGCCTGGGCCATGAAGTGGCCGACCAACTGCTGCAGAAAATGGCGCGGCGCTTGATCAACGCGCTGCCGGAGGCCGACACCATTGCGCGCCTGTCCGGTGATGAGTTCGCCGTACTGTTTGACGCCTATGGCAACTTATCCAGCCTGGCGCGGGTGGCGACCCGGTTGCTGGCGAAGCTGCGCGTGCCGGTGAACGTGGAGGGCCATGAGCTGGTGGTAAGCGCCTCTATGGGCGTCAGCCTGCTGCCTGATAACGCACGGGAGATTTCTGCACTGGTCAGCCAGGCGAATATGGCGATGCAGCACGCCAAGCATTTGGGCGGGAATAATTTCCAGTTCTTCACCGACAGCCTGCAAGCCAGCACCCTGGAGCGTTTGCAGCTGGAAAACCACCTGCGCAAAGCCATCGACGAGCGTCAGCTCACGGTGTTTTACCAACCCAAGCTGTGCCTGGTCACTGGCAAGCTGAAGGCTGCCGAGGCGTTGGTCCGCTGGGAGCATCCGCAATGGGGCATGGTGCCGCCGAGTGACTTTATCGGTTTGGCGGAAGAAACCGGCTTGATCGTGCCGTTGGGCGAATTTGTGCTGCGCCAGGCCTGCTGGCAGGCCTGCGAATGGCAGCGTCAGGGGCTGGCGCCGATTCGCGTGTCGGTCAACCTGTCGGTGCATCAGCTGCGCCAGGGCAAGCTGGTCAGCCTGGTGCGCCAAGTGCTGGAGGAAACCGCACTGGACCCGCAGTACCTGGAGCTGGAACTGACCGAAAGCCAGTTGCTCGACAGCGTTGAACACATCATCGCCACCTTCCAGCAATTGCGCGACCTGGGGGTGAAGCTGGCCATCGACGACTTTGGCACCGGTTATTCGTCCCTCAGCTACCTCAAGCGTATCCCGGTGGACTACGTAAAAATCGACCAGGCCTTTATCCGGGGGCTTGGCCAGGGGCGCGAGGATGCGGCCATCACCCGTGCGATCATCGCCATGGCCCACGGGTTGGCGCTCAAGGTAGTGGCCGAAGGAGTGGAGGATCAGCAGCAGCTGGATTTCCTGCGCGGTGAGCAGTGTGACGAGGTACAGGGTTACCTGATCAGCCCGCCCATGAGGGCCGAAGGGCTGGCGGATTTGTTACGCAAAAACGCAGATTTTTCTTAACGCAGCGTAGGCCGCCTTTATGGCTACATAGCGGCTGCCCGCTGAATCAGAGGGGAGCAGGGCGATTTAGTGATGCATCTAACGGGCAAAACGACAATTCTTGTAGTATAACTACAAGCTTGCTACATCCCTGGCGCCTGCCAATAACAAGAGTCCTGCCCTTTGAACCTGTTGCAACATATCGCCCAGTCGCGCCACCTGTTACGCAAATCGGAACTCAAGGTTGCCGATCATGTGCTGCTTGACCCTGCGGCTGTGATGCACAGTTCCATGGCCGACCTGGCCCACAGCGTGGGCATCAGCGAGCCGACCATCGTGCGCTTCTGCCGCGCCATTGGTTGCTCCGGCTTTCAGGACCTCAAGCTCAAGCTGGCGCAAAGCCTGGCTGCCGGGGCGAGCTTCGGCCAGTTTGCAATCCATGAAGACGACTCCGTTGCCGACTACAGCCTGAAAATCTTCGACACCACCTTGCACACCTTGATGGAAGTGCGTGAGAAGCTCGACCCGGTGGAGCTGCAAAAGGCCGTGACCGCAATGTCCCAGGCCCAGCGCGTCGAGTTCTACGGCTTCGGTGCGTCCGGCGCGGTGGCGGCCGATGCCCAGCACAAGTTCTTCCGCCTGCTGCTGACCGCCGCGGCCTACAGCGACCCGCACATGCAGGCGATGTCGGCGGTGACCTTGAAGCCCACTGACGTGGCCATCTGCATTTCCCAATCAGGTCGTTCCAAAGACCTGCTGATCACCGCCAACCTGGTGCGTGAGAGCGGCGCGTCGTTGATTACCCTGTGCCCGAGCCAGACGCCATTGGCGGAGTTGTCCACGGTGAACCTGGCGATCGACGTGCATGAAGACACCGAAATCTATACGCCGCTGACCTCGCGCATTGCCCACCTGGTGGTCATCGACGTGTTGGCGATGGGCGTGGCCATGGCCCGTGGCCCGAGCCTGGTCAACCACCTCAAGAGCGTGAAGCGCAGCTTGCGTAGCCTTCGCCTCTCGCCAAAATCCGTCAAAGCCCTCGACGACTAAGCCCAGGCCATACTCGGTCAAAGTGTGGGAGCTGGCTTGCTGTGGCGAGGGAGCTTGCTCCCGCTGACTGCGCAGCAGTCTCCGGCTTTTTGGGGGCGCTTCGCACCCCAGCGCAAGCAAGCTTGCTCGCCACAGCGAACCAGCTCCCACAGGGAGTTTGCGTCAATTTCGCAAGATTCATCATCCTGTAATCCCCGCGCCGCCAAACCGTCATCCCCCACGCCCATCCTGTACTCCCCGTACTCGCATTGGGAGACTCCAAATGACCCGGCCCTACGAAGACAGCAACAGCACCGTCAAGACCCGTCGTCAGCAGGAAGACCAGCGCCGCATGGCGTTCCGTCGCGCCATCGAAGACCGTTGCGAGGAGCGCCAGTTGCTCCAGAGCATCAGTGACTACCCGGAACTGCATTGGCAGGCATCCGTGGCTGCCCAGCGAAACGCTCAGCCAGCGCGCTGATCTGCACCCGTTCGCTGCGAATAAAGCCCAGGAACGCATGGGCCACCGGTGACAGGCGTTTAGCCTTGGCCTGCACCAGGCACCAACTGCGGTACAGCGGCAGTTCTTCCACCGGCAGCTCCTTGAGTCCGCCGGTGGCCAGCTCCAGGTTCAAGGCGTGGCGCGTCAGCAATGCCACGCCCAACCCTGCACTCACACATTCACGCTGCGCCTCGGCCGAGGCCACTTCCACCGTCTGGGTGAAGTGCACGCGTTTTTCCTTGAAGTATTCCTCGCAGGCCAGTCGCGTGCCAGAGCCCGGCTCGCGGATGAGCAGGGTATAAGGCTCCAGGTCCTGCAAGCGCAGTGGCCCTTGCAGGCTCAACGGATGATCTGGCAGCGCCACGGCGACAATCGGATTGTTGAGAAACGGCAGGAATTCCAGGCCCATGTCCTGGGGCACCATGGACATGATCACCAGGTCGTCGCGGTTGTCCGAGAGCCGGCGGATCACCTGGGCACGGTTGACCACCGTGAGCTGCAATTGCACTTCCGGATGCTGGCGCTTGAAGGCGGCGAACAGGTGCGGCACGAAATACTTGGCGCTGGACTCCACCGCCAGTTTCAGTTGGCCTTGCAGTGAGCCCTGCATGTCCGACAGCTGCATATCGAGGTTTTCCAGGCGCCCGAAGATGTCGCGGCTGGCCCGTTGCAAAGCTTCGGCGGCCTCGGTCATGTAGAGTTTTTTGCCGACATAGTCGAACAGCGGCTGGCCGATCAGTTCTTCCAGCTGGCGAATTTGCAGGCTGACCGCCGGTTGGGTGAGGGACATTTCCTCGGCAGCACGGCTGTAGGAACGCAAATCACACACTTCATTGAAGATCTGCAATTGACGCAATGTCATACGCATCAATGACTTACGCATTTTATAAAGCCTCGGCCCCTTGGTGTTCCGGCCAACTATAAGTCTTTACTTATACACAGCCCAATAATTATTGATTTTTGTTAATTCTCCTGTGCGCATAGTGTGTGTCTCGCGACTGTCATGAAACATTTGGTCACGCGCCGGCCCGGCTGCAACGGGTCGAAGCACGCAAATCGGCTCAAGGGAATTTCCAAGTGATAAAAAAGATCCTGATCGCCAACCGTGGTGAAATTGCCGTACGAATCGTGCGTGCCTGCGCCGAGATGGGCATTCGCTCGGTCGCGGTTTATTCGGACGCCGACCGCCATGCGTTGCACGTCAAGCGTGCCGACGAAGCCCACAGCATCGGTGCCGAGCCGCTCGCCGGTTACTTGAACCCGCGCAAGCTGGTGAACCTGGCGGTGGAAACCGGCTGCGATGCGCTGCACCCCGGCTACGGCTTCCTGTCGGAAAACGCCGAATTGGCAGATATCTGTGCCGAGCGCGGCATCAAGTTCATCGGCCCCTCGGCAGAAGTGATTCGCCGCATGGGCGACAAGACCGAAGCGCGCCGCAGCATGATCAAGGCCGGTGTGCCGGTCACGCCGGGCACCGAAGGCAACGTTGCCGACATCCACGAAGCCCTCACTGAAGGCGACCGTATCGGTTACCCGGTGATGCTCAAGGCCACCTCCGGTGGTGGCGGCCGTGGCATTCGTCGTTGCAACAGTCGCGAAGAACTTGAACAAGCCTTTCCCCGCGTGATTTCCGAAGCCACCAAGGCCTTCGGTTCGGCGGAAGTGTTCTTGGAAAAATGCATCGTCAATCCCAAGCACATCGAGGCGCAGATCCTCGGCGACAGCTTTGGCAACGTGGTGCACCTGTTCGAGCGTGACTGCTCGATCCAGCGTCGCAACCAGAAGCTGATCGAAATCGCCCCCAGCCCGCAACTGACCCCGGAACAGCGCGCCTACATCGGCGATCTGTCGGTGCGCGCCGCCAAGGCCGTGGGCTACGAGAACGCCGGCACCGTGGAGTTCCTGCTCGCCGAGGGCGAGGTGTACTTCATGGAGATGAACACGCGGGTGCAGGTGGAACACACCATCACCGAAGAAATCACCGGCATCGATATCGTTCGCGAGCAAATCCGCATCGCCTCCGGCCTGCCGTTGTCGGTCAAGCAGGAAGATATCCAGCACCGTGGTTTCGCGTTGCAGTTTCGTATCAACGCTGAAGACCCGAAGAACAACTTCCTCCCAAGCTTCGGCAAGATCACCCGTTACTACGCCCCTGGCGGCCCCGGCGTGCGTACCGACACGGCGATCTACACCGGCTACACCATCCCGCCGTTCTATGACTCCATGTGCCTGAAACTGGTGGTGTGGGCGTTGACCTGGGAAGAAGCCATGGACCGCGGCCTGCGTGCCCTGGACGACATGCGCCTGCAAGGCGTGAAGACCACTGCCGCCTATTATCAGGAAATCCTGCGCAACCCGGAATTCCGTAGCGGCCAGTTCAATACAAGCTTTGTGGAAAGCCACCCTGAGCTGACCAACTACTCGATCAAGCGCAAACCCGAAGAGCTGGCCCTGGCCATCGCCGCCGCCATCGCCGCCCACGCAGGCCTGTGAGGAATATAACAATGAGCAAGAAGATCTTCGTAACCGACACCATCCTGCGCGACGCCCACCAATCGTTGCTGGCCACCCGCATGCGCACCGACGACATGCTGCCGATCTGCGACAAGCTCGACAAAGTTGGCTACTGGTCCCTGGAAGTCTGGGGCGGCGCGACCTTCGACGCCTGTGTGCGCTTCCTCAAGGAGGACCCGTGGGAGCGCCTGCGCCAACTGCGTGCCGCACTGCCCAATACGCGCCTGCAAATGCTGCTGCGCGGCCAGAACCTGCTGGGCTACCGCCATTACAGCGACGACGTGGTCAAAGCCTTCGTGGCCAAGGCGGCGGTCAACGGTATCGACGTGTTCCGCATTTTCGATGCAATGAACGACGTGCGTAACCTGCGCGTGGCCATTGAAGCGGTGAAAGCCGCTGGCAAACATGCACAAGGCACTATCGCCTACACCACCAGCCCAGTGCATACCGTGGAAGCGTTCGTGGCCCAGGCCAATCAATTGGAAGCCATGGGCTGCGACTCCATCGCGATCAAGGACATGGCCGGCCTGCTCACGCCCTACGCCACAGGCGAACTGGTCAAGGCACTCAAAGCCGAGCAGAACCTGCCGATCTTTATCCATTCACACGACACCGCCGGCCTGGCCGCGATGTGCCAACTCAAGGCCATCGAAAACGGTGCCGACCACATCGATACGGCCATCTCCAGCTTTGCCTGGGGCACCAGCCATCCGGGCACCGAGTCGATGGTCGCAGCCCTTAAAGGCAGCGAGTTCGACACCGGCCTCGACCTGGAACTGCTGCAAGAGATCGGCCTGTACTTCTACGCCGTGCGCAAGAAGTACCACCAGTTCGAGAGCGAATTCACCGCCGTCGACACCCGTGTGCAAGTCAACCAGGTGCCGGGCGGGATGATCTCCAACCTGGCCAACCAGCTCAAAGAGCAGGGCGCCCTGAACCGCATGAGCGAAGTGCTGGCCGAGATTCCCCGAGTGCGTGAAGACCTCGGCTTCCCGCCACTGGTAACGCCGACCTCGCAGATCGTTGGCACCCAGGCGTTCTTCAACGTATTGGCCGGCGAGCGCTACAAAACCATCACCAACGAAGTGAAGCTCTACCTGCAAGGCGGTTACGGCAAGGCGCCGGGTACGGTGAACGAAAAACTGCGCCGCCAGGCCATCGGCAGCGAAGACGTGATCGACGTGCGCCCGGCGGATTTGCTCAAGCCGGAAATGACCAAGCTGCGCGGCGAAATCGGCGCATTGGCCAAGTCCGAAGAAGACGTGCTGACCTACGCCATGTTCCCGGACATCGGGCGCAAGTTCCTCGAAGAACGCGACGCCGGCACCCTGGCCCCTGAAGTGTTGTTGCCGATCCCGGAAGCGGGCGGCGTGGCCCGTGCTGGCGGTGAAGGTGTACCGACCGAATTCGTTATCGACGTGCACGGCGAAAGCTACCGCGTGGATATCACCGGTGTCGGTGTAAAGGCCGAAGGCAAGCGTCACTTCTACCTGTCCATCGACGGCATGCCGGAAGAAGTGGTGTTCGAGCCGCTAAACGAATTTGTCAGCAGCGGCGGCAGCAAGCGCAAGCACGCGACCGAACCGGGCCATGTCAGCACGGCGATGCCGGGCAATATCGTCGATGTGCTGGTCAAGGTCGGCGACGTGGTCAAGGCCGGCCAGGCCGTGTTGATTACCGAAGCCATGAAGATGGAGACCGAAGTGCAGGCAGCGATTGCCGGCAAGGTCGCCGCTGTTCATGTGGCCAAGGGCGACCGGGTGAACCCTGGGGAAATCCTGATCGAGATCGAAGGCTGATTACTCAGCCTTCCAACTACCGCTTAAACCTCGGGGGGGCATGTGCCCCCTTTTTTTTGCTGATTTTTTGACCATCAGGCGGTGATTGCCGGGCTCTCCTTGCGTTTGAATTCGACAAAAATGCCCTTCGGGGTGTAGATCAATTCAGGTTCCAGGGTGGTCAGGTTACTGCTGATGGCGCCGAACCTCCCATCAATGGTGGTTGCTTTGGCGATGGGTAGCTGGCGCTTGAGCAACTCGTCGCTCTCTGGCTGTACGTCAAGGTGCAGGGTGGGGTTCCCCAACGTTAATGTGTTGCCGACGTTCAGCACGGAGTGCTGTTGATCCACGCCGATTTTGAAATTCACGCTCGATCCTGGTTTCAGATTCAGATCATTGGTGATCCTTGTCCGCGCCGTAATCGCGGGGTCGAGCAGCAGGGTGCCGGCTACGTTAAGATTGTCGACGTTACCGCCGGAGTAGCTCGCGCCCGGCTCGATATCCATTGTGCCCTTGATCCCACTACGGTTGATCAACGTCGCGTCGCTGTACACCTTGCCTTGTCGGTTGGCGTGCAGTGCACCGGTCAGCTCCCAGGAGCCTTTGCCGACCCACAGATGCTGCATTCTTGTCGCCCCTTCAAAAGTCCCTCCTTCAGCATCGTCGAGAATCACCTGATTGGTGCCACTGCCCCCATCCACTTCGCCGTTGAAACGGCTGCCTTTCTTGATAATCAACAGATCGTCACCGCCTCCCATGTCGAGGGCTACGCCGTTGCCGCCGGTGATAACGCCCTGATTGGTCACTTCATCGGCTTTATTTCCGTCCAGCTTCACACCCGTGCCTGTTGCACCGGTGATGCCCCCTCGGTTATCCAGCCAGACGGAGGTGAGCCCGGAGCTGACCAAGCCATGAACAGGCGCCTTGATCTGTACATCCGGGCTGTTGACGATTTCAACGGCTGTCATGAGGTGGGGGTTAGCCAGGTTGGCGTCGCTTTGGGTCAGTTTGGCCAAGTGGTCGATATTCATACCGTGACTGCTCGCTGAGCCTGGGGTAGTCATGAGTTTGATGGTATGGGTATTGAGCAAGCCATTGGACGGTTGGCTATGGGCAGTCTTGAGCTCGCCAGACATCGCTGGCGGGTGTGCAGGTGGCTCTGCTGGTGTGGCCGGGGTGACGGCAGCGGCGAGGGACTGGGTGCCATGGGCAAACAGCATGCCCATGGAAGGGATATACAAGAATGGCGAGATCATGGTTTCCGGCCTCTTCGGTGTAGGAGGCCGGAGTGTAGCGAGCACAATCACCGGCTTAATGTCAGGCGTTGTAACCGGCTTGAGCGTGAAGTTTCCTCAGTTGCTGTCTTAAAACCCCATCTTCCATTCGCCTACCAGCCCATGGTTACGGCTGTTACTGCCGACCTCAGCGGTGTACGCGACGCTCACTGCCTGGTGAGCAGAAAGGCCTATGTCCAACCCCGTGCGCAGGGCCAGGCTGTCGCGGTTCAGCGAGACGCCATCGACGGTGAAATCACTCTTTTCTCCGGTCAGGTCAATCAGTCGGGAAGATTGCTTCACGCTGCTTTGCACGTCGCTGTAGAGGTGCTTCCAGTGGGTGCTCAAATGCGGGGACAGGCTCATTTTGTTATCAAAACGATAAAGGCTGCCCAAGCGAAGCCCCAGGGTGCTGCTGAGGTTTTGCTGGGTTTGCGCACCGACATTCAACGCCGCAAAGCCGCCTTTTTCCTTGAAGCCTTCACGATGGTAGCGCTGGTACCCCAGGCCTGCGAACGGCTCGACGCTTAACGTATCCTTGCCCAGCTGGTAGCCCATTTCGCCAAACACGGTTTGGCTTTGGGCCGTGTATTTGCCTTTGAGTTGCTCGCGATAACCCAAGAAGTCGATATCGACACCGCGTTTGTTTTGCCCGTCATGGTTGCTGTAGATGGCACCCAGGCGCAGAGCCAGCGGGCCGTCCTGGCGTACGGCGTATGCGCCCAGATGCCAGCTGTCGAGCGCTGCTTTGAAACGCTTGTGGTCAAACTCGCTTTCGGATTTGCCTCCCACCACACCGGCACGCCACGCGTGATCGACTGCCCAGTCGGCGCCCAGAACAACGCCCTTGGTGCTTTGCTGCAACCCGACGCTGCCATATTGGCCGTCAAGTTTGCCGTTGTGGCTGAGGCCTTTTACCCAGATGCGGCCATCGGCATCGTCTGCGACGTTTGCTGGCAGGTCGCGCAGGACCGAGAGCAGCGTGTCGCTGACCTGTTGCGTGCTCATTTGGGTGGCTGCGGCAAGGTTGGCATTCTGGCTGCCCGCGAGTTGCTCGAGGGCCTGAGCGACCTTCCCCGGTGCGAGGTTATTGAGGTATTCGCCGATATTGCCCAGTTCGTACCTGTCCCAGGGGGTGAGTTTGTCTGATTCAAGTAGCGATTTGACCGCCGCGTCCACGGCCAGCGCCAGGCGCTGGCCGTTGCGAGTGTTTGTGTGTTCGGCCAGGTAAAAATCGACGGGGGCGTCTGTCGAAAGGCGATGCAAGACGCCGTCACGATTGATTGACCCGGTCAGTTCTGTGATCCCGGACCGATCGAACACGTGTTCCACGCTTCCCTGCGCTTGGGCAAATTGAATGCTGCTGGCGGCCAGCCCGAAGGACATGACGAGCACGAGTCGCTGTAAGGTGAATGGCATGCAGTCCCAACCTCTTGATTAATGAGGCCGGGAATTTAGGCGAGGTGAGGGGGGGATAACTGTCAGGCCATCGACCCCTGATTTGCGGGAGTTGTCTCTAGTACGGTGCGATTAAAAACTCATCTGCCATTGGCCGGTCAGTGCATGGTTGCGGCTGTTGCCGCCCACTTCGCCTGTATAGCCCAGGCCCAGGCGATGGCGGGCGGATAAGCCCAGGTCCAGGCCCGCTTCCAGCAACAGGCTGTCCCGATCCAGGGCGCTGCCTTGCACATTGAACGCCGTGCCCCCCGCCAGGAAAGCCTGGCCGGTGGTGCTGTCGACATCGCCATAGGTGTGCTTCCAGCCAACGCTGGCGCGGGGTGTGAGGCTGACGCCGTTGTCCAGCTGGCTCAGGTACGCCAGGCGCAGGCCGAAGGTGCTGCTGAAGTTGTCCTGGGTCTGGCCCTTGACGTGTAACGCAGCGGCGCCGCCTTTTTCTTTATAGCCGTCGCGCTGGTAGCGCTGGTAGCCGAGGTTGGCGAACGGCTCTGCGCTCAAGCGACCTGTGCCAAGGGCGTAGCCCAGTTCAGCAAAAGCCTGCTGGCTGTTGGCGTCATAGTCGCCTTTGGGGCGGTCGTTAAAACCGTTGAAGGCCACCGTGCGTTTACTGTCGCCTTGGTGCCCGCTGTAGGCAGCACCCAGGCGCAAGGCCAGTGGGCCACTCTGGCGCAGGGCATAGACGCCGGCGTGCCAGCTGTCGACGCTGCCGTCCACACCGGCGGTGTCCAGGTCGGTCTTGGAATAACCCCCCAGCACACCCAGGCGCCAGTCGCCGTCCAGCGCCCAATCGGCACCGAGCACTGTGCCCTTGGTGCGTTGGGTCAAACCGTCACTGCCGTGCTCGCCGTCGAGCTTGCCGTAGCTGCCGATACCTTGCAGCCACAGGCGGCCGCGGGCGTTCGGGTCATTGAGGTTGCGCACCTCGGCGGGTACGCCGGTGGCCGCCAGTGCGGGTGTGTCTTTGCCGTCCAGCCCCACCAGCAGTCCCGCACCGCCGCCCACCTGGTGCATGGCGGCGAGCATGCTGTTGCCAACTTGAGCACTGGCATTGAGGGTGGCGCTGGTGAGGCTGGCAGTGCTGCTGCCCGCCAGTTGCTCGATGGCTGCACCGGCTGTGGCGGTGGTGGTATTGAGCAGGGCGTTGTACAGCGGATTGTTCGTGCCCAGGCCCGCCAGGCTGCTGGCGGCGCTGGCACCGTTGGCGGTGCTGGCGAACTGGTTGAAGGCGATGTCGTTACGTGTGTACGTGAGGCCGACCTGAGTGGCGCTGTAATCCAGGGTTGGGGTCAGGAAGGCGTAGTCGCTGGTGACCTTGCCAAACGTGCCGTTGACGCTGCCGGCTTGCAGCACGCTGTAATGGCTTTGCCACGGGTAGGTGCCTTCGCCGGGGTTGACCGCCAGGGTCGCGCCATTAAGGTAAGCGGTGCCGCCGACCTTGATCGGTGCGCTACTGCCGTCGGCGTTGACGCCATAGGCGAGGGTCGAGCCGCTGCCCATGCGCAAGTCACGGCTGATGCTGGCGGTACCCAATGCGGTGTTGGTCTGCAGGGTGCCGTTCATCAGCAGGCTGCCCACCGAGCCGCCGCCGGCATACACACCGCCTGCATCGACCGTCACATTACCGGCAATGCCGCCTTGGTTGACCAGCTTGGCACCGCTGGAAATCTCGCCGCCGTCGCTGAAATCACCCTGGCCGGTCAACGTCCAGATGCCTTGCTTGACCTCCAGCCATTCAAGGTTGCGGCTGTCGCCAAAACTGCCCCCTGCGACGTCGTCCAGGGTCAGTCGGTCGTAACCGCTGCCGCCGTCCACTGTGCCGATAAAGCGGCTGCCATTGCGCAAGATCACGTGGTCGTCACCGCCGCCCAAGTCCAGGGCCAGGCCATTGCTGGCACTGATCGTGCCGCTATTGATGACTGTGTCGGCGTAATTGCCGACGAACTTCACACCAAAGCCATCCAGGCCTTGAATCGTGCCGTGGTTCTCCAGGGTGGTAGTCGCAAGCCCGGGCCCGTCGCTGCCGTCGTCCACCAGGATGGCATTGTTGGCACCACTGATCAGCGCGCCCTTGGCGTTGTAGATAGCGCCGCCGCCCAGGGCGATCCCGTCGCTGCCGTTGGCAAAGCCGTTCTTGTCGACACCCCCGGCGCCGACACCCTGGATGACGCCGTAGTTTTCGATATGGGCGATCTTGTCGATGTCCACGCCGTCACCGTCGCCATCCGGTTGCAGCCCGGAGAACGCGCCGGTGATGGTGCCGTGGTTGATCACAGTGCCGTCGCCATCGGAACCAAAGCCCGAGCCGTTGCGGCCGATCACCGTGCCGTAGTTGGTCAGCGTGGCGCCCTCGTCCGTGGTGATGCCATGGCGGCCACCGGAAATCAGGCCGTAATTGGTGACCGTTACGCCGCTGGCGGAGTCGATATCCACGCCATCGAACTTGTCATCGCGGGAGAAGGTGTTGCCGGTGGAAATCTCGCCGTAGTTAGTGATAGTGGCGTTGGCGCCGGTCTTCATGCCGTCGCTGGCCTCCCCGCGAATCAAGCCACCGGCACGGTTGATGATGGTGGTGGTGACGTTGCTGCTGCGCAGCGCATCCAGGTCCAGCCCTTGGCCGGTGGCCGAGCGAATGGTGCCGCTGTTGTCGATCAGCACGCTACCGCTGGCAAAGTTATTGTTGATGCGCAACGCATCATTGGCGCCTTGGATCACCCCGCCAGCAAGGTTGTAAATGCTGTACCTGCGCTCCCCGCTGACACTTCCTGAACTGTCGATACCCCGACCGCCACTGGAGACCAGCTTGCCCGCGTTAGTCACCACCACCCCCGCACCGCGGGTGCCGTCCTTGAGCGTCACCGCCACCCCAGAGGTTGTAATGCTGCCAGGCGCCGACGTGGTCAACGTATCACTGCCCCCCAAGGTTTGCCCCTGGGGGGTAGGCGTGTCGATCTGCAGGGTTTTGGCTGCGGCTGCTTCGATGAAACCACCGCTGGCCAACAGGGTGATGGCGAGCGCGAGGCGTTGAGGAGACGGGGGCATGCTGGGCGACCTTGTTATGGCAAGCGAGTCGACCTGTATAGCGGAGGGGAGTTGCAGGAATGTGTCGAAAAGATGACGACAATGAATATGCAATCTATTGCAGATCCTTGAGCCTATTCAGCCTGAGCGCTGCAATATATTGCACATTCTGCACGTCAACCGCGCCGCACGTAGCCCTTGCCGAAATGCCGCTCCATCCGCGCCTGGATCAATTCGAGCCCCAGGGACATCACCCAATAAATGATCGCCGCCGTCGTGAGCATCTCGATATAGCGGTAGCTTGAGCGGCCATAGGACTGCGCCAGAAACATCACTTCCCACACGCCCATCACGGAGATCAGCGACGAATCCTTGAGCATCGAGATGAACTGGTTAGTGGCCGGCGGGATGATGGTGCGCATGGCCTGGGGGAGGGTCACGTGCCAGAAGATCGCCCTGTCGCGCATGCCCAGGGCCAGCGCAGCCTCGCGTTGACCATGGGGCACGCCGAGGATGCCAGCGCGGAAAATCTCGCTCAGGTAGGCGCCGTAATTCAGTGACAACGCGATGATCCCGGCGACGATGGCGCCTGGCACCAGCCCCAATTGCGGCAGGCCCAGGTAGATCAACAGGATCTGGATCAGTAGCGGCGTGCCGCGAAAGAACGAGGCGTAAAAACTGGCAATGCCGAACGCCACGGCACTTTTGGACAGGCGCCCCAACGCGGTGATAAAGCCCAGCACCGACGACGCGACAATGGCGCACAGGCACAAAAACAGCGTCAGCGCCGCACCTTGCAGGAAGCCGTTGGGCGCAAGGTGCAGGCCGACCAGGTTGGGCAGCTTGTCGAGGATGATCGAGAACTTCAGGTCAAAGCTCAGGAAAAAACTCGCAAACAGGGCGAACAGCGCCGCCCAGGTCAGGTAAAGCCGTAGGCGAAAACTCATCGGCTTATATCGGCGCCGATCCATTTTTGCGACAGCGCGCTCAAGGTGCCGTCCTGCTTGAGCTGGGCGAAGACCTCACGCACTTTGCTGTCCCACTGCGGGTCGCCTTTCTCGATGGCCACCGAGTTGGGCTCCGAGTACAGCGGCGCACCGGCGAGCTTGAAACGCGTGTCCTGGGTCAGGCGCGGCTGCGCGGTGACCAGGTTGGTGAGGATCGCATCCAGGCGCACGCCAGCGCCCAGGCCCAGATCCTGGAACGCCACGTTGTCGGTGTCGTACGGTGCGATCTGCACCTCCTCGAACGGGTACTGCAACTGCGTGTCTTCGGCGCCTTCGATCACCAGGTTCTTGTTCAGGTAGCTTTCGTAGCTAGAGGCGCTGGTGAGGCCGACTTTCTTGCCGCTCAGGTCCTTGGCTTCGTGGATGCGGTCGTCCTTGGCATTGACCACAATCACGGCGGGCGAGGCGTAGTACTCCACCGGGAAGTCGAACACCTCGGCGCGTGCCTTGCTTGGGGTCATGGAACAGATGCAGATGTCGTAGCGCCCGCTCCAGCGGCCGGCGGCGATCACGTCCCAGGACGGGGTTTCCAGGCGCAACTTCACGCCCAGTTTTTGCGCCACGGCCTTGGCCACGTCCACGTCGAAACCGTCGAGCTGATTCTGGTCATTGAGAAATGAAAACGGTGGATAGCTTTCCATCAGCACGCCGACCAGCTCTTTCTTCTGCTCGACACGATCCAGCGTGGCACCGCCAAAGGCTTGGGTTGAAGCAGCCAACATCGTCAGGCCCAGGGCCAACAGCGGTCTGAATTTCAAAATCGAACACCTGAATAAAAAAGAGGTTGTTATTAACCGAACGGTACGCATTAAATAGTTATAAGAACGACTCTCATAGTGAGTTATTTTCATAAGCATATGAGTAAAAAGCATATGGGCGCAGTAAGCACAGTAATTCTCGATGGTGGCATGGGCCGTGAACTGCAACGCCGTGGCGCGCCGTTCCGTCAGCCGGAATGGTCGGCACTGGCCTTGAGCGAAGCGCCGCAAGCGGTGGAGGCGGTGCACGCGGCCTACATCGACAGTGGTGCCAATGTGATCACCAGCAACAGTTACGCGGTGGTGCCGTTCCACATTGGCGAAGCGCGGTTTGCCCAAGAAGGGCAGGCGCTCGCCGCCCTGGCCGGTGAGTTGGCGCGACGGGCGGTGCAGGCCTCCGGTAAAGCCGTGCAGGTAGCCGGCTCACTGCCGCCGCTGTTTGGCTCTTATCGCCCAGATCTGTTCCAGGCCGAGCGCGTCAGTGAGTTGCTCACCCCCTTGGTGAACGGCCTGGCGCCGTATGTCGATCTGTGGCTGGCGGAAACCCAGAGCTCAATCGCTGAAGCGCGTGCGATCCATGCCGGGTTGCCGAAAGATGGCAAGCCGTTCTGGCTGTCGTTTACCTTGAAAGACGAAGACACCGACGAGGTGCCGCGCTTGCGCTCCGGCGAACCGGTGGCGGACGCAGCCGAGGCGGCGGCGCAACTGGGCGTGCAGGTATTGCTGTTCAACTGCAGCCAGCCGGAAGTGATCGGCGCGGCCATTGATGCGGCGCGGGCAACTTTCGAACGATTGGGTGTAGCGATTCAGATCGGCGCCTACGCCAACGCTTTCCCACCGCAACCCAAGGAAGCCACGGCCAACGATGGTCTGGACCCGTTGCGCGACGACCTCGACCCGCCCGGTTACTTGCAATGGGCGGCCGATTGGCAAGCGCGCGGCGCTAGCCATTTGGGTGGGTGCTGCGGCATCGGACCGGAGCATATTGCGGTGCTGGCCCAGAAGTTGGCTGGCTGAGCCTAAGTTCCGAGAGTCGCCACCCTCCAATGTGGGAGCTGGCTTGCCTGCGATGGCATCAACTGGTTTGCCTGATACACCGAGGTGTCTGTATCGCAGGCAAGCCAGCTCCCACACATGTGAGCATTAATCCCGACACTCTGTGAGTGTCTTCAACTGGCCCGAACCACTCTGGTTCGCCTCCGACAACCACGCCTCAAACCCGGCACCGACCTTCGGCCATTCCGAATCCAGGATCGAATACCACGCCGTATCGCGGTTCTGCCCCTTGACCACCATGTGCTGGCGGAACACCCCTTCAAAACTGAACCCCAAGCGCTCGGCTGCGTACTTGGACCGCGCGTTGCCGTTGTTGCACTTCCACTCCAGCCGACGGTAGCCCTGCTCGAACGCATACTTGGCCAGCAGGTACACCGCTTCGGTGCTTTTCGGCGAGCGCTGCATGGGTGCGCCGAAGGTGACGTGGCCGATTTCGATACGGCCTTGCGCCGGGACGATGGACATCAGGCTGAGGATGCCCTGAACCTGGCCCGTCGCACGGTCGATCACGCTGAAAAAGTACGGGTCGCTGTGGGCGGCGTGATTGTTCAACCAGGCGTCGAAGGCACTGCGCTCGGTGAACGGGCCGTAGGGCAAGTAATCCCACAGCTTCGGATCGGCCCCTGGGCCGTCAAGGGCTTGCCACAGTTGATCGGCATGGCGCGCCGGGTCGAGCTTTTCCAGGTGGATAAAACGCCCTTCAAGCAGTTGCGCAGTCGGCGCCGGGACGCCTTTCCAATCAGCGAGGGAATTGATCATGCAGTGCTCCTTAAAGACCTTTGCGAAATTGGATGAAGCCTGGGCGTTCGGCGATGCGCTCATACAGCTGGATCGCCGTGGCGTTGGTCTCATGGGTCAACCAGTGCACCTTGCAGCAGCCATCGGCCTTGGCGGTGGCGTAGACGAATTCGATCAGCTTGCGACCGACGCCTGTGCCACGTTGGGCTGGGTCAACCAGCAAGTCCTGCAGGTAGCAGGAGTTCTCGATGCTCCAGTTGGAGCGATGGTAGATGAAGTTGACCATGCCCACCGCCTTGCCGTCCTGCCAGGCCAGTGCCGAATGGGTCGGCTCGCTGGCGTCGATCAGGCGTTGCCAGGTGCTTTGGCTGACGGTGTCCGGCAGTTCGGTGTTGTAGAACGCCAAGTAGGCCTGCCATAGCGGCAGCCAAGCGGCTTGGTCGGCGGCTGTAACTTGGCGAATGTCGATCAAGCTCATTCTGAAACTCCTTGGGGAATAAAGCGGGCGAGGGTCTGGTCACGTACATCGGCACTGGCGGCCAGGCCGTCACGCACACCGGCCATGTCGGCGGCGCTGCGGTTCTGGCTGAGCTTGCGTTTGCCCACCAGGCGCTCGATCGGCAAGGCAAAGCCGACGATGGCCTTGAGCATGCCGTCAATGTAGTCCGCCGGTGCGTCGCTGACACGCCAGGGTTGGGCGCGGCTGCTTTCATGGCGGTCGGTGAGGGCGGTGACCACCTTGAGCAAGCGCTCGGCGTCGCTGAATACCGCAGGCGTGCCATAGGCGTGCACGGCGATGTAGTTCCAGGTCGGGACCACTTTGCCGTGCTCGGCCTTGGCGGGGTAAAACGCCGGGCTGATATAGGCGTCGGCACCGGCGAAGATCACCAGCGCTTCACCGCCATTTTGCAGCTCGCGCCATTGCGGGTTGGCTTTGGCCAAGTGACCGTACAGCGTGCCATTGGGCCCTTCATCGGGGTTGAGCAGCAAGGGCAAGTGGCTGGCTTGCAGGCCGTTTTCACCCACGGTTACCAACTGCGCCAGACGGGTGTGCTGGATCAGTTGCTGGATTTCGGGCAAGTCATCGAGAGCAAAGGCGCGGGGTGTGTACATGGAGATTTTCCTTGGCGAATGCCTGCATCCTAGGCAGGCTATTGGTTCGTTGTAAGAGCCATCTCGCGCTATTTTCATAGGTCCAATATGCCGCCTGTTTCGCCACCGCTGTCCTTCAACCCCGCCGGTATCGAGCTGGACCGCCGCCAGGGCCTCACGCGCCAGCTTTATGAGGCCCTGCGCCAGCGGGTATTGGATGGGCGATTGGTCAGCGGCACGCGGTTGCCCGCAACCCGCGATTTGGCGACAGCCTTGTCGATTTCCCGCAACAGCGTGGTGCGCGCCTACGACCAGTTGTATGCCGAAGGGTTTATCGAGAGCCGGGTGGGTGATGGCACCTATGTTGCCCAATTGCCGATGCCCCAAAAACTATCCACAAAAGTATCCACAGGGTTGTCAACAGGCTTATCCCCAGGGTTATCCACAAAATGCGCAAATTTACCTGAGGATTTGGATGACGAAGTTATCCACAGTGCCGGGTTGGCGCGGGTAAAAGACCACCACCTGCCTCAGCCGCCTTCGGGGCCGCCTCGGGCATTTCGCGTGGGCGTACCCGCCTTCGATCTGTTCCCGTTTGAGGTATGGGCCAAGCTGAATGGGGCGTTCTGGCGCAAACCCGACCTGGAACAGCTGTGCTATGGCGACCCGGCAGGTGATGGCCGCCTGCGCGGTTTGATCGCCGCGTACCTGCGCAGCTCGCGTGGCATGCAATGCACGGCTGAACAAATTGTGATCACCAGCGGCGCACAGCAGGCCATCAGCCTTTGTGCACAGTTGCTGGTGGAGCCTGGGGATGGCGTGGCGGTGGAAAACCCTGGCTATCGCGCGGCCGGCCATGCATTCGCTTTGGCCGGCGGGCGACTGCACGGCGTGCCGGTGGACGGTGAGGGTATGGATTGCCAAGTGCTCAGTACCCTCAATGATTGCCGCGTGGCGTATGTCACGCCTTCCCATCAGTATCCGCTGGGCGTGGTGATGAGCCTGGCACGCCGCCTGGAGTTGCTGGCCTGGGCCGAACATTCAGGCGGTTGGATCGTGGAAGACGATTACGACGGCGAGTACCGCTACAGTGGTGCGCCGCTGTCACCGTTGGCTGCGCTGGATCGCAGTGGCCGCGTGCTGTACGTGGGCACCTTCGGCAAGGTGGCGTTCCCGGCGTTGCGCCTGGGTTACCTGGTGTTGCCACCGGGCCTGGTGCAAGCCTTCACCCGGCGCCGCGCGGTGGATGTGCGTCACTCCGAAGTCAGCACCCAGGCGGTGATGGCCGAGTTCATGGCGGCGGGGCATTTCCAGCGGCACATTCGTCGGATGCGCCGTGCTGCGTTGAGCCGACGCAATGCCTTGTTGGCTGGATGGCCAGAGGCATTAGCCGGTGTTGGCCCATTGCCCAACGTTGCAGCGGGGCTGCACTTGACGGTGCGTGTCGACAGCGTGTCCCGCGAGCAACAATTGCTAAAGCAAGCTCATGCAGTCGGTGTAGAGATCAACGGCTTGAGCACCTATTGGCTGCCAGACTCCAGCACACCGCCGGACCAACGCGCCGGCCTGGTGCTGGGGTTTGCTGCCGTGCCTGAGTCGGGCATTGCGCAGGCGCTGGAGCGTTTGCGTCTGGCTTGGCTGCCATAAGCCGATCAGGTGTTGAAGAACAGCGACTGGGCCAGTTGGGCGCCGATGCTGCTGCGATGGATTTCAATCATGTCCCAGTCACTGGGGCCGGTGCGCTGATAGGCACCGCCTAGACGTTGTTGCTCGCGGGTCTTGAGGTGATCCTTGGTGAAGTTTTCCAGCGCGGCATCTTTTGTTTCATAGTGAAAGTGCGCGTACCACAGCACAGTGCCGTTTTCTTTGTCGCGAATCTCGTACTCGTCCAGATAGTCCTTTTTGGGCCCCTTGAGGGGGCGGCGGCTGATGACCTTGACGATGCGGATCAACCCTTGGCTGTTGAGCCAGTCAACCCGTTCGGCGGTTGGCGCTTGATGCTTGATCATGTCGATGTAGTGTTTTTTACCAAGCCGATAGAGGCGTTGCGCCGCGTCGTTGAGCTGGCGCTTGGTTGAGGCGGCAGAAGCGTGATCGCTTTCAGTAAGATTGCGCTGGGTCAGGGCTTCTTCGATATCGTTTGAGGCTTTTTCCAGCGCCTTTGCATGATCATCGAACATGTCTTGAATATCCTGCGGCGCATGCCAGGGTTTCCTGGAGAAACCCTGGTATTTACGGGTTTCAGCTTGTTCGCCATCCAATAGCGCTTGCCCCGTGTTGATGCTGGTGTCCAGATCCACAGCTACCGGTGCGCTTGGCTGCGATGGGGCTTTCTGCCGTTTAACCCAGACTCCCGGTGCCTTCTCATGAAACGTGGCGAGCACCTTGCCGGTCATGTGTGCCTTGACGTCGACCAACGAACTGTCTGCTTCGCGGGGCTCACCCATCACCAAGCCGTGATGACGTGTCTTGATCACTTTACGCCTTGGGGCGGGCTCGGCCCTGGAGCTGCCGGGCTTGGGCTGCTGGGCTTTTTTCTCTCGCAGCAGGTAGGCCAGGTCGTGGATGGCCCGTTGGCTGAACTCGCTTATTTGCAGGCGAAAACGTTCGAGGCGGGGTTTGAGCAAGTGCTGCGGGTAATCGGCATGCAGATCCAGCAGGCGTTGGTCGGCGCTGGAAAATTGCTGAACGAGGCTGTTGAGCACCTCGATACGATTATCCAGCGAGGCGCCATTACCGCGTTCAATAATCTCACTGAAACTTTCAACGTTGATTTCGGCTGAATCGACGATCTGGCCCATTCGCTCACGCACGGTGGCTGGAACCTGGCTTTGCGTCTCATCGATACACAAGTAACGGCCCAAGCCAATCTCAAGAGATTTGAGTTCAATGAGCGTGAGCTGCGGCAACTCTCGTATGGTTTTACGAATGATAGCCGCGCCTTCATCTCCCAGGGTTTTAAGTTCATTGAAGCGGTCGTTGATGAATTCCAGCCGCCTGATGATGCCAAGGTTCTGAGTGGACAGGGTTTTTGCGATTTTTGCCTGGTTTTTATAGTCAATGTCTACCTCGGCATCAAGAACCGGCAACGACGCCTTCAAGGCTTTCTTGTAGCTCTTCACCTGTTGCTCCATGGCTATTTGTGTCAGTTGCACCTGTTGTTTCAGGTAACCGCTCATGTTGCTCTGGTAGGTGGGTACGGTGTCGATGATGCTCAAGGACTTCAGCTGGCTGATCGCTTCGTCGTACGCCGCCAGCCGCCTGTCGACCTTGTCGATGAACGCTGTACGCTGCAGGTCCGTGGACGGCCCCGGGGTAGCGTCCAGCGCGGGCTTTGATTCAAGCACGTCCAGTTGTTGACTGGCGGCGACGGCGTCAAAGGCGTTGAGCTGCCTCTTGAGTGCTGCAATGCGCGCAGGCTGATCGACCTTGACCGCCCGCCGGCGGTTTCTAAGACCGCCGCCGCGCAGTCGCAGGCGGATGTCGACAAACCACTGGCCCGCCAGGTTGCCGATCAGCGGCGGGCCTGTACGCAAGGGAGATTTGGAGTCGATGATAATGACACTGTCGTTGTCATCCACGATGACTTCGAACCAGCGCTCACCAACGGGTGCAAACCACCGATCCGCGAGTGGATAGAGATTGAGGTGGCGGCCGGGGGTTTTATTTTGCTCGCCAAGCTTATCGGGTTTGGCAACATTAAAACTGTCGAGTGTTCTGGCCAGTCCCAGGCGACTATGGCTCAGGGCGCCGCGCGTGTGTACGGCACCTTCATGCTTGGCAGGTAGTTGATTGTCGGGAATATCCGGTTGCTGCACGCAGGTATATTTTTTCTCGGCAACCGGCGGTTTGCTCACCGTTTCGATTGTCGTTTGTTCGGATTCAGGCTCAATCCTGGCCGCATCGAACTGCTTTCGAGGTCGCGGATGGCGCAGGGCTATATGCAGAGTCAGCGCCATTCCCAGGTTGAGGAATACATCCACCAACGCAGTCCAGGCCGTTGAGTGGTCATCCTTGTTCACGGCCTCCTCGGCAGCTTGCAGGTCGTCCATGATTTGCCAGATCCAGGCGGCGACTCCCAGGGTGCGGCCCATGAACGGCAGCGCGGCACTGAATATTTGCCAACCTGCATGTCGAAAGGTCGCCCACCGTTTCTGTACGTTGGATACCGACTGGCGTGTTGCCAATTCGACCATGGCATTGGCATTGGCCTTGAACAGCGTCGCTAACGCGTCATTGCCTATTTCTTCGTTGGTCAGCGTCACGGGGCCGCTCATGTACAGCACGGTAAGCGGCTCGACCAGTGCGCGCACCACGGTCCAGGGCGAGGGAAGGGTGTCGGGGAACACATATTGTGCATAGTTGAAGCGTTGCGCGTCGGGCAGCCAGGCCAGCACTGACTCGCGCAAGGTACGGTCATGTTTGATGGCGTACAGCAGGTTTTGCCGCGATGCAAATTGCATCAGCGTCGGTTCGAGCAGGGGCCGATAAAGCTCGCAGGGGCCGGCGTCGGAATGCCTCGGGCCGATCACGAACATATTGGCGACCACGTCTTGCTCATGGCCGGGGCGCAAGGTGGGCACAAAGGCCAGGCAGCGAATGACAATGGGCTGCCCATCTACTTTGCGCTCCTGTTCTTCGTTGTGCATCACCGCGGCGATGTAGCGGTAACCGCGTTCATCGACGCCGCCCTGGCCGCGGATTTTCATCTGCAAGGCCAGCAGTGGCAGTTGCACCTGAAGGTGGCGGGTGTAGATCTGCTGTCGATGGCGCGATTGCAGCGGATCATCGAGCAGTTTTTGTTTGACCAGGGCTGGGTAGTTCTGGCCTATATCAATGTCTTCTATGACGTCTTTCAGAAAGCGGTAAGTCAGCCAGGTGGGTACACCGTTGTCCTTGCCGTTGTAGTGCACGGTCGCGTTGCCGGTAGGCAAGCCGGTAAGGTTTTCCAGGGCCAGGTCGATCAGGTCACGACGAGTGATGTCGACGGCACCCGGAATGACAAATGTGCCCCACAGAACCGGGCTTTCAATCACAACCTCGACCTTATCCAGATTCAGACTCACGCCCTTTTCCGGGACGCGGATATGGCTGTGCAACTGAGTCCGGGCATAGTCACGAATAGACGGAATGCCGTCCTGGAATGTTTCGCCGTGGTAATGGGTGTGCAGTTGGGCCAGGTCGATCATATAGCGGCTGTAGGCGGCGGTATCGGAGTCCGTCGCCGAGGTCAGCCAGTCCGGGAGTTGTTGGTGAATCTGGCGAATATTCGACAACTGGTGATCGCTCATCTCTTCGATGCTCGGCACGATCCGGGCGACAGTTGGGGCGGGCGGCTGATCCTGCAGGCCGGCCCCGCCGAGGCTGCCAATGACCTGGATTTGCAGCGAGATCAGCGTGCAGGCCAGCGCATCGAAGAAGTTGCCATCAGGCTCGTACAAGCGCCATTGCAAGGTAGCGTCCTGCTCTGGTGCATTCAGCCTTGCCGGCAGCGAAGCACCGAACTGGGCCAATGACTCGAACGTCTCATACCCGCTCACAAGCGAGTGCGTCAGCACCATCGGGCGGTTCTCGTGTTCGCCCACCAATACGGTAAGGTCCAGGAAGTAGAGGTGGGTAGACTGGCCATCTTCAAGAATATCCACGTCAACCAGGTAGGCATGGGTTTTATAGGGGTCTTTCAGCGAGCGCCTGGCTCGGTCGGGCTCATGAAAAACCGTGCGGGCCATGGCGCATTCGTGCTCATCCAGACCTTGCTCTTCGGTGATGTTCCACACGTTTCTCAACGCGCTGGAGAAGGCCTGCCAGCGTGGGCCGGCTGCGCCATTGGACGCGTTCCAGAAGTCCAGCTGCTGCTCCTGGAACGCGGCGAACAGCAGGTCTGATAACTCGTTGATCAGACGTGCAATGGCATCGATTTTCACCGCGAGGTGTACGGGAGCCGTAGCGTTGGGTTGTAGCGTGAGGAAGTGTTGACCGTCGAGGTAGGTCACCCTGTCGCTGGACAGTGCCTGATGAGCAAGCACCGAGGTGAGTGATTCCACAGTAGCGGGCGCGCGCTCGACGGCGTTACCGACCACCTCCCATTGAGGGCTGACTACCACGGCCAGATCGGGGTCGATATTCAGGTTGGGATACAGCTCTTTGAGTGCAGAGCGCAGTGTGGCGGCGGCAACTTCCCGGGCGGTGGGGCCGGTGGTTAACTGGGTAAGCAGTTCATAGGTACTGGGCGGGCGGTGATTATTAGCGGTGTCATTGGGCATGTGCAGCTCCTCTGCATTCGATGGCCCGGACGGGCTTCGCAAATGAGCAAAGTAGCGAGCTGCGTTGCGTCGAGGGCGGTAGATACGTCGAGGCGCATCTACGCCCGCCAGTGTTTCACGTGCCGGATTTGATCTTGGTCCAGGCTCTGGTCCTGGCGCGCTCCGCATCACGCCCCAGAGGCTTTAACGTATACAACGTCGCCATCGCCGCTTCGGTCGGGTAGAGGTTGGGGTTGTTGCGAATGGTCGGATCGACTCGTTCGGTCGCGTCCTTGTTAGGGTTGGGATAACCGACAAAATCGCTGATGGGCGCAATAACCTCGGGCTGTAGCAAGTAGTTGATAAAGGTATAGGCGTCCTGTGGGTTTTGCGCGCCCTTGGGGATGGCGAGCATGTCGAACCAGATCGGCGCGCCCTCTTTGGGCAGGCGCATGTCCACGGAGACGCCGTTTTTTGCCTCTTTGGCACGGTTGGCGGCCTGGGAGAAACTGCCGGAATAACCCACCGCGACACAGATGTCGCCATTGGCGATGTCGGCCATGTACTTGGACGAGTGAAAGTAAGTGATGTACGGGCGGATCTTCATCAACAGCGCTTCGGCCTTGTCGTAGTCCTTGGGGTTGCTGCTGTTGGGGTCCAGGCCCAAGTGCTGCAACGCCAGGGGCAGGATCTCCGAGGGCGAGTCCAGCAGTGCGACGCCGCATTGCTTGAGCTTGCTGATGTTCTCTTCCTTGAAGATCAGGTCCCAGCTGTCCACGGGGGCGTTGTCGCCCAGGGCCGCCTTGACCTTGGCTGGGTTGAAGCCGATCAGGATGGTGCCGTACATGTAGGGCACGGCGTATTGATTGCCGGGGTCGTTGGCTTCGATCAGCTTCATCAGTTTGGGGTCAAGATGGTTCCAGTTCGGCAACTGGCTGCGGTCCAAGGGCTGGAACACGCCGGCTTCGATCTGTTTGGCCAGGAAAACGTTGGACGGTACCACCACGTCATAGCCGGAGTTGCCGGTGAGCAGTTTGGCTTCCAGGGCTTCGTTGGTGTCGAAGATGTCGTACACCAGCTTGATCGACGGGTGCTGGGCCTTGAAGTCTTCCAGCGCCTTGGGCGTGATGTAGTCGAACCAGTTGTAGACCTTCAGGGTTTTTTCTTCGGCCTGGGCTGCGCCGCTGACAACCACGGCGCACAGGGCGAGCGACTTGAGTATGTTCATTGGGCTGCTTCCTCGAAACCTTCCAGCACGTTGACGGCGTTGATGCCGATTTCTTCCACCGCGTAGCCGCCCTCCATCACGAACAGCGTGGGTTTGCCCAGGCGGGCAATGCGTGCGCCCATGGTCAGGTAGTCCGGGCTGTCGAGCTTGAACTGCGAGATAGGGTCGTCCTTGAACGTGTCCACGCCCAGGGACACCACGATGATGTCGGCGGCGTAGCACTCGATTTCGGCGCAGGCCTGTTCCAGCGCGGCGCTCCAGGCCTGCCAGCCGGACCCGGCCGGCAACGGATAGTTGAAATTGAAACCCGCGCCTTCGCCTTCGCCATGCTCATCGGCATAACCGAGGAAGAACGGAAACTCTGCCTCCGGATGGCCGTGAATCGAGGTGAACAGCACGTCGCTGCGCGCGTAAAAAATGGACTGCGTGCCGTTACCGTGGTGGTAGTCCACATCGAGGATCGCGATCTTTTTGCAGCCCTGATCAAGGAATGCCTGGGCTGCGATGGCCGCGTTGTTGAGGTAGCAATAACCGCCCATCAAATCGCTGGCGGCGTGATGCCCCGGCGGGCGGCACAGCGCGAAGGCACTGTGGGCGCCTTGGGCGATAGCGGCCTGGGCGGTGAGGGCAACTTGTGCTGCGCTGTAGGCCGCTTGCCAGGTGCCGGCGGTGATCGGCGCACCACCGTCGAAGCTGTAATAGCCCAACTGGCCGTGCAGGCTGGTGGGCATCACGCGGCGCAACGTGCGCGCAGGCCAGGTGTAGGGCAACAGATCGCCGTCCTGGCCGTATTCGGTCCAGCGCTGCCAGGCGCCTTTGAAGAAGTCGAGGTAGTCGAGGCTGTGGATACGTTGCAGCGGTGCCAGGCCGAAGTCCAGCGGCGCTTGCACGGGCCCCAGCTCCCGCGTCTTGACCCGTTGCAGCACATGGTCGGCGCGCGAGGGCATTTCGAAGCAGGGCATCAGTTGCCCGTCCATCAGTTCACAGCGGCCATGGTGCAAATGATGATCGTCCGAGTAGATCGTCAGCATGTTGTTGTTCTCCGAAGGCTTTGGGGTATGCCTTGCAGTGTTGCCAGACGCCGGGTTTTGGAGAACGGCAGGAGCGGCCAAAAGGGGATCGATATGGCCAATGTGTCTGTCCGCTATTCGCCCCTTGCTAAGGCCTGAACTGACTCGGCGCCACACCACTCCAGCGCACGAACGCATGCCTGAAGCTCGCGGTCTCGCTGAAGCCCAGTTGCTCGGCGATCCGGTAGATCGGCAGTTCATCCTCCCCCAGCAAATGTTTGGCGCGTTCGAAGCGTAGTTCGTCGAGCAACTCCTGATAGCTGCAGCCCAAATCATGCAAATGCCGGCGCAGGGTACGTGCTGAACAGTTCATCTGCCCTGCCAGTCCCTCCAGGCCCGGAGCGGCATTCAGTTGCGCGGCCAGTAACAGGCGCACACGCCCCAGCCAGGCCTGGCGACCGGTGAACTCGGCATTCTGCCGCCGGCAGCGTTCCACCATGGCGCAGTGGGTGACGGCGTCGGCCAGCGGCAGGGGTTGATCGAGCCAGTCACGGTCGAACGCAAAGGCATTGCTGGCGGCGCCAAATTGCAGCGGGCAGTCGAAGCGTTCGGCGTAGCGTGCTCGATAGTCGGGCGCTGGGTATTCAAAGCGCGCGCCGAGTAATGGCAGTGGTTGGCCGAGCAGATCGTCGCCGATGACTTTCAGCGAGAGCAGGCAGAACTCGACATTGAAGGCGTGCAGGGCTTGATCTTCGCGATAGTCACTGGCGCTGAACCAAACACGCTCGCCGTCCTCCTCCAGGCTCAGTTCAAAAAGTGTTCCCAACAGCGCCGGGTAGCGCAGGGCCAGGCGCAAAGCGTCACCGAAGGTGGCACTGGTGAGCAGTGCATAACCGAGCATGCCGTAGGATGACACATGCATGCGCCGGCCCAGTTCCAAGCCGATACCCCGGCGCAACGCCACGGCGTTGGCGCATACGCGCATTTCCTGATGAGTGGTAATACGCGTATCGGCGCGGCCCAGGTCGGCGCTGCTGATGCCACTGCCGGCCAGCAGGGTTTGGCTGGGTATGCCGTCAGGCTTGAACGTCTCCAGTATCAGCGAGACCGCATTGAGGGTGGTCAGGTGTGAATGCAGCATGATCGATTCCAGCCTGGGTTTGCCAGGCTGGAGCAAGTTATGTGCCGTTGCGCGAGGGGGAGGTCAATAGACCTCTGGCGGGAAAAACAAGCGCTGGGCTTGCGTCAGGTTGATGGAGCTGCGGTAGTAGTTGAGTTGTTCCTCTGCGTTTAAGTCGGTGATCGTGTCAGCCACCTCTTTGAGCTGTTGTTCTGCTGGTGTTTTCAACCGTGCATGGAGAAATCTGTTAAGTGAAGCGTGGGCGCTCGAGTATTGGAAATGTGCATACCAGAGGGGTTTGCTGGTAGACAGATCAATGACGGCATACTCATCTTGATAGCTCCAAGTGGCGCCCTTGAGAGGCTGCCGGGTCGTGACCTTTTTGATCGCAATTTCGCGGTGGTTAATGAGCCAGTCGACATGGGCAATGGTGGGTGGCTGTTGCTTGATCAGCTTTGCCACGGTTTCAGTGGCTCGTGCGTAAAGTGCTTTTGTGGCAGCCTTGAGTCGTTTGCGCAGGTCTGCGCTGGATTGCTTGGTTTGTGCCGTGACTTTGGCTTTGATCAATGCCTCGTCAATATCTTGCTCGCTGCGCTCGAGCAACCAGGCGTGCTGGTGAAACATGTACTCGATGCCGATGGCCGTGCGCGAGGTATCGTTGGCTTGTTGGCTGGCGCGTTCTTGAAACTTCGGCAATTGGGCAAGTAGTTTCTCGCCCGCGGTGGTGGCGTCGTGGAGCGTGAGCGTTGCGGATGTGGCCTGTGCCGGGGGCGTTTCGATGTGTTCGACCCACATACCCGGAGTCTTCTCATGAAAGGTGGCCAGGACCTGGCCGGTTATCGGGGTCTTGATATCAACGAACCTTGATACGGTCCCTATGGGGTCCAAGCGGGGTTCGCCAATCAACACGCCGTTGTAGCGTGTCTGGATAAATTTTTTCAGCGGCCTGGGTAGCGCAGGGGGAGGGGTGGGCCTGATTCGCGTCAGTTTCTGTTCTTCGTGCAGAGGGACAAGTGCCGCCTTGGCGCGGTTGGCGAACCCTTGCAGCGATCGACTCAGGCGTTCCAGGGGTTGGGCCTGGATCTGTTCGGAGAACTCTTGAGAAAAGTCCTTCAAGCGCTCATCGATGAACTTGAACTGCTCCACTAGATTGCTCAAGGCATCAATGCGCTCGTCCAGGCGATATTCGCTTCGCTCATCCAGGGTGTCACGCAGGGTCTGTACCGCGACGTCGGCACTGTCGAGCGTGTCGTTGAGCATCTCCCAGGCATGGGGTTCGGTTGCGAGGGATTCAGGGGCCAGGCACAAGTGACGCGCCAACGTCACCTGCAGGGCCCTGAGATCGTCGCTCATATAGCGGGGCAGTTTGCGTTTGCTCTCCCTGATCACGTCGAATCCGGCCGGGCCGAATTTGCGTAGTTCGGTGAAGCGTGACTGAGCGTAATCCAGGCGCTTGATCATGCTGTCGCTCATCTCGACGATCTGTTGGTAGTCCGCGATATCGCTGGTATGAGGTGGCGGTGCATGGATTGGGAGCTGTTCCAGAACGGGCGAAAGTTTTGAAGTAAAGGGGACGAGTTCTTCGTTTACCCCTGCTTCATTGAGCGCCAGTTGGGCCTGTAGATAGCCAATGGCTTTTACTTGGAATTCAGGCTCCGAGGTGAAGACGGCGATGGTCATCAGGTGTTGCCGTGCTTGTTCGTAGTCTTCCGATTGGCCATCGAGCGTGTCCAGGTAGGCCTGGCGTTTGGCTTGGGCACTGGTACTGGGGGCCTCGTCCATTGCTTTGCGGGTTTCTTGCAGTAGGCGCTGCTGGGTTTTCTTCGCGCTTTCAAACGCTTTCAATTTACTGCGCGATGCGTCGGCTTCGGTGATCGCAAGGTCCTTGGCGGTATTTTTCAACCGATCGGTACTGGGTTTGCGCAGGCGCACCCGGTGGTCGACGGACCATTCGCCCTGAGCGTTGTGAATCAGTATGGGGCCGATGCGGTTGGCCTGGTTGGGGTCAATGACAACAATGTTTTTATCGTCGTCCACTTTCACCATGAACCAGTTTTCGCCGACGGGAGCGTAGTGCTGCTCTCCTGACTGATACAGGTAGCGGTCAGCAGCCGGCTGGTCTATGACGGCGCCGAGGTCAGCGGGCTTTTCTGTTTTAAAGCTTTCAAGCATCGAGGTTTCCAGCGCTGGCGTGCGGTTGATTGCGCCGCTCGTGTTCAGTGCGATCTCGTGATCGGGAGGCGGGGCCAGCGAGGTTCGCTCAGGCAGTTGCTCGACGGTGAAGCTTATCGTGCTGGAGGGGCCCGGCGTTTCAGGCGCAAGCTCGGTCGTCTTGACTTTGGTGGGCTCGATCCTGGCCGGCTCGAACTTAGGTCTGCTGCGCTGTGCGCTGTGTAAGGTGATCGCCATACCCAGGTTAAGCAGCACATCGGTCAGCGCAGACCATTGTGCAGGCTTGTCGCCCTCCTCATGGGCCTGGGCAAAAGTTTCCAGCTGTTCGACGATTTGCCAGATCCACGCGCTAGTGCTTGCGACGCGCCCCATAAAGGGCAGTGCGGCATTGAAGAGCACCCAACCGGCCTGCTTCAGCGTGTCCCAGCGGCTTTCGGCATTCGATACCGATTGGCGGTCCGCCAGTTCAATCAGCGCTTTGGCGTTGCTCTCGAACAGCGTCTTGAACATATCCCCGTTGAGGCTCTCCTCACCAAGACTCACGGGACCGCTATAGGTCCATAGCTCGATGGGGTTTACCAGAAAGTCGGCGATGACCCACGGCGACGGCCAATGACTGGTAAAGACATAATTGGCGTAGTGGTTACGCACCGCGTCCGGTAGCCAGCTAATCACCGAATCGCGCAACGTGCGCGACTGGCTGATGGCATACAGCAAGTTTGCCGGTGATGGGTATTGCAGCAACGCGGGTTCAAACAACGGGCGGTATAGCAGGCAAGGGCCGTCTTGAGCATTTTCTGGGCCGATGATGTACATATTGGTGACGTCATCGTTGCCGTTGATGAGCCGGCGCTTGGGGTTGAAGCTCAGGCGTCGCACCATGATGGCTTTGCCGTCGACGTAATGGTCGCCGCTTTCAGGCTGCATCACAGCCACAACGTAGCGGTAGCCGCGCTCGTCAATCCCGCCCATGCGGCGAATCTTGTGCTGTAAGGCCAGCATCGGCAATTGGACTCGCAGGTGATCGCGGTACAGTTTTTTGCGACGTGACGCCTCGGCCGGGTCATCCAGCAGTTTGCTGCGGATCAATGCAGGGTACGTGACACCGATATTACAGCGGCTGATCAGTGTTTCGAGGTAAGCCACGGTTATCCGATCCGGTATGGATTGGCGGATGTCGCTCAGCAACGTTTTATTACCGGTGGGCAGTGCAATCAGGTTTTGCAGGGCCAGTTCGGCAAGGCTGAACGTGGTGGTTTCGAACTGCCCGGGCACGGTGAAAAGGCCCCATACCACCAGGCTCTTGACCTGGATTTTCAGCTTGTCGAGCTTCAGGTAATGCAGCGTCGGGTGGTCCTTGAGCAGCTCGATTTTCAACTGGTCCAAGGCGAACTGATGAATGCTGGGAATACCGTCATCGTAGGTCTTGCCGGCATTCAGGCTATTGAGCGAGGCCAAGTCCTTGAGGTGGCGTGAATAAAGCGACTGATCGCTGGCAGAGGCATCGGTCAGCCAGTCCGGCAGTTGGGTTTGATACCAGCCTGGGCCCGGCCCTTTGGCGATGGCTTTTTCGGCAGGCATCGGGAGTGTTTGCAGGGGCGGGTGTTTCGCGCTGGGCTGTTTGTAATCCCCGGTTTTGAGGTTTTCCACAGTCTCAAGTTGCAGGGCGATCAGCTTGCAGGCAGCGTGCTCGAAAAAATCGCCGTCAGGTTCATAAAGGCGCCACTCCAGGCGATCAAAAGCCTCCGGTTGCTCCAGGTGATCCTTCAACGAATCGCCTAGCTGTTGGTAGGTGTCGTATTTCTCGTATCCCTTGAAGGGTGAGTAACAGAGGATCAGGGTTTTGTCTTCGGATTTGCCCTCGAGCACGGTCATGAATACTTGGTCGGTGTGCTGCGTCTTGGTACCTTTTACCAGGTCGGCATCAATCAGATAAGCGCGGCTGCCGTAAGGGTTATTGTCTTGGCGAGCGGAGCGGGTGGGTGCATGAAACAGCGTTCGGGCCATCGTGCAGTCTTCGTCGGTCCAGGCATCGACGTGTTGCACATTCCAGGCCCCGCGCAGGCTCTGGGTGAGTGTTTGCCAGCGAGGACCGTTGCCGTTGCTCTGGTTCCAGAACGTTACCAACTGTTCCTGAAAGGCCCGGTAGACCACCGGCGCCAGGGTATTGATCAGATTGGCGATTTCGACAATACGCACGGGCAAATGAAGCGGGGAGGTGGTCAACGGCTTCAGGGTCAGGAAGTGATTGCCCTCGACGCACAGCGTCGGCACCTTGAGGATGGCCTGCCGGGCCAGGATGCTGCTCAAGGTTTCATAGCGTGTTGGCCCTGGCACGATCTGGTCATCGATGAGCTCCCAGGTGGGAGTGCCCATCAGTGTCATGGCCGGGTCGATGTCCAGGTCTGGGTATTTCTCCAGTAAAGACTGGCGCAGCAGTTCGCGAGCTGCTTCACGAAACGAAGGTCCGACGGACAGTTGAGTGGCCAGTTTGTGTGTTTCAGTGTCTGGAGGCGTTTGCTGCGAGGGTGTGGAGCTGGAGGTTGTCATGCGGGCATCCCTGTCTTGCCGATCAATGGAAAAAGCCGAGAGCAGGCTCGGGTTTTCCATGTTAGGTATCAGCAAGCAGGGAATAGCAGTGCTTATGTAGGGCTGTCTTGGGCGTTCAAGTTGGGTTGGTATGCAGGTCCAACTCTACCAGGCGCCGCACTTCCTCGACGGCAAGGCCGGCACCGAGCAGGGCGTGCAACTTGCCGAACGCGGCTTCGCGGGTCATGCCTGCGCCGGACAACACGCCGGCGCCTCGCAAGCGGCTGCCGGCTTCGTAGACATCCAGCTCTACACCGCCTTCATGGCATTGAGTGATGGCGACCACCACCACACCTTGATCCTGCGCACGCTGCAAGCTGGCGAGGAACTGCGGGTTATCGCTCGGCCCGGTGCCGCTGCCGAAGCACTCCAGCACCAAGCCCTGAATGCCGCTGCTGATGATTGCGTCTAGCTGTGCAGCGTCGAAACCGGGTATCAGCGGCAGTACGCCGACGTTCGCCAAGGCTTTGGGCTGACGGTAATCCAGCGCTGCCGGCAGGGTTTCGGCACGGGCGAAGTCATCCTTGCGTTGCAAGGCCGCAAACGGATTGCGCCCAAAACTGCGAATCTTCGCGCAGCGGGTCGGTGCCATCAGCGCGCCGTGGAAGTACAGGTGCACACCCGGCTCCAACCCTTCGGCCAAGGCTGTCAACGCACCGCTGACGTTTTCCCAGGCATCGCTGTCGGGCACACCGGCGGGCAGCATCGAACCGGTGAACACCACCGGTGCCGGCAGGCCCAGCAGTTGGAAGCTCATGGCCGCCGCGCTGTAGGCCAGGGTGTCGGTGCCGTGCAGGATCAGCACGGCATCGCAGCCGGCGTCTACCGCCTCGACCACGGCGCTGCGCAGGCGCTGCCAGTAAGCGGGGTTCATGTTGGCGCTGTCGATCAGTGGTGACATTTCCCGGAAGCGCCACGCGGGCAGGTCTGCGTCGGCGAACTGTTCACGCATGCGTACTTCAAAACCAGACGCGGGTGCCAGGCCATTGGCGCTGGCCTGCATGCCAATGGTGCCGCCGGTATAGAGCACCATCACGTTATTAGCTGATTGCATCGAAAATCTCCTGAACGAAAAACGCCGCCGGGCCCAGAGCATGCCCAAGGCCGGGCGGCGTGTCATCTAGCCGTGATTAACGTTGCGCTTGAGCGCTCAGTTCAACTGCCGGGGCCGCTTCGGTTTTCACCGGGTTGGCCGGCCAGGCCTTGCGGTCCAGGTCCAGGTCGGGGAACTGGCTGGAATCGAACACCGGGGTCTTGATACCCGCCGCGCGCTGGTTGTCGTAGTCGTTGAGGATGCGCATGGCAATCTTGAACAGGAACGCCAGGGCGAACAGGTTGACGAACGCGAGCATGGTCATGGTGATGTCGGCGAAGGCAAACACCGTGCTCAAGTTCTCGATGGAGCCCCAGAAAATCAGCACCAGCACCAAAGCGCGATAACCCATCAGCACCTTGCGGTTGTTGCCGACCAGGAAGCGCAGGTTGCTCTCGCCCAAGTAGTAGTTGTACATGATCGACGTGAACACGAACAACGCCAGGGCCACCGAGATGAACATGCGGCCCCAGTCACCCACTACTGCCGCCAGGGAGTTCTGGGTCAGGGCAATGCCGTCGCCTTCAAAGCCTGGGGTGTAGAAACCCGACAGCAGGATCAGCAACGCAGTACAGGTGCAGATCACGAAGGTGTCGAGGAACACGCTGAACGCTTGCACCACGCCTTGGGCGATAGGGTGTTCTACCGACGCCACTGCCGCCACGTTAGGCGCACTGCCCAAGCCTGCTTCGTTGGCGAACACGCCGCGCTTTACACCCATGATGATCGCGCTGCCCACCAGGCCACCGAAGGCTTGGTCGAGGCCGAACGCGCTCTTGACGATGGTCGCGAGCATGGCCGGTACGTGGTCGAATTGCAGCACGATCACGTACAGGGTCACGGCGATGTAGACCAGGGTCTTGACCGGCACCAGCAGGTCGGCGATCGAGGCGATACGCTTGATCCCGCCGATGAAAACCAGGCCCAGCAACACCGCCAGCGCGAGGCCGGTGTAGGTGGTGTCGAGGCCGAAGGCGTTGTTCAGCGAGTGGGTGACAGCGTGTGCTTGCAGGCCGTTGAAGGCAAAGCCGAAGGTCACCAGCAGCAGGAACGCCATGACCATCCCCAGCCAGCGCTTGTGCAGGCCGTGCTGGATGTAATACGCCGGGCCGCCACGGTAGGTGCCTTCAGCGTCGGTGCGCTTGTACAACTGGCCGAGGGAGCACTCGATAAAGCTCGAAGACATGCCCACCAGCGCGGTGACCCACATCCAGAACACGGCACCCGGGCCACCCAACGTCACGGCAATGCCGACACCGGCGATGTTACCGGCACCCACGCGGCCGGCCAGGCTGAGCATCAGCGCCTGGAACGAGCTGAGTTGGCCGGCGCTGCTCTTGAGGCTGTCTTTAAACACCGAGAACATGTGGAAAAAGTGACGCAACTGCACGAAACGCGAGCGGATCGTGAAATAACCGCCGAGCCCGACTATGAGCACGATCAGTACTTTCCCTGAGAGGAAGTCGTTGATGACTTCGAGCATGGAGTGTTCCTCGCTGATTTTTCTAATGGCAAACGCAGGACGGTCCGACGCATCGCTCGGCACCAGGCAGTGCACGACGCTCGATCCCCATCCTTTTGCGGGTGTTGTTATTCATGCGCTTTCGCGTGGTTCCCGGGCCTCGTTACCGACAGCCGCAGACGCGAAGAGGGGCGGCACTATACCTAGGCGAGCGTGATCCGTCTGCACGGGGCGATTAAAGGTTTCAGCGCGGTCGCGGAAGGGGAGGAAGGTTTGCGGTGCGATATTAGATTTTTTATGGGCGTCATGGAGCAACCTCAAGGCAAAAAAAAGGGCCTGAAGAACGAGCCTTCAGGCCCTCAAAAGGTGAGAGGTGTCTAGTCCCTCAACCTGGTGAGCGGTGCAACAAACGCTTAGGCCTTCAGCGGGACCAAGCGTGGAGCGATCATGTTTTCCGGGCGCAGGATGTCGTCGAGCATTGCGTCGTCGAGCAAGCCTTCTTCACGCACCAGTTCCAGCACGCCGCGCCCGCTTTCAAGAGCGATACGCGCAATGCGGGTGGCGTTTTCATAGCCGATGTACGGGTTCAGCGCGGTGACCAGGCCGATGGAATGCTCCACCAGTTCGCGGCAGCGTGCTTCGTTGGCGGTGATGCCGACGATGCAGTGCTCGCGCAGCATGTCCATGGCGCGTTGCAACAGGCGGATCGAGTCGAAGATCTTGAAGGCGATCAGCGGCTCCATCACGTTCAACTGCAGTTGGCCGCCTTCGGCTGCCATGGTCAGGGCCAGGTCGTTACCGATGACCTGGAACGCTACCTGGTTGACCGCTTCCGGGATCACCGGGTTGACCTTGCCGGGCATGATCGAGCTGCCAGGCTGGCGAGCCGGCAGGTTGATCTCGTTGATGCCGGTGCGTGGGCCGCTAGACAGCAGGCGCAGGTCGTTGCAGATCTTCGACAGCTTCACGGCGGTACGCTTGAGCATGCCGGAGAACAGTACGAAGGCGCCCATGTCGGAGGTGGCTTCGATCAGGTCGGCTGCCGGTACCAGCGGCTGGCCGCTGATGGTGGCCAGGCGTTGTACGGCCAGGGCCTGGTAGCGCGGGTCGGCGTTGATGCCGGTACCGATCGCGGTGCCGCCCAGGTTCACTTCGGTCAGCAGCTCTGGCGCCAGGGTTTTCAGGCGGGCCAGGTCTTCACCCAGGGTGGTGGCGAAGGCGCGGAATTCCTGGCCGAGGGTCATCGGCACGGCGTCTTGTAACTGGGTGCGGCCCATTTTCAGCACATGGCTGAACTCGGCGCCTTTGGCGGCGAACGCCTGGATCAGGCTGTCGAGGCTGGCCAGCAGCGCGTCATGGCCCAACAGCAGACCCAGGCGGATCGCGGTCGGGTAGGCGTCGTTGGTCGACTGCGCCATGTTCACGTCGTTGTTGGGGTGCAGGTACTGGTATTCGCCCTTCTGGTGACCCATGGCCTCCAGCGCGATGTTGGCGATGACTTCGTTGGCATTCATGTTGGTTGAAGTGCCGGCGCCGCCTTGAATCATGTCCACCACGAACTCTTCGTGGAAATCGCCGCGGATCAGACGAGCACAGGCTTCGCTGATGGCAGCGTGCTTGGCTTCGCTGAGCTGGCCCAACTCGCGGTTGGCGTCAGCGGCCGCTTGCTTGACCATTGCCAGACCGACCACCAATTTCGGGTAATGCGAAATCGGAACGCCCGAGAGGCGGAAGTTATTCACCGCTCGCAGGGTCTGGATGCCGTAATACGCTTGAGCCGGTACTTCGAGTACGCCAAGCAGGTCTTTTTCGGTACGGAATGATGCAGCAGAGGACATGACGGAAATCATCTCAATATGGACCCGGAACTGGCCGGAACGCTGCGAATGCTAGGCTTGTAGAACTTTTTGGGCCAATGCTGTTAAACACTGGCCTATGCACAAACGGCATAATGTGGATGTGACCCGGTTATCTTGGCGGGCGTGTGTGCCAAAATGGTGCATTCCGTGGGAGGCAGTGATGAACCTTGAGAGCAAGTGGTTGGAAGACTTCAGCGCCCTGGCGGCGACGCGTAGTTTTTCCCAGGCGGCTGAGCGGCGCTTTGTCACCCAGCCGGCGTTCAGTCGGCGTATCCGCAGCCTGGAAGCCGCGCTGGGGCTGACGCTGGTCAACCGTTCACGTACGCCGGTGGAGCTGACGGCGGCCGGGCAGTTGTTTCTGGTGACGGCGCGCACCGTGGTCGAACAGCTCGGTGAAGTACTGCGCCATTTGCATCACCTGGAAGGCGGGCAGGGCGAAGTCATGCAAGTGGCGGCCGCCCACTCCCTGGCCTTGGGGTTCTTCCCGCGGTGGATCGCGCAGTTGCGCAACGAGGGCTTGAATATCGCCACGCGGCTGGTCGCCACCAACGTCGGCGACGCCGTGCACGCCCTGCGCGAAGGCGGTTGCGACCTGATGCTGGCGTTCTACGACCCCGACGCGGCTATGCAAATGGACGCCGAGATTTTCCCGTCGCTGCATCTGGGCAACACCGAAATGCTCCCGGTGTGCGCCGCCGATGCCGAGGGCAAGCCGCTGTTCGACCTGGAGGGCGAGGGCAGCGTGCCGCTGCTGGCCTACAGCGCCGGCGCGTTCCTGGGCCGCTCGGTGAATTTGCTGCTGCGCCAGAGGGCTCTGCGCTTTACCACCATCTATGAAACCGCCATGGCCGACAGCCTCAAGAGCATGGCCCTCGAAGGCTTGGGGATCGCCTGGGTGCCGCAGTTGAGCGTACGTGCAGAGTTGGCACGTGGCGAACTGGTGGTGTGCGGCGGGCCCCAATGGCATGTGCCGCTGGAGATTCGCTTGTATCGCTGCGCGTTGGTGCGCAAGGCGAATGTGCGGTTGTTGTGGAGGAAGCTGGAAGGTGGGGCAGCGCAAAGCGCTTGAGCCCAGCGCAGAACACATGTGGGAGCTGGCTTGCCTGCGATAGCGGTGTGTCAGCCAACCTATTTGGCTCTGATCCACTGCTATCGCAGGCAAGCCAGCTCCCACAGGATTTCGTGGTGTATTCGCTGACTCTTAAGTCAATAAAACCGCCACTTTGCGCCGCTAGACAGATGGTCATCCCAGGGGCTGTTTATCTGGATTATTACGGTATACTGCGCGGCCTTCGGCCGGTCCAAACCGGCCTTAATTCGTACACCAAGCCACGCTGGATTTCCCGCGTGGCTTGTTGTTTTTTGACGCGCCTGCGGGCGCCCAGAGAGAAGAGGCACGACGATGAGTGCATTGGTTGGCGTGATCATGGGCTCCAAGTCCGATTGGTCCACCCTTAGCCACACCGCCGATATGCTGGAAAAACTCGGCATTCCGTACGAAGTGAAGGTGGTCTCCGCCCACCGCACCCCGGATTTGCTGTTCCAGTATGCCGATGAAGCAGAATCCCGTGGCATCGAGGTGATCATCGCCGGTGCCGGCGGCGCGGCGCACTTGCCTGGCATGTGTGCGGCCAAGACTCACCTGCCCGTGCTTGGCGTGCCGGTGCAGTCGTCGATGCTCTCGGGCGTGGATTCGCTGTTGTCCATTGTGCAGATGCCGGCTGGCATTCCGGTGGCAACCCTGGCGATCGGCAAGGCCGGTGCGATCAACGCAGCCTTGCTGTCCGCCAGCATCCTGGGCGCCAAGCACCCGCAGTTTCATGCGGTGCTGAAAAAATTCCGTGCTGAGCAGACAGACAGCGTGCTGGACAATCCAGACCCACGCATCGCCTGAGGTTGTTGACGATGAAAATCGGTGTAATCGGTGGCGGCCAACTGGGCCGCATGCTGGCTTTGGCGGGTACGCCGCTGGGGATGAACTTCGCTTTCCTGGACCCGGCGCCGGACGCCTGCGCTGCGGCCCTGGGTGAACACCTGCGCGCTGACTACAGCGACCCGGACCACCTGCGCCAACTGGCCGATGAAGTTGACCTTGTGACCTTCGAATTCGAAAGCGTCCCGGCCGAAACCGTGGCCTTCCTGTCGCAGTTCGTGCCGGTGTACCCGAGCGCCGAAGCCTTGCGCATCGCTCGCGATCGCTGGTTCGAAAAGAGCATGTTCAAGGACCTGGGCATTCCGACGCCGGCCTTCGCCGACATCCAGTCCCAGGCCGACCTGGACGCGGCGGTCGCCAGCATCGGCCTGCCGGCGGTGTTGAAAACCCGCACCCTGGGCTACGACGGCAAGGGCCAGAAAGTCCTGCGCACCGCGGCCGATGTGGTCGGCACTTTTGCCGAGCTGGGCAGCGTTGCCTGCCTGCTGGAAGGCTTCGTGCCGTTCACTGGCGAAGTCTCGCTGATTGCCGTACGCGCCCGTGATGGCGAAACCCGCTTTTACCCGTTGGTGCACAACACCCACGACAGCGGCATTCTCAAGCTCTCCGTGGCCAGCACCGACCACCCGTTGCAGGCCCTGGCCGAAGATTATTCCAGCCGCGTCCTCAAGCAACTGGATTATGTAGGCGTGATGGCGTTCGAGTTCTTTGAAGTCGACGGTGGCCTCAAGGCCAATGAAATTGCCCCGCGCGTGCACAACTCCGGGCACTGGACCACCGAAGGCGCCGAGTGCAGCCAGTTCGAAAACCACCTGCGGGCGGTGGCGGGCTTGCCGTTGGGCTCCACGGCCAAGGTCGGCGAGAGCGCCATGCTCAACTTCATCGGCTCTGTACCGCCGGTGGAGCGTGTGATGGCGATCGACGATTGTCACGTGCATCACTACGGCAAGGCCTTCAAGGCCGGGCGCAAGGTCGGCCACGCCAACCTGCGTTGCAAGGACCGTGCGACGCTGCAGGCGCAGATCCTCAAGGTTGAAGCGCTGATCGCCGAACAATAAGCCTGACCACGGCGGGAACCATTGGGGTTCTGCGTCTCTCTGATTGCAGGATGCCAAAGGCTGACTAGGCTTTGGCATGACTCATACCAATCAGAGGGAAATGCCATGGGTATCATCGGAACCATCTTTATCGGCTTGATCGTCGGCCTGCTGGCGCGCTTCCTCAAGCCTGGCGACGACAGCATGGGCTGGATCATGACCATCCTGCTGGGTATCGCCGGTTCCCTGGCCGCGACCTACGGCGGTCAGGCCTTGGGGATCTACCAGGCAGGCCAGGGCGCAGGTTTCATCGGCGCGCTGGTGGGTGCCATCGTGTTGCTGGTGATCTACGGCCTGATCAAAAAGAAGTAATCAGCCGACAAAGTCCTCTGCGCTGCGCAGGCGCAGAGGGCTAGAATGCTCGGCACTTGTATTTGCCGAGCCTCTCCATGCGCCGTCTTCTGTTAACGCTTCTTCTGCTGGGCTCTGGCCTGGCGCACGCTGGCGAACTGCCGGAAACCGACTGGCTCGACCTGATGCCGCTGTCGGATCAGAAAGCTCTCGAAGCCATGCCCGAGATCGACCACAACTCCCCCGAAGCTCAAGGCACGTTCACCGAAAAGGGTGGCTTGAAGCAGAGCAAGGGCCTGCCTGCGGTGATGTATTCCACCAAGACCGTAGCGGCCATGAACGGCAAGAATATCCGCATTGGCGGCTATCCGGTGCCGCTTGAAACGGACGCCAAGGGCCGTAGTACGTTGTTCTTCCTGGTGCCTTACCCGGGCGCCTGCATACACGTGCCGCCACCGCCGCCTAATCAACTGGTGCTGGTGCGCTATCCCAAGGGGTTGAAGCTGGATGATATCTACACGCCGCTGTGGGTCACGGGCACGCTGAAGGTGGAGACGGTCAATAACGACTTGGCAGATGCCGCGTATGCGCTGGAGGCGGGGAAGGTGCGGGTGGTGAAGGAGTCTGATCTCTAAAGCTCAGAGCATAATCTGTGGGAGCTGGCTTGCCTGCGATAGCAACGCCTCGGTGTTCCTGATACACCCAGTTGCCTGCATCGCAGGCAAGCCAGCTCCCACATTTGATTGGGTTTACAAGGCCAGTGCCGTGATGCTCACGCCTAGAGTGTGGCTTTCGCCGGGCGCCAGGTTCACAACATCGTCCAGCACGTTGGCCGTCTCGATGCACAACATACTCTGCCAGCCGTCATCGGCCATATCGTCGAAAGCCTTGGCGCGTTCGGTCCAGGGGTTCCAGACCACGGTGGATTTCGAGCCTTCGCTGGTGAGCTGGATACGGCGCTGCCAATCGCTATCGACGATGTTCAACTGGGCCGGCGTATTCAGGTAAATGCGGTCTGTTTCGGCGCTGAAGTGCAGCAGCCCGGCTTGCTGTTTCTCGGTCCACCCGTCGGCGGTATCGATGTAGGCCACGCCATCCAGCCCCTTGACCTGCACTTTGCGCACATCGCTCACGGCGAAGTAGGTGTGCAATGCCTGGCTGAGGGTCACGGTGTCGGCGCCGCGGTTGTGGCTGGTCAGGCGGATGTGCAGTTGGTCATCCAACAGCAGGCTCAGCGTCAGGTCTACCTGATGGGGCCAGCCTGGAAAGCCGCCAGCCGGCACCGGCAATACCAAGTCCACTCGCAGCGTCTGGCCGTCGAGTTCGGTGGTGGCCAGTTCCCAGCGGGCGGTGCGCACAAAACCGTGGGCGCCGGCAGGCTGATCACTCTGGCGCATGGCTTTGACGCTTTGCGGGTTGCGGTCGAACACCCCGAACCACGGCCAGCACACCGGTACGCCAGTACGAATGCCTTTGCCCTGCTTGAACACTGCCTCAGGGTTCGGCCAGATCAGCGGCTGTTCGCCCTCGCGCTGGTAACTGAAGATATGCGCACCCTGTTGGGCCACCATCAGCTCGGCGCCGTTGTGGCGGATGCGCCAGCAGTCCAGCTCGTCGATTTTTACCGTCTCAACGTGGGGCGTAGGCATGACAAAGCTCTCTTAGTGGCAGGCAATGGGGCAATTGACCGTTAAAACCCGGCGAGGTTTAACGCGCCCGTGACGGTACCGAGCGCGTGCGGCCGCTGCCATCGATGGCGACGAACACGAATACGGCTTCGGTCACCTTGCGCCATTCGCTGGACAACGGATCGTCGCTCCACACTTCGACCATCATCTGGATCGAGCTGCGGCCGATTTCCAGGGCCTGGGTATAGAAGGAAAGCTGCGCACCCACGGCCACCGGCACCAGAAACGCCATGCGATCAATGGCCACGGTGGCCACGCGCCCACCGGCGACCTTGCTGGCCATTGCCGTGCCGGCGAGGTCCATCTGCGCGACCAGCCAGCCGCCGAAGATATCGCCAAAACCGTTGGTTTCACGCGGGAGCGCGGTGATTTGCAGGGCGAGATCGCCTTGCGGGATAGGATCTTCTTGTTCGAGTTCGATCATGCCGAGGGTGCCTCTGACCCGTGACGCTTCATGGGTATTTCAAGTGGATAGCCGTCTTCTTAGAAAAACGTTTCAGCACCAACATACACCGCTCGATGCGTTTCTCGTAAGGCGAACTAAAGGGAAACTCTGCCAAATCGGCTGGATGGCACCCAACAACGTTTTGGCACAGCAGCCCCTCAAGACAGCGGGTCTGGCGCTTGCACCGGCGAGTATATCGAGACCCTGGCGCCACGACGACCTCCCGACGCTCATTTGGTCGGTAAATAGACGCTGTATCGGGGCTTTTGCGCGCAACTGTGCTCCTGGCGCTGTGCTTTTTCGAGCGATTTGCTATCTTGCCAAACCCGCCGCAAGTCACGGGCGTGCAGTCCTTTACGATGATTACTATAAGAGAAGCCTTGCCATGTCCTCCGTGCCCGCAAGCAGTGCGCAACCCTCGCGCCCGCTGACCCGCAACGACTACAAAACCCTGTCGCTGTCTGCCCTGGGTGGAGCGCTGGAGTTCTACGACTTCATCATCTTTGTGTTTTTCGCCACCGTGGTCGGGAAACTGTTCTTCCCTGTCGACATGCCCGAATGGCTGCGCATGATGCAGACCTTCGGCATCTTCGCCGCCGGCTACCTGGCGCGCCCCTTGGGCGGCATCATCATGGCGCACTTCGGTGACCTGCTGGGGCGCAAGAAGATGTTCACCCTGAGCATCTTCATGATGGCCGTACCCACCCTGATCATGGGTCTGCTGCCCACCTACGCGCAGATCGGCCTGTGGGCGCCGGTCCTGTTGCTGCTGATGCGCATCATCCAGGGCGCGGCGATCGGCGGCGAAGTACCGGGCGCCTGGGTGTTCGTCTCCGAACACGTCCCGCCGCGCCACATCGGCTACGCCTGCGGCACCCTGACCAGCGGCCTCACCGCCGGTATTCTGCTGGGCTCGTTGGTGGCTACCGCCATCAATAGCGCCTATACACCGGAACAGGTCTCTGATTACGCCTGGCGGATTCCTTTCCTGCTCGGCGGCGTATTCGGCCTGCTGTCGGTGTACCTGCGTCGTTGGCTGCATGAAACCCCGATCTTCGCCGAGATGCAGCAACGCAAGAGCCTGGCCGCTGAACTGCCGTTGCGCGCCGTGTTGCGCGATCACCGTGGCGCCATTGTGCTGTCGATGCTGCTGACCTGGCTATTGTCGGCCGGCGTGGTGGTAGTCATCCTGATGACCCCGACCGTGCTGCAAACCATCTACCACTTCAGCCCTACGGTTGCGCTGCAAGCCAATAGTCTGGCCATCGTGACCCTGAGCCTGGGTTGCATCGCCTCGGGTGCGCTGGCCGACCGTTTTGGCGCCGGTCGCGTGCTGGTCACAGGTTGCGCACTGCTGCTGGCGACTTCCTGGACGCTGTATCACAGCCTGATGGCACACCCCGACTGGCTGTTCCCGTTGTATGCCTTGACGGGTCTGTTTGTCGGCACCATCGGCGTGGTGCCCTACGTGATGGTCAAAGCCTTCCCGCCGGTGGTGCGCTTCAGCGGTCTGTCGTTTTCCTACAACGTTGCTTATGCCGTGTTCGGCGGGCTGACGCCATTGGCGGTGTCGCTGCTGATGAAGGAGAGCCCGATGGGCCCGGCTTACTATGTGGCCGTCCTGTGTGTGATGGGGATGCTGGTGGGCGGGTATCTGTGGAAACGCGGCCGCTGAAGCCTGCACATTCAGATAGTGGCCTTTCATCTAATTGTCATATTTCAGACATAGAGTGTTCACACGGCCTGCCGATACTTGGCCCCGATCCAATTATCCCTATCTGCTAGGAGCAAGGCATGAAACTGAAACGTTTGATGGCGGCAATGACTTTTGTCGCTGCTGGCGTTGCGACCGCCAACGCGGTGGCCGCTGGTGTTGATCCGGCAATCCCGGCTTACGTCAAGACCACTGGTGTGTCGGGCAACCTGTCCAGCGTCGGTTCCGATACCCTGGCTAACCTGATGACCCTGTGGGCCGAGGGTTACAAAAAGGAATACCCGAACGTCAACATCCAGATTCAAGCTGCCGGCTCTGCCACTGCGCCACCTGCGTTGACTGAAGGCACCTCCAACCTGGGCCCGATGAGCCGCAAGATGAAGGACACCGAACTGGCGGCCTTCGAGCAGAAGTACGGCTACAAGCCAACGGCAATCCCGGTTGCCGTGGATGCCCTGGCGGTATTTGTGCACAAGGACAACCCGATCCAGCACCTGACCATGGAACAGGTCGATGCGATCTTCTCCTCGACGCGTCTGTGCGGCGCCAAAGCCGATGTGAAAACCTGGGGTGACCTGGGCGTGACCGGCGACCTGGCCAACAAGCCAGTGCAACTGTTCGGGCGTAACTCGGTATCCGGCACCTACGGCTACTTCAAGGAAGAAGCCCTGTGCAAAGGCGACTACAAGCCAAACGTGAACGAACAACCGGGCTCGGCTTCGGTCGTGCAGTCGATCAGCTCCTCGCTGAACGGCATCGGTTACTCGGGCATCGGCTACAAGACCGCCAGCGTGAAGACCGTGCCATTGGCCAAGAAAGGCAGCACTGACTACATCGAAGACTCCGAAGAAAACGCCCTGAACGGCAAGTATCCGCTGTCGCGTTTCCTCTACGTGTATGTCAACAAAGCCCCGAACAAGCCACTGGCGCCGCTGGAAGCTGAGTTCGTGAAACTGGTGCTGTCCAAGCAGGGCCAGGAGGTAGTGGTCAAAGACGGCTACATCCCACTGCCAGCCAAAGTCGCCGCCAAGGCCCTGGCTGACCTGGGTCTGAAAGAAGGCAACTAAGCCTGCGATACCTGATGTAGACGCATGCTTTTCTGTGGGAGCGGGCTTGCCCGCGATGCTGGCGACGCGGTTTAGCGTTGAAATCGTGTTGATGCCATCGCGGGCAAGCCCGCTCCCACATAAGCAGTCTGCATCCCTAATTTTTTATCCGCTGCCAGCCCTGCTTCGCGGCGGATTTGTTGCGTCACTGCACTGTCATCTTTCTGTCATACAGGATCGCTAGGGTGTGCGCATGAATGATCTGGCCAATTCCACCATGACGACGACTTCCCCTCCCAAGCGCATTGATTTCAATACGCCTGAGCTGCAACGCAAGCGCCGCATCCGCGCGCTCAAGGATCGCTTCACCCGTTGGTATGTGCTGGTCGGCGGCCTCGCCGTGCTGGCCGCCATTACCCTGATCTTCTTCTTCCTCGCCTATGTGGTTGCGCCATTGTTCCAGGGCGCCTCGTTGACCAAGGAAGACGCGTTGACGCCCGCTTGGATGCAGGACGCCGGCAAGCCGTTGATGATCTCCCTCGAAGAACAGAATCAGGTCGCCATGCGGGTTTCCGACAAGGGCCAGGCGCTGTTCTTTGCCGTGGACACCGGTGCTGAGCTCAAGCGTGTCGATCTGCCGATTCCGGCCGGTACCAGTGTTGCTTCCATTGGTGAAGATCAGCCGGGCAGCCCGCTGGTGATTCTCGGTTTGTCCAATGGCCAGTCTTTGGTGTTTCGCCACACCTATAAGGTGTCGTACCCGGACGGCAAGAAAACCATCACCCCAGCGATCGAGTACCCCTACGGCGAAACGCCGATCGTGCTGGATGACACCGGTCGTCCCCTGGAACACGTTGCGCTCAACGCCACCGATACCTCCCTGGTGGTGGCAGGTTCCGCCGGTTCGCACTTGAACGTGCTGACCCTGAGCCGTGAAGAAAACATGATGACCGGTGAAGTCACCAGCGAGCAGAAGCGCGTCGAGCTGCCGCAGATGACCGAGCCGGTGAAGGCGATCTTCATCGACCCACGCCAGCAGTGGTTGTATGTGATCAACGGCCGTGCCCTGGCCGACGTGTTCAGCCTGCGCGACAAGAGCCTCAACGGGCGCTACAAGCTGCTGGAAGACGCCGACACGGAAATCACCGCCAGCACCCAGTTGGTCGGCGGCATCTCGCTGATCCTGGGTAACTCCAAAGGCGGCCTGGCCCAGTGGTTCATGGCCCGCGACCCCGATGGCGAACAGCGCCTGAAGCAGATCCGCACCTTCCAGATGGGCACCGCGCCCATCGTCGAAATCAGCGCTGAAGAGCGCCGCAAAGGCTTCACCGCCCTGGATGCTGCTGGCCAGTTCGGCGTGTTCCACAGCACTGCCCACCGCACCTTGCTGGTGGACCCGGTGGTCGATGGCCAGGGCCTGTTCGGCATGTCGCCACGGGCCAACCGTGTGATCGTCGAGGCGGGTGGCAAGCTGCAACCGTTGTTGCTCGACAACCCGCACCCGGAAGTGTCGTGGAGCGCGTTGTGGAGCAAGGTCTGGTACGAGAACTACGACGAGCCTAAATACGTCTGGCAATCCACAGCCGCCAACACTGACTTCGAACCCAAGATGAGCCTGGCCCCGCTGACCTTCGGTACCTTGAAGGCCGCGTTCTACGCCATGTTGCTGGCGGCGCCACTGGCGGTTGCTGCAGCGATCTACACCGCTTACTTCATGGCGCCGAGCCTGCGCCGCAAGGTCAAGCCGGTGATCGAACTGATGGAAGCCATGCCGACGGTGATCCTCGGATTCTTCGCCGGCCTGTTCCTGGCGCCGTATGTGGAAGGGCACCTGCCGGGCATTTTCAGCCTGTTGATGCTGTTGCCGATTGGCATCCTGGTCGCCGGCTTTGTCTTCAGCCGCTTGCCTGAGTCGATCCGCCTGCGCGTTCCCGATGGCTGGGAAAGCGCGATCCTGATTCCGGTGATCCTGTTCGTGGGTTGGCTCTCGCTGTACATGAGCCCGTACCTGGAAACCTGGTTTTTCGGCGGTGACATGCGCATGTGGATCTCCCACGATCTGGGCATTACCTACGACCAGCGCAACGCGTTGGTGGTCGGCCTGGCCATGGGTTTTGCCGTGATCCCGAACATCTACTCCATCGCCGAAGACGCCGTGTTCAGCGTGCCACGCGGCCTGACCCTGGGGTCCCTGGCACTGGGCGCCACGCCGTGGCAGACCATGACCCGCGTGGTCATCCTCACCGCCAGCCCGGGCATCTTCTCGGCGCTGATGATCGGCATGGGCCGCGCCGTGGGCGAGACCATGATCGTACTGATGGCCACCGGTAACACCCCGGTGATGGAGATGAACCTGTTCGAGGGCCTGCGCACCCTGGCGGCCAACGTTGCGGTGGAGATGCCCGAGTCGGAAGTGGGCGGCAGTCATTACCGCGTGCTGTTCCTCTCGGCGCTGGTGCTGCTGTTGTTCACCTTCATCATGAACACCCTCGCCGAGCTGATTCGTCAGCGTCTGCGCAAGAAATACTCGTCGCTTTAAGAAAGGTAGAAGTCTGTGAAACAGAACTCCCTGAATGGATGGTTCAAGAGCGGCGCCCCCGGCGTCTGGATCAGCGGTGGCGCGGTGTCCATCGCGGTCATCATGACCATTGGTTTGCTGGCTGTGATTGCGGTGCGGGGCCTGGGCCATTTCTGGCCGGCCGACCTGATCCAGGCGAACTACAACGTGCCAGGCCAGGCCAACCACATCGTCATCGGCGAAGTGGTCCAGAAAGAAGAAGTGCCGCGCGAGCGCCTGAAAAGCGCGGGCCTGCCGGTGCCGGACCAAGGCCCGGAATTCATGACCCGTGAGCTGATCAAGGTCGGCAACCGCGACCTGAACGGTAACGACTTCACCTGGATTGTCGGTGAGTGGCTGAAGGACCAGACCAAGCCTGCGAACCTGATGGCCATCGAGCGTCGTGAGTGGGGCAACTTCTACGGCACCCTGGTCAACGTCAAGCAGGACGGCAAGGTGATTGCCGAAGGCGAGGCCGCGTGGCCGGAGCTGCAAGCCCGCGTGGACCGCGTGAACAAGCTGGCCGCTCAGCTCAAGAGCCTGGAAAAAACCGACATTGGCGCGATCAACGCCGGGCTGGAGCGCATCCGCCTGCACGGTCGCAAACTGGAACTGGAAGGCAAGCTCGACGCTGCCGCCCAGGCCGACATGGACGCCGACCGCGCCGAGCTGAACGCCCGCTACCAGGACATCGAAGCGCGCCTGGCCGACCTGCATGCCCAGTTCAACCGCGACGCCCTGACGGCGCGTGACGGCAACGGCAAGGAAGTGGAAATCGGCATCGGCAAAGTGGTGCACGCCTACCAGCCGAACGCCATGGGCACGATGACCAAAATCGGCTTCTACTTCAGCAAGGTCTGGGAATTCCTCAGCGATGACCCACGGGAAGCCAACACCGAAGGCGGGATCTTCCCGGCCATCTTCGGCACCGTGATGATGACCCTGATCATGGCAATGATCGTGACCCCGTTTGGCGTACTGGCCGCGGTGTACCTGCGTGAATACGCCAAGCAGAACACCTTGACGCGCATCATCCGCATCGCCGTGAACAACCTGGCCGGCGTACCGGCCATCGTCTACGGCGTGTTCGGCCTGGGCTTCTTCGTGTATGTACTGGGGGGCTCGGTAGACCGTTTGTTCTTCGCTGAAGCGCTGCCTGCGCCGACCTTCGGTACGCCGGGGTTGCTCTGGGCTTCGCTGACCCTGGCGCTGCTGGCGGTGCCTGTGGTGATCGTGGCCACCGAAGAAGGCCTGGCGCGGATTCCTCGCACCGTGCGTGAAGGCTCCCTGGCGCTCGGCGCGACCAAGGCGGAAACGTTGTGGAAGATCGTGCTGCCAATGGCCAGCCCGGCGATGATGACCGGCATGATCCTCGCCGTGGCCCGTGCCGCGGGTGAGGTGGCACCGCTGATGCTGGTGGGTGTAGTGAAGCTGGCGCCGTCGCTGCCGCTGGATGGCAACTACCCGTACCTGCACCTGGACCAGAAGATCATGCACCTGGGCTTCCATATTTATGACGTCGGCTTCCAGAGCCCCAACGTCGAAGCCGCACGGCCGTTGGTGTACGCCACCGCCTTGCTGCTGGTACTGGTGATCGCCACGCTCAACCTGTCGGCAGTGTGGATTCGTAACCACCTGCGCGAAAAATACAAAGCGCTGGACAGCTAATGCGATCCAATGTGGGAGCTGGCTTGCCTGCGATAGCATCACCGCGGTTTTACTGCAATACCGCGCCGCCCGTATCGCAGGCAAGCCAGCTCCCACAGGGCTCGGTGTCAGGCACAGAATTTGAGTAAGCCGCCCCGGCGGTTCAACGAAATGAATTGGTAGCACAGGGAGCATCCCATGCAACACGAAACCCAATCCCACGGCATCAACATGTCTGCCCTGGGTCGCGACAAGCAGAGCCTGAGCCTGGCCCAGGAAACCGTGGCCATCGAAGTCCCCGGCCTGAGCCTGTACTACGGCGACAAGCAGGCGCTGTTCGATGTCAGCATGAACATCCCCAAGCAACGCGTGACCGCCTTCATCGGCCCGTCGGGCTGCGGCAAGTCCACGTTGTTGCGTACCTTCAACCGCATGAATGACCTGGTGGACGGTTGCCGTGTAGAAGGTGCAATCAACCTCTACGGCACCAATATCTACCGCAAGGGCGAAGACGTGGCCGAACTGCGTCGCCGCGTGGGCATGGTGTTCCAGAAGCCTAACCCGTTTCCCAAGACCATCTACGAAAACGTGGTCTACGGCCTGCGTATCCAGGGCATCAACAAGAAACGCATCCTCGACGAAGCGGTTGAGTGGGCGCTCAAGGGCGCGGCATTGTGGGACGAGGTCAAGGACCGCCTGCACGAATCGGCACTCGGCTTGTCCGGCGGCCAGCAGCAGCGCCTGGTGATCGCCCGTACCATCGCCGTAGAGCCGGAAGTGTTGCTGCTCGACGAACCGTGCTCGGCGCTCGACCCGATCTCCACCTTGAAAGTCGAAGAGCTGATCTACGAGCTCAAGTCCAAGTTCACCATCGTCATCGTGACCCACAACATGCAACAGGCGGCGCGGGTTTCCGACTACACCGCGTTCATGTACATGGGCAAGCTGGTGGAGTTCGGCGATACCGACACCCTGTTCACCAATCCGGCGAAGAAGCAGACCGAAGACTACATCACCGGTCGCTACGGCTAGTTGGAGCAGCTGCAAGCCGCAAGTTTCAAGCGGCAAGTAAGAGCAGTTCAACGGAACGACACACATCAGCTTGCAGCTTGTAGCTTGCGGCTTACAGCTTTTGCGGAGCAACCCCATGATTAGCAAAGAAGGCCTTACCCACCACATCTCCGCGCAGTTCAATGCCGAGCTTGAGGAAGTGCGCAGCCACCTCCTGGCGATGGGCGGGCTGGTGGAGAAGCAAGTCAATGATGCGGTCACCGCGCTGATCGAGGCCGACTCGGGCCTGGCTCAGCAGGTGCGTGAGATTGACGAGCAGATCAACCAGATGGAACGCAATATCGACGAAGAGTGCCTGCGCATTCTTGCCCGCCGCCAGCCAGCGGCCTCGGACCTGCGTTTGATCATCAGCATTTCCAAGTCGGTGATCGACCTGGAGCGCATTGGCGATGAAGCCACCAAGATTGCCCGCCGCGCCATCCAGCTGTGCGAAGAGGGTGAAGCCCCCCGTGGCTACGTGGAGGTGCGCCATATCGGCGATCAGGTGCGCAACATGGTGCGCGATGCCCTCGACGCCTTCGCCCGCTTTGACGCCGAACTGGCGTTGTCGGTGGCACAGTACGACAAGATCATCGACCGCGAATACAAGACTGCGCTGCGCGAGTTGGCCACTTACATGATGGAAGACCCGCGTTCGATCTCGCGGGTCTTGAACATTATCTGGGTGCTGCGCTCCCTGGAGCGTATCGGCGACCACGCGCGCAATATTTCGGAATTGGTGATTTATCTGGTGCGCGGCACCGACGTGCGGCACATGGGCCTCAAGCGCATGAAGGCCGAAGTTGAAGGCACTGCTGATCTAATCCCTAATGTTCCGGGCGAATCGGACGATAAGTAAGGTTGCCCGAGAAATTAACGCCCGGCCTCTGGCCGGGCGTTTTCGTTTGCGGCATCTGAATTTTTTGCACAGCAGGCGCCATAAAGTCCTTCTGTGACCCGCGAGTTTTGGCAAAATGCCATCAGTCAGGCGTTTTGCAGACGTTTTAATAGGATGAAGGGTCGATGAGTAAAGTCAGTGTGTTGGTGGTGGATGACGCCTCGTTTATTCGCGACCTGGTGAAGAAGTGCCTGCGTAATTACTTCCCCGGGATCAAGATCGAAGATGCGGTGAACGGCAAAAAGGCGCAATCCATCCTCATGCGCGAAACCTTCGACCTGGTGCTGTGTGACTGGGAAATGCCGGAAATGTCCGGCATTGAGCTGTTGACCTGGTGCCGCGAGCAAGCGCACCTGAAGGCCATGCCGTTCGTGATGGTGACCAGCCGTGGCGACAAGGAAAACGTGGTGCAGGCGATTCAGGCGGGGGTTTCCGGCTACGTCAGCAAGCCGTTCACCAACGAGCAGTTGCTCAACAAGGTCAAGCAGGCCCTGCACAAGATCGGTCGCCTCGATGCGCTGATTGCCAGCGCGCCGACCAAGATGAACTCAGCCTTCGGCAACGACTCCCTGAGCGCCCTGACCGGCGGCAAACCCGAAGCGGTCAAGCCGGCCCCGGTGGCGGCGCCCAGCAAAGGTCTGCTCAATACACCGCCAGCCAAGGCCCCCGCAGCTGCGGCGCCGGCTGGCAGTCGCGGTCAGGGCCAGTTGCGCCTCGCAAGCGGCACCCAGCAATGCGTGATCAAGGCCCTGAGCATCAAGGAAGCGTTGCTGGTGGTAAAGCGTGGCGAGGTCCTGCCACAAGTACTGGAAAGCGCCGTGCTCGACCTTGAACAGGGCGACAACGCCGAAGTCGCACGGCTCAACGGCTACCTGCACGCCATCGTCGCCTACGAGCCCAAGCCCGACAGCGACTGGTTGCAACTGACTTTCCGCTTTATCGACCAGGATGCGCAGAAGCTGGACTACATATCCCGCCTGATCGCCCGTGGCACGGCGCAGAAGCATTTCGTGCCGGGTGCGTGAAGCACCGCGACGCCTATCCCCTGTAGGAGCGAGCTTGCTCGCGAAAAACGCCAACGATAACGCGTGCTTCCTGAATAAACGCGGCGCCTGTGAGTTTTTCGCGAGCAAGCTCGCTCCTACAGAGGGCGACTGGTCTACAGTCAGTCCAGCAACAGCACCTTGGCCAACACGATCTTCGGCCCTTTCATCTTCTTGATGATGATCCGCAAGCCTTCAACTTCCAGCACTTCTTCTTCTTCCGGCACGCGCTTGAGCGTGTCGTAGATCAGGCCGGCCAGGGTTTCGGCTTCGATGTGGTCCAGGTCGACGCCCAACAGGCGTTCCACCTTGAACAACGGCGTGTCGCCACGCACCAGCAGTTTGCCGGGCTGGTAGGCGAGGATGCCGCGCTCGGCCTTGCGATGTTCGTCCTGGATATCGCCCACCAACACTTCCAGCACGTCTTCCATGGTCAAGTAGCCGATGATCTTGCCGTCAGCTTCCTCTACCAGGGCGAAGTGCGCGCCGCCTTTGCGGAACTGCTCCAGCAGTTGCGACAACGGCATATGCCGCGATACGCGTTCCAGCGGGCGGGTCAATTCGGCCAGGTTGAACGATTCGGGGATATGGTCCAGGGCAGCCAGTTCCAGGAGCAAATCCTTGATGTGCAGCAAGCCGACAAACTCGTTGCGCACCGCGTCATACACTGGGTAGCGGCTGAATTTATGGCGGCGGAACAGCGCGAGAATTTCCTTGAGCGGGGCGTTGAAGTCCAGGGTCACCAGGTCTTCCCGGGAGTTGGCCCAGTCCACTACTTCCAGCTCGCCCATTTCCACGGCGGAGGCCAGTACGCGCATGCCTTGGTCGCTGGGGTCCTGGCCACGGCTGGAGTGCAGGATCAGCTTGAGTTCTTCGCGGCTGTAATGGTGCTCATGGTGGGGGCCAGGCTCGCCTTGGCCCGCGATACGCAGGATGGCGTTGGCACTGGCGTTGAGCAGGTAGATGGCCGGGTACATCGCCCAGTAGAACAGGTACAGCGGCACGGCCGTCCACAGCGACAGCAACTCGGGTTTGCGAATCGCCCAGGATTTGGGGGCCAGTTCGCCGACCACGATGTGCAGGTAGGAAATCACGAAGAAGGCGGCAAAGAACGACACGCCCTTGATCACTTCCGGCGACTGCACGCCGACCGCGCCCAGCATCGGCTCGAGGATGTGCGCAAAGGCCGGCTCACCGACCCAGCCCAGGCCCAGGGACGCCAGGGTGATACCCAGCTGGCAAGCCGACAGGTAGGCGTCGAGCTGGCTGTGCACGGTACGCAGGATCTGCCCGCGCCAGCCGTTCTTATGGGCGATGGCCTCGACGCGGGTGGCGCGCAGTTTGACCATGGCAAATTCCGCCGCAACGAAGAAACCGTTGAGCAGTACCAAGATCAGTGCAAAAAGAATCATGCCGAAATCGGCGAAGAGTGTAGCGAGGGTAATGCCAGGGGAAGGGTCCATGATGGGGTTTTGCAGGTTCCGTGTGTTCAATAAGGGGTGACAGGTAGGCCTGAAAGGCAGGCGCAAGTCGGCCAATGTAGCGGCTGACGGGGCGCTTGCCTAGTGCCCGCTGCCGGGCGGGGCTGCAAAGTCGTGTCGCAGAACCCGTGTGGGAGCTGGCTTGCCTGCGATGGCGGTCTGCCTGCTACCGATAATTTGGCTGACCCGCCGTCATCGCAGGCAAGCCAGCTCCCACAGTGGGCCGTGCTCACTTCCGCTTAATCATCGGCCTCGACCGCTCGCGAACGGTTTACCTGCGCCGGCGCAAAATGACAGGTAAAGGTACTGCCATGCCCCAGCACGCTGCTGATTTCCAGGCGGGCCCGATGGCGCAGCAGCACATGCTTGACGATGGCCAGGCCCAGCCCGGTGCCGCCGGTGTTGGAGTTGCGGCTGGAGTCGACACGGTAGAAGCGCTCGGTCAGGCGCGGCAGGTGCTTGGCGTCGATACCGATACCCGAGTCCTGCACACTCAGGTGCGCGCCGTGCTCGTCGGCCCACCAGCGAATGCGGATATTGCCCTTGTCCTGGGTGTACTTCACCGCGTTGAACACCAGGTTGGAGAATGCACTGCGCAATTCGCCTTCACTGCCCTTGAGCAATACAGTTGGGTCGGCCTCCAGCGTAATTTGCTGCCCGCGTTCGCCCGAGAGGGCCTGGGCATCGTTCTTGATCGTCTGCAACAGGCTCTGCACCGCCACGGGGTGGTTGTCCGAGGGGTAGTCCGTGGCTTCAAGCTTGGCCAGCAACAGCAGGTCGTTAAGCAGGGTTTGCATGCGCGAGCCTTGCACTTGCATCTGCTGCAGGGCGCGGCTCCAGCGCGGGTTGATCTCATCGACATTGTCCAGCAACGTCTCCAGGTAGCCGCAAATCACCGTCAAGGGCGTGCGCAGCTCATGGGAAACGTTGGCGACGAAGTCTTTGCGCATCTGTTCCAGCTGGTGAATACGGGTCACATCACGTACCAGCATCAAGTGCTCGTTGTTGCCGTAGCGAGTCAGGTACAGCTGGATGCGCACGCGGTCGTTGGTGGGCGAGGGGATTTCCAGGGCTTCTTCGTAGTTGTCCTGTTCGAAGTATTCCTTGAAGCGCGGGTGACGCACCAGGTTGGTCACCGGCTGGCCGCTGTCCTGGGGCGTCTTGAGGCCCAGCAGAGTCTCGGCGGCACGGTTCCACCATTCCAGGTTGCCGTCGCTGTCGAGCATGATCACCGCGTCCTTGAGCGCGGCAGTGGACTCCTGCACCCGGTCGATCACCGCTTGCAGGCGCCCGCGTACCCGTTGGTCGCGGCGCTGCAGGTGGTAGATGCTGTCGAACACCTCGCCCCACAGGCCATAGCCATCGGGGGGGGCCTCATCGGGTTTGTGCTGGCGCAGCCATTCATGCAGGCGCAGCAATTGTTTGAGGGTCCAGCCCAGGTACAACGCGATGCCCGCAGCCAGGCTCCAGCCGTAGTAGCCGCTGACCAGCCCCACCAACAGGCAGCCGGTGACCAGCAAGAGCATGTGGCGGATCAGGGTGCCATGCCAGTTTTGGTTCAAGGTGCGTCCTTCGGAGCAGTTTCAAGTTTCAAGCTGCAAGCTCCAAGCTTAAGCAGTCCCGCTTTTAACTTGCGGCTTGTGGCTGATTGCTCAACCTTTGGTTGAAAACCGATAGCCGGTACCGCGCACGGTTTGTACCAGATTCTCGTACGCATCGCCCAAGGCTTTGCGCAGGCGGCGGATATGCACGTCCACAGTGCGCTCTTCCACATAGACGTTGCCGCCCCATACCTGGTCGAGCAGTTGGCCGCGGGTGTAGGCGCGCTCCTGGTGAGTCATGAAGAATTGCAGCAAGCGGTATTCGGTCGGCCCCATCTCCGCAGGCTTGCCGTCGATGGTCACGCGGTGGCTGATCGGGTCCAGGATCAAGCCGTCGACTTCGATAGGCGCTTCGCCATCGGTCGGGCCGGCGCGGCGCAGCACGGCTTTGAGGCGCGCCACCAGTTCCCGTGGGGAAAACGGCTTGGTGATGTAGTCATCGGCGCCCACTTCCAGGCCCTGGATCTTGTTGTCCTCTTCGCCCTTGGCGGTGAGCATGATGATCGGGATATCCCCGGTCAGCTCGTCACGCTTGAGACGGCGGGCCAATTCGATGCCCGAGGTGCCGGGCAGCATCCAGTCGAGCAGGATCAGGTCCGGCTTGCGGTCGACGATAATGGCGTGGGCCTGCTGGGAGTTCTCCGCCTCCAGGCAGTCATAGCCGGCCATTTCCAACGCGACGGCGATCATTTCGCGAATGGGCGCTTCGTCGTCAACGATCAGAATGCTCCTGCCAACCATGCTCAATCCTCTTGTCATTTAACTGTCTTGCGCCGCATTAGATAACGGAATTATTGCAGTCGTGTGACAGTAATTTAGTCGCTTGGGCAATTAACGGCACTCTGAACTACCCTTTGGGTCCGAATCCTGACAACCACAAAAGGAAGGTTCCGATGACTTACAGCACTGTTTCCTGGAAAACCCTGCTGGTATCTGCGGTGTTGACGCTGCCAGGGTTGGCGTTTGCGGCAGAGCCGGCGATGACTAAAGATGGGATGTTGGTGGACCACAAGGGCATGACGCTCTACACCTTCGACAAGGACGCTGATGGCAAATCAGTGTGCAAGGACCAGTGCGCGACCAACTGGCCACCGCTGAAGGCAGAGTCCACCGACACCAAGACCGGCGATTGGACGGTGATCACCCGCGACGACCAGACCAGCCAGTGGGCCTACAAAGGCAAGCCTGTCTACACCTACAAGGACGACAAGAAAGCCGGTGACAAGACCGGTGATGGCAAAGGTAGCGTCTGGCACATCATCAAGCCTTAAGTCTGCGGCGCTGCTGAGTCCATCGAGGGCAAGCCCCTCCCACATTTTTTTGATGTGCGAATACAATCAAAATGTGGGAGCTGGCTTGCCTGCGATGGCGCCCCAACAATCACCACAGAATCCTCAGCGAACCGCGTAATCCACCACGATCCCGACAAAAATCGCCAACCCCGCCCAGTGATTATGCAAGAACGCCTTGAAGCACTTCATGCGGTCCCTGTCCCGTGTGTACCAGAACTCCCAGACAAAACAGCCCGCTGCCGCCAGCAACCCGAGGTGGAACCACCCGCCCAGCTCGAACCGTGCGCCGGCCAGCAACAGGCACGCCAGCGCCAGGCCTTGCAGGGTGAGGATGATCACGCGGTCAGCGTCACCGAACAGAATGGCGGTGGATTTCACCCCGATCTTCAAATCGTCATCGCGGTCGGTCATGGCGTAATAGGTGTCGTAGCCCACCGTCCACAACAGGTTGGCGATGTACAGCAGCCACGCGGTGGCAGGCAAATGGCCGGTCTCGGCGGTAAACGCCATCGGCATGCCCCAGGAAAACGCTGCGCCCAGCACCACTTGGGGGTAATAGGTGTAGCGCTTCATGAACGGGTAGCTTGCCGCCAGTGCGAGGCCGCCCAGGGACAGCAGGATGGTGCTGGCATTGGTCAGCAGCACCAGCAGGAAACTGATGCCCATCAGCACGGCAAAAAACACCAGCGCTTCCTTCGAACTGATCTTGCCGCTCACCAGCGGACGTTGCTCGGTGCGTTTCACATGGCCATCGACCTTGCGGTCGGCCCAGTCATTGATCACGCAGCCGCCGGCCCGGGTGAGTACCACGCCCAGCACGAAAATCACGATATTGATCAGTGACGGCGAACCCTTGCCGGCGATCCACAGGGCCCACAGCGTCGGCCACAGCAGCAGGTAGATGCCGATGGGCTTGTCCATGCGCGTCAACTGAATGAAATCCCAGGCCCTGGGGTTCAGGCGGTTCAAGGACTTGAGCAGACGTTGGTACATCAGCAGTTCTCCGGATGATCTTGCAGCGCGTGCCAGAAACTCGGCAGGAAGACTTCCGCCACCAGCACGCTCAGCGCCCCGCGGTCGAAGCGCGAGCGGCGCGCCCACAGATTATCGGCCTGGTCCGCTGTCGGCAGCCAGGCACGAGGGTAGTGACACACTTCGATGGCCTGGCGGGTAAAGGCGCGGTCGCAGAACAGCAACTCGCCCAGCGAGCGGCTGCCCAGTTCGTCCATGTGCAGCCCGTCGCCCTGCAAGGCACTGCGGGCCGCCACGCTGCGGGCGAACACCCAAGGCTGGCCGTGCCCGCGCAAATACACCTCGCGTACCCAACCGATACTGGCCGGCGGCAGGTCCAGGGCGGCGCATTCGTCGTCGCGCAACGGTTGCCAGCCTTCGAACAGCGGCGTCACGCTGAAACCCTCGTTGGACAGCCACGTCAGCCGTCGCGTCAGCGAGCCTTCGTCAAACAGCCAGTTGAGGGTCAAGGGCGTGGGCAAGGGGCTCAGAAGGCTCTGGGTCAGCCATTGGCAAGCATCGGGAAGGGCGATTGAGTGCGGCACGGTGAGTCAGTATTGGCAGCAAAAGAGGCGGCGAGCTTACCATGGCACCCTGGGCTTTTGCCGTGCCAAACCCGTCGTTTGCGTCGAACGTGCTTGCATCTGCCGGCCCTGATCAGTACAAAACGCCCTGAGCCGCGCGGCAACGCTGGATCCATCGACCGCCGGCCAACACGCCTGAACCTGAGGAAGCATGTAATGAAGAAGTGGCAATGTATCGTCTGTGGCCTTATCTATAACGAAGCGGACGGCTGGCCGGATGACGGTATTGCACCAGGCACTCTGTGGCAGGACGTCCCGGAAGACTGGCTGTGCCCGGACTGCGGCGTGGGTAAGTCGGACTTCGAAATGATCGAAATCGCGTAATCCCGAATTTAAGAAACGTACTACAAGGAGAAAGGAATGAACGCACCTGTCGTGATCATCGGCACAGGATTGGCCGGTTACAACGTCGCCCGGGAGTTTCGCAAGCTCGACAGCGAGACCCCGTTGCTGCTGATCACTGCCGATGACGGACGCTCCTACTCCAAGCCCATGCTCTCCACCGGCTTTGGCAAGAACAAGGAAGCCGATGGCCTGAGCATGGCCGAACCTGGCGCCATGGCCGAGCAACTCAAGGCCCAGGTGCGCACCCATACGCGCATCAGCGGCATCGATCCAGGCCACAAGCGCCTGTGGATCGGCGAGGAAGCGGTGAGCTACCGCGACCTGGTCCTGGCCTGGGGCGCAGAAACCGTGCGCGTACCGGTCGAAGGCGATGCAGCTGAGCTGATTTTCCCGATCAACGACTTGGAAGACTACGCGCGCTTTCGTGCCGCTGCTGCCGGCAAACGGCGCGTGCTGCTGCTTGGCGCTGGCCTGATCGGCTGTGAGTTTGCCAATGATCTGATCCTGGGCGGCTATGAAATCGACCTGGTCGCGCCGTGTGAGCAAGTCATGCCGACCCTGCTGCACCCGGCGGCAGCCGCAGCGGTGCAAGCCGGGCTGGAAGGCATCGGCGCGCGTTTCCACCTGGGCCCGGTGCTCAATCGCCTGCAACGCACGGCTGATGGCCTTGAAGCGCACCTGTCGGACGGTGAAGTGATCCACTGTGACCTGGTGGTGTCTGCCATTGGCCTGCGCCCGCGTGTAGACCTGGCCGCAGCGGCCGGCCTGCAAATCAACCGCGGGATCATGGTGGACCGCCACCTCAAGACCTCCCACGCCAATATCTATGCCCTGGGCGACTGCGCCGAGGTCGATGGCCTGAACCTGTTGTACGTGATGCCGCTGATGAGCTGCGCCCGTGCCCTGGCGCAAACCCTGGCCGGCAATGCCACGGCGGTGAGCTATGGACCGATGCCCATCACCGTGAAAACCCCGGTGTGCCCGCTGGTGGTATCACCTGCGCCACGAGGCACTGAAGGCGTCTGGAGTGTCGAAGGGCAGGGTGCCGACATAAAGGCCCTGTGCCGCGATGCCAGCGGCCGCCTGCTGGGTTACGCACTGACCGGCAGCGCTGTCATGGAAAAACTGGCGCTGAACAAAGAACTTCCGCCGTTACTGGCGTAAATACCACCCGCTCTGTCGCAAACATCACGTTCATACCCCGAGAAAGGCCGCCGCGAGACTGGCGCGGCGCCCGAGGGCATGCCATCCTCACTCCCGTCTGCCGCAGAGTAGAGCCTGCGGCGCCTTGGCGCTGCTCCACCAGAGAGCAGCACGGACATAACAACAAAAAACCGTCAAAGAGGCTTCACATATGCGTAAACCAGATCTCGCAGCCGCCATCGCTGAAAAAGCCGATCTCACCAAAGAACAGGCCAACCGCGTCCTCAATGCCGTCCTCGAAGAAATCACCGGCGCCCTGCACCGCAAGGACAGCGTCACCCTGGTCGGCTTCGGCACTTTCCTGCAACGCCACCGCGGCGCCCGCACCGGCAAAAACCCGCAAACCGGTGAGCCAGTGAAAATCAAGGCGAGCAACACCGTAGCGTTCAAGCCGGGCAAGTCGCTCAAAGACAGCGTCAACCCGTAAGTTAAGCGGTACCGTCTCGAAGGGAGGCGGGGCGGTAAAGAAGATGGGCACGCCGACTGGGTCGGGTGCCCATTTTTTGTTGGGTGCTGATGCGTATGCCAGATTAAGCCAGCTCGCCTAATCGCATTTTCAGGTGAATTGAACTAGGAAATAGCCGCCCACATCCCCTTCCTTCAGCTTTTTCGCTCGATTATCGGCGAACACATAGCCGATACCTCCACCGAATATTCCTTCGTGACTAGGGCTGATTTTTGCAATATCGGCGTCGGTGAGTTGAGCCAAGAAATAGTAGCGAGGGCTTTCATACAAAGGGTCTTGCAACCAAGCAGGGCGCCCAAGGGCCTTGCTGATACCCGCGCCACTGTCCACGTCTTCCAATTCCTCCTCCATTTGTTCGGGAGTGAACGGTTGCTGGGCAATGTACGTTCGCGGAATTGGATCAACCAACGCAGCGGGTGTGAGTTCGGAAGTCGCCAGCGCGTGAAGCAGAACCTGGCTATGGCCAAGTTGAAGTTTTTCCATCTCGCTTTGTTGATGGACAGTCAACTTTCGTACAGACGATCGTGTGTACGTTTCGTCAGTTCGCTCAACGGAGACGAACACCGTAAGCGCCATCCCGGAGGGTATGAATGGGACGTCCAAGAACGTTGAGGTCATCGTAATCACCGGCAGCATAAGCTGACCGGTTTGCGGATCTTTAGGCCACAGTGCAAGGTCTGTAAGCCACGCACCTCCGCCTATTTGTCCAAGGTTATGGTCTTGCTCTGAGAGGATAATTTGATTGATACCCATAGCCGGTGATCCTTTAGAAACAACCTTTTCGTTTGGCGAATGACGTGGCAGAGCGCCTCTCGCTATGGATTTCGATCAAGCGATGCTCGGCATCGTAGATGAATGTTCCCGTTGACCTTGGGTGTTGTTCTGGCTATCAAGACAGATGCAGGTAAAACAGTTCCACTTCATTTGGATCTTCAGAGGACCTCAGCACAGCTTTGTATTTGTCTTCAAGTTTCTGATTTAGACCTTCGTTATATAGCAAATAAAGAGCAGGATAATCAGTGTTGGTGCGAATCCAGTCTTCCGAATCTGCTTCGTCAAACCAACATTGGGCTAATCCAATACTGGTCAGCAACTGCTCTTTCCAGTCAGGTTTTTCATCCGGGCTGTCAAATGAATACAACCATATTGAAAAACGCTCATTGAAGTTCTCAAGCGTTTCGCCGGGATTTTTTAGTGGCCGCCAGTCCGTCAGTTCGGCGACAACATGGTTGGAAGTCCGGGTTTTAATAGTCTTCTCGATAATAGACTGGGACCAGTTTTCCGGATATTCAAACCGTTCGTCTCGGAGTGCTTTATTAAGGACGTTGTTCACGCACGTCATCAGCGCTGGGTCCACTATCTGAAGCGTCAAGTGGAGAGAAAACCATCCCTTGCTCTTGGATAGATTTATCGTGTAGCGACGAACTCGACCACGCTCGCCATTCGTTTCAAAATTTCTGCCTTTTTTTAGCGCGTACCCATGTTTCGCAAAGGGTTCTGCTAAGAATGAGGTCAGTAACTTCAATATATCTTTTACAGTTTCAGTCATTACGGCAACCTCCATAGTGGGACCCTGGCTTCGCTAACGGTTACGCCTTTTGTGCTCTTTCCAGAATTACCAAATATGCCTTTCCCATCGGCGATGATTTTGTCTTTTGCAAGCTGGGCTTTAGACCGTACAGCACCACCTGACTTGACCTCAATTGCGACGACTTTCCCGGTTTTGTTATTTTTTATCAAAATGTCTACGTAGCGGCCTCTCCCTGCACCTGGAGTTTTGACATAAACCTGTGTACCGAGCACGGTCACTTTGGGATTATTTAATAGCTTCTGATGCACCAGGTTTTCAGCGGCTTTACCGTTGACTTTATTCTGCCTCCTTTGTGCTGAGGAACAGGCCCAGCCCCAGGGGTCTATCCAACCCGTCGGGTTAGGAGCGTATTGGTAAAGATTGCCGCCTCCCGCCAACCCAATCGGATCCGGCGTCGTAAACCTCCCCACATCCGGATCATAAAACCGAAACGTGTTGTAGTGCAGCCCAATCTCCCGATCCAGATACTGCCCCTGGAACCGCAAATTCTGCTCTTCGATAAAGTACGCTTCACGCACTTCTTCGTCTGCATTCCCCCACACCTGATAGCGCGCCTGCCACACCGTTTTCCCATCAGCTTCGGTCAGTTGCTCAGGCAATCCATTCAGGTCGTTGTGGTAGTAGCGCACGCTTTGATGCTCGCCCGTGCCGTCCACGCGAGCCAGCGGTATATAGCCGTCTTCTTCATAGAGATAGAGGCTGGTCTGGCTATGCCGATGCTCCTGCAGCAGGCGCAACCCCTCCCAATCAAAGCGGCTTTCACCCAACGGATAGCCGTTGCTGTCATGTTCGGTTTTAGCGATGCGCCGGCCGAGGGGGTCGTAGGTCATTTTCACGACCGTTTCGCGTCCATCCTTCTGGCTACGGATTTCGATCAGGCGATGCTCTGCGTCGTAGGCAAAAAGCTGTACGCCGCGTAGGGCACTGCGCTTTTCGATCATTCGGCCAAAGCCGTCATAACGATAGCGTTTGTCCTGATAGGTCAACAGCTTGTTATTCACCACCAGCCCCGCACTGGCTGACGGACCGTCCAGCAGGTTTGCTGCGGCATCGTAGGCAAACGTTTCTCGCTGGCCCTGAGCGTTGTCCTGGCTGGCGATAATGCGCCCGGTGGCGTCGTAGTGGAGCAGTTGGCGCTGGTCCCGACGGTTATCGCGGTCACGCTCCAGGCGGCCGATCAGGTTATCGGCCGGGTCATAGTCAAAGTGTTTTTGCTGGGCGGCCGGCAGTTGCGTGGGCTGGCCGTTGGGACGGCGTATCCGTGAGCGCAGGCGGCCGCTGCGGTCGTATTCGCTGCGCGTAGTGATCTGGCCTTGGGTACGCAGGACTTCACGGTGCAGGCGGTCGCGTTCGAAGTCGCAGATGACGCGCCCGTCGAGGTTGATCTGGTGCAGGTGGCCGCTGCCGTAGTACAGGCGGTTGAGCCAACGGTCGTCGGGTCATATAGTCTGGTCTCACTATCAAGTGTGGCCCGGTATCCAGAATAAATTTTTACCTCCGGATTTAATGATCTTCTCAATCAGCTCAGTAAATGATTTTGCGATCAGTGTGCTCTCATCGGCGGTCGGGTAACTGTCCCAGAACGAGTCGTAGCAGTAGCCAAATTGCGGGCCAGGTTTCAGGTTAATTGAAATTATTTGATCCGCACATTTAACGAGCGCGTACCAGTTAGCTGAGTCTGGGTCCTCCAAGTCTTCGTCCATAACGACAAAGTCGGAGCGTTCAAGTTCTGGCGCCTGAATCATGAAGCTGTACTGTGCCTTTGGATAGAAAACAGCGCTGCTGTAATGGTTATAAAAATCGGTCAAGTCATCGGGGACGGGATTACTCGGCAACCCAGTAGAAGGTGCTGTCGTGCAGTCAGCGTTTTCTATTAGATTAAGAATGTTCATCTTCCGCATCCATTGTAGATAAAGAGAATAACTTTAATTAAAACGAAATGCATCCATCCCTTTTTGCCTCAGCCATTTGATCCGTTACCAATCGCCTCGCCACTCATCAGCATACTCTGATGTTGGGTCAAGGCCGACAATTTTTCCTAAGGTATAAATGTGTTCAAATATAGATTCGCGTTCGATAGTTTCTATTTCATTCTCGAAATAATTAATGTTAAGTATGCACTTTTTGAAGTGTTCCAAGATGGTTGATTGATTTGTTTTTTCAGGAAGTTGTTGCAATTCACTGATAAGTGCTTCGAGCAGCCTCGTTATCTTGGCGATAAGTTTTTTTTCACCCTCTAGATTAAGGTGATGCTTTTGAAAGTCCTGTAACTCTTTGTTTTTCATTTGGTTGTACTCAATTTTTTGGCGTGTGGCGCTGAGATGCCTTTGAATAAGAATTCTTTGGATTTGTCCCAATTCACTCCGTTTTCAAAATAGTTTATTAAACGATTTTGTAGCTTTTCTGGATCGCCGATCATGCCTGATAATTCATATTTATAAATGGTGTCGAGGTCGTCGGTTAATGTTAAGTTGCTTTTCAATGTAATTGCATCAAGAGTTTCAAAAGAATCAGTCAGTTCTATAAGATCCGCGCCGTAATTGCCGCCAATAATAGCTCTCAGCATTTTTTTTTCGGGAGGGCGCATGTCTATGCGGACTTTATCCGATGACGGCTCACTTATGGCGAGGCCCTTCAAAGCCTTCGTGGACGCGAAGATAAAAAATAGCGGGTCGACTTTTTGGAGGTTTACACCTGTCCAGGTATCCTGAGTATTTGTCAAGTCGAAAAACTGCAGGTAGTAGTTTTCACGCATCTGGACAAGCGTGTAGAGGTCATCTTTTAGTTTTAAACTTAGAATCTTGCCTTCTTGCCATGTGATCTTCTTCAGCATCTTCCGGGACCTTTGAATTTCTTAGTTGATTTTTGAGGTTTGACGCCTCTATGTTTATCTGCGGCCGCGAGATAAATATCCCGTCTTTTGTTATTCGGGCCGACAGGTCTTTGTTTGTTCGCGACAGGGCCTTCTTTCAATTTGTCTTCATATATTCTTTGTTCCAGGCCCCTTGCAATGTCTTTTCCTTTTTGCCCATCTCCTTTGAATACTGCCTCTGGTGCAACGTCAAAAATTTGCTTATTAGGATAGCGGTAGTCCAACACAGCTTGCGCGGAATGCCCCAACCCAGGCTTGCTGGCGTAACCCACATAAGGTTTACCGTCTTTCACGCCGACGTAAGTGATGTGTGTCGCTTTCGCAGGGTCACCTGCCCATCCCCACGGGTCAATCCAACCAATGGGATTCGGCGCGTACTGGTAAAGATTGAATCCACCCATCAACCCAATCGGATCCGGCGTCGTAAACCGCCCCACATCCGGATCATAAAACCGAAACGTGTTGTAGTGCAGCCCAATCTCCCGATCCAGATACTGCCCCTGGAACCGCAAATTCTGCTCTTCGATAAAGTACGCTTCACGCACTTCTTCGTCCGCATTCCCCCACACCTGATAGCGCGCCTGCCACACCGTTTTCCCATCAGCTTCGGTCAGTTGCTCAGGCAATCCATTCAGGTCGTTGTGGTAGTAGCGCACGCTTTGATGCTCACCCGTGCCGTCCACTCGAGCCAGCGGTACATAGCCGTCTTCTTCATAGAGATAGAGGCTGGTCTGGCTATGCCGATGCTCCTGCAGCAGGCGCAACCCCTCCCAATCAAAGCGGGTTTCACCCAACGGATAACCGTTGCTGTCATGTTCGGTTTTAGCGATGCGCCGGCCGAGGGGGTCATAGGTCATTTTTACGACCGTTTCGCGTCCATCCTTCTGGCTACGGACTTCGATCAGGCGATGCTCTGCGTCGTAGGCAAAGAGCTGTACGCCGCGTAGGGCACTGCGCTTTTCGATCATTCGGCCAAAGCCGTCGTAACGATAGCGTTTGTCCTGATAGGTCAACAGCTTGTTATTCACCACCAGCCCCCACTGGCTGACGGACCGTCCAGCAGGTTTGCTGCGGCATCGTAGGCAAACGTTTCTCGCTGGCCCTGAGCGTTGTCCTGGCTGGCGATAATGCGCCCGGTGGCGTCGTAGTGGAGCAGTTGGCGCTGGTCCCGACGGTTATCGCGGTCACGCTCCAGGCGGCCGATCAGGTTATCGGCCGGGTCATAGTCAAAGTGTTTTTGCTGGGCGGCCGGCAGTTGCGTGGGCTGGCCGTTGGAACGGCGTATCCGTGAGCGCACGCGGCCGCTGCGGTCATATTCGCTGCGCGTGGTGATCTGGCCTTGGGTACGCAGGACTTCACGGTGCAGGCGGTCGCGTTCGAAGTCGCAGATGACGCGCCCGTCGAGGTTGATCTGGTGCAGGTGGCCGCTGCCGTAGTACAGGCGGTTGAGCCAACGG
>NZ_JALJRP010000002.1:0-100330 GCF_024519715.1 Pseudomonas sp. Pse35 | reverse complement strand
GAGGTTGATCTGGTGCAGGTGGCCGCTGCCGTAGTACAGGCGGTTGAGCCAACGGCCGTCGGGCAATTGCGTCTGGATCAGGTTGCCGAGCTCATCGTAGTGGTAGTTCAGGCTGCCGGCGGCGCTTTGTTCGATAAGCAATTGGCCGCGCGCGTCGTAGGCGAAGGCCAGTGCCTGGGTGGTTTCGTCATTGCCGATGAAGGTGACAGCGGTAAGTTGGTCCAACGGGTCGTAGGTGTATTCGGTGCGACCATCATCGGTTTGTTTCAACAGCAAGCGGCCCACTGCATCGCGTTCAAGTCGATGCACAATTGAAGGCTCAGGTGTCTGCCCCGTGGGCACGTACTCAACGGCGGCTACGTTATCCAGAAGGTCATAGGCATAACGTCGGGCGCTGCCGTCGAGGTCTTGCTGCTCTACCAGACGGTCGCACGGGTCCCAGGTAAAGCGGTAACTCTCACCATTTTCATTGGTCAGGGTTTGGAGGTGTCCGTAGGCGTCGTAGCGGAACTCAATCTGCCGGCCATGGGCATCTATTCGTTGGCGCACTTGCCCGCGGCGTCCGTATTGGTAGCGGGTGGTGTGACCTGCGGCATCGGTATAGCCGATCAACAACCCGCTGGTGTCACGCAGGTACTGCTCGATGCGGCCGTCCGGCATTTCGCTCTGTAGCAACCGGCCTTGGCTGTCGTGTTGATAGCGCTGGCGCTCACCCAAGGCGTCAATGACCACCTGCAAATGACCCTGGCGGTCGTACTCGAATGCTGTGGGGTACCCCGAACAGTCGATATGCTGGATTAACTGTCCGGTTTCATTCCAACGCAGGGTTTTGCTTTTGCCCGTGGCATCGATGATCTCCACCACCTGTCCAAACGTATCGTAGCGATACCGTGTGACATGCCCCAACGGATCGATTTCACTGACGCAATTGCCGCGCTGGTCATACTGATATTGCCACGCGTGGCCTGCCGCATCGGTCTCCACCAACGGCAGCGACCAATGCTCCAGCCATAACGTCGACTCGATACGCCCCAATGGATCCCGAGTGCTGCACAGGTTGCCGGACTCGTCGTAGCCGAACTGCCATTTGCCGCCTTGCGGATCGGTGGCGCTGAGCAGCTGACGCTCGTCATTCCATTCAAACTGCCAGGTTTTTCCCAGGTTGTCGGTGTACTCGGTTATCTGATACTGCGGGTTCCAGCGGCGTGTGCTGACCCGTTGCAAACCATCAGTAATGCGCGTCACACCGCCCGGCAGGTCATAGTCGAACCGGTACTCGTCACCTTCGTCGGTCCAGTGCCGCACCACGCGCCATTCGCTACCGTCCACACAGTCCCATTGGTAGTAACAACGCAGCCCGGTGGGCAGCTGATGCTCGACCATGCGCTGGCCGCTGTCGTAGGTGAAGCGGCGTTGCACATTTGCGTCGGTATCGCGAACTTCGGCCAGGTCGCCGCGAGCATCGTAGCCGTAACTGACAAGGGTTTCTCGGCTGTGATCGGGGTATAGCCGTTTGACTTGCTCCACTCGCGCAGGCCATTGCTGGCTGTAAACAAGTTCGACACGCACATGGTCGAACGTATCTCGTAAGTGGCTCAGCCGACCCTGAATGTCATAGTCAAGGAAGATTCGGTTGTCGTTGCGATCCCCCAATTGGCTAAGGCGCAGGTGTGAGGCGTTGCCTGGCGTGGGTTCGAATAGCCGATACAGCCCATCAACGCTTTCGATCAGTAGTTGGCCATTGGTATTGCGCCGTACGCTCAAGCCTTCTCCTGCGCTGAATACGGCACCGCCCAGCGGGATCACGCCCATGTCGATCTGTCGCGCTTGCTCATCGGTATAGACCAGCCGTTCCCCACCTTCGGGGTGTACGCCGATCTCGACGCAGACCTCGTAGATCACGCTCCAGCTGGCACCGAACAGACCGTCGCGACGCTCGTCCCGGCTGCTGTAGTAGCGCTGCCACTCGATAGGGAGCAGGCCGGGCAGGGCGAAGTCCAGATCGTCTTCCCCATCAAGAATTTTCGCGCCCGTGGAGCTGTGTACCGGGTTAGGCGAGCCTGCTACCGCGGAGGTAATGGCATTGGTCACTTGGCTGGTGCCCCACGACACCAGTCCACCAACGACCATGCACGGCAGCTTGCTGAAAAACTTGGAGCCCCCACCGCGCAGCATCAACAGCGCGGTCACCGCCAGCCCGACACCGGGGGTCTTGCCGCTGCGGATCTCGCGCACCACCACGGGGCTGCCGCCAATACGCACGTTGCTGGAGATCATCCCCGACTCGACAATCGATGCGTCGCAGGTACTTCGGTCACCGCTGCGGGCGGCCGGCTGACCATTAATCGTGACCTTGCTGGAGCCTTCGGCAATAAACTGCGGTGGCATGGGTGGATGCTTGGTGCAGATGACGATGTCCAGCGGTTTGGGGACTGCGCCCGGCGCAGGAACCGCCACGGTGGGGCGCCACATCTGCGAGAAAAATCCCTTGGCCATGTCCAGGTAGCTGGCTTCCTCGGGATTGCCGCCTTCGGCAGGTTGCGGGCTGACCGGGCCGATTGCGCCTGCGGCACGCGCAGCGGGTATGCCGTTGGTGAAGGTGTTATGTGAGCCGGTGGCAATGGTCGCCATCACCACCGGCGGGAATAACGCATTGCCTATCCAGTCACAAACTTTTGTCAGTCCCTTGTCTGCCCCCGTCTTGCTCATGCCAATGCCGACGATGATGCCTACCACCGCGCCCAGTACAAAGCAGCCTAGCCCGCCGGTTACAACCGTAATACCGGTGGCGGCCACAATCGCAGCCGTGGCGACGGCCGTAATAGCGATGTTGGCCGCAATTTCCAGCACGCCGCCCAGGATGTCGGCCATCGCCGAAGTGTGCAGCAGGCCGTCGCCGAGGCGTGCCGCCCAGAGAGCGTCAGACATGGATTAGGGGCTTCAAGGTTTGGGATTCAGCTGCAGGGTGCTTTTGATGGTTGCCCAATGGGCGCTTTCAGCATCGCCCAGGGGTTGGGCTTTGACATAACTCAGGGCAAGCATCTGCCGAGTGCCGGGTATCACAAGTGCTAACTGGTATTGATGGATGCGCTCGGTGCCTTTGCTGAACTGGTTATGCACTTCGATGGCGTCTATATCCTGCGCCGCGCCTATATGAAGAGCCTTGGCCGGTTGATAGCGCAAGTCCTGTACCTGCTTTTCCAGCTTCGCCAGTTGCTCTTCGAAGTTGCTCTGCAGCGTCTCGCCATCACCCAGCAGGCTGCGGCTAACGATCAGCGACGTACCCAGCGCGGCGAACTTCAGAATATTGATGGAAGCATCCTGAACCTCATCGCTGGGCAGGGTGAATTCAAATTCATTGAGTCGATAGGTCATTGAAACGGAGTCTCGTTATTGGCCGGAAGACGGCTTGGGAAACATGGCGTTGACGGCGGCGTCAATGTCGCCCTTGACCCCTTGGCCCATGGGTGTGGTGCCGCCTTTGCCGCCAATATTCAAATGCAGATTGCCTCCGGTGTTGATCTCGGAGCTGCCTTCGGAATACACATTGATCTGAACACCGGTGAGATTGATCTGCCCGCTGGCATTGAGCTCCAGCACGCTTTTGCCACAAACCAGACGCAGGTTTTCGCCCACTTCAATCAGGTAACTTTTACTGATGGCGTCTGTCTTGCTGAACCCCACCATGAGCATGTCGTCGTGCTTGACTGCACGCATTCGGTCGTTGCCGATCGTCACTACCTCGTCATGACCGATGCTCTTATTCCGGTCATGTCCCACCGAGTGGCTTTCATCCACCTCCACCACGATGTCCTGGTTACGCTCGGCATGGATATACAACTGCTCCAACCCCTTCTTGTCCTCCATGCGGATTTCATTGAAATTGGCCGGCGTGCCGCCTTTGCTGGAGCGGCTTTTCATGCCGCTTTGGGTGGCGTTCTCCGGCAAGTCGTAGGGCACCGTCTGCTCAGCGTTGTACACCCGCCCGGTGATGATCGGTCGGTCGGGGTCGCCTTCGAGGAAGCTGACGATCACCTCTTGGCCGATGCGTGGAATCTGCATCGAGCCCCAGTTCTTGCCGGCCCAGGATTGCGACACGCGAATCCAGCACGAGCTGTTTTCGTTGGATTGGTCGTGGCGGTCCCAGTAGAAATGCACCTTCACGCGGCCGTACTGGTCGGTCCAGATTTCCTCGCCCTTGGGGCCTACCACCAACGCGGTCTGCGGGCCTTTGACGATGGGGCGGTGGGTGTTGGCCAGTGGGCGGAAACTCTGTTGGGCGTCGATGCAGGTCAGGCTGCTTTCGAACTGCGCCGAGCCTGAACCGCCACCGCTTTCCAGGCTTTCTTGCACGATGAAGTAACGGCAACCGACGATCAGGTATTCGCGGTTCTGGTCCTGGCGACTGAAACCGGTGAGGCTGAACAGATGGCCCGAGCCCAGGCCGCGCGCATTGCCGCTGAACTCGATCTGTTCATGCAGGGTTTGCAGGGCCTCAATGCGGGTGCGCGCATAGTGTTCGCCGTCGGCGCTTTGCACGTAGGTGCCGGGGTAGTCGTACAGTGGGTAGTCGCCGGCGGTGTGCGGGCGCGGCATGGCCGAGCGCACGTCGATGCTCGCGCTGGGGCGCTGGAAGTCGTAGTCGTTGAGCTCCAGCGAGCCCGGCTGAACCTCCTGCGCCAAGTGCCAATTGTGCATATGGTCGCGTTCGCGCTGCTGCTCGTCCTTGGGGTAGTAGGGGATCGACGCGTAGCCGGGCACGCTGGTGTGGGCGCCATAGGCGTCGGCCAGCACCAGCACATGGCGGTCCTGTTCATGGCGGAAGAAGTAGTAGATGCCTTCCTGTTCCATCAGCCGGCTGACGAAATCGAAGCTGGTCTCGCGGTACTGCACGCAGTACTCCCACTCGCGATACGGCCGGCTGAGCGCGTCTTCAAAGTCGGAAAAACCCAGGTCACGGAACACCTGCTTGATGATCTGCGGGATGCTCAGGTTCTGGAAGATACGGCAGTCGGAGGTCCGGCTGAGCAACCACAGCCAAGGGCGCAGGGTGACTTGGTAACTGGCGAACTGGCCTTTGTCGATGTTCTGGCTGCACCGCGCAACGATCCCGTGGAAATGCCGCTCGCCGCCGTCCGCCAGTTGCAGGCCGACGCTCATCGGTTTACCCAGCAATTGGTTCAGGTCGATGTTGGCGTCCAGGGACGTCAGTTGCAGCTCATAGTTGAACAGCCGGCCCAACTCTTCACCGCCGCCCATTTCGTTGAGCAGCAGCACATCCGGCCCGAGGGGGCTGTTGATCTTGGCCAGGCGTGAAGCTTGGTTGAATAGCATCGGTAGTCCCGTAAATACCGTCATCACTGACGGAACCGGATCAACTGTGGGAGCTGGCTTGCCTGCGATAGCGGTGGATCAGTCAACATCAATGCTGAATGTCAGACCGCTATCGCAGGCAAGCCAGCTCCCACACTGACCGTATTCCAACAATAGTTATTCGGTGTCGCTGAAGTCGTAGTGCAATTCATTATCCCGACTGCTGATCCGCACCCCCGCCAGTGCCTTGCCTTCCAACATGCGCGTGAGGAATTCGCGGCTCATGTCCGGCAGCAGGCTGTTGGTCAGGATGGTGTCGATCATGCGCCCGCCGCTTTCGGTCTCGGTGCAGCGCGAGACGATCAGGTCGACCACTGCGTCGTCATACTCGAACGCGACTTTGTGGGTGTTCTCCACACGCTTCTTGATGCGGTTCAGTTGCAGGCGCGTGATCGCTTTAAGCATCTCGTCGCTCAGCGGGTAGTACGGGATGGTCACCAGGCGACCGAGCAAGGCCGGTGGGAAAATCTCCAGCAACGGCTGGCGCAGGGCCTTGGCGATTTCCTCGGGCTCGGGGGTGTTCGCCGGGTCCTTGCAGACGTGGGAAATCAGTTCGGTACCGGCATTGGTGGTCAGCAGGATCAGGGTGTTCTTGAAGTCGATCACCCGGCCTTCGCCGTCTTCCATCACGCCCTTGTCGAACACCTGGAAGAAAATCTCGTGCACGTCCGGGTGAGCTTTCTCCACCTCATCGAGCAGCACCACGCTGTAGGGTTTGCGCCGTACCGCTTCGGTCAGCACACCGCCTTCGCCGTAGCCGATATAGCCCGGTGGCGCGCCCTTGAGTGTGGACACGGTGTGGGCTTCCTGGAACTCGCTCATGTTTATGGTGATGACGTTCTGCTCGCCGCCGTACATGGCTTCGGCCAGGGCCAGGGCAGTTTCGGTCTTGCCCACACCCGAGGTGCCGGCCAGCATGAACACGCCAATCGGCTTGCTCGGGTTGTCGAGGCCGGCGCGGGAGGTCTGGATGCGCTTGGCGATCATTTGCAGGGCATGGTCCTGGCCGATGATGCGTTTCTTCAGGTGCTGGTCGAGGTTGAGCACGGTTTCCAGTTCGTTGCGGGCCATGCGGCCCACCGGGATGCCGGTCCAGTCGGCGACCACCGAGGCCACGGCCTGGTAATCCACGGTCGGCAGGATCAACGGGGTTTCGCCTTGCAGAGCGGTGAGGCGCTGTTGCAGATCGACCAGTTTTGCACGCAGTTCATCGTTGCCGCTGTCCACAACCCCGGCCTTCTCGCGCAGGGTTGCGCGGGTGGCGAGCAGCTCATCCACCAGGGTTTTCTCTTCGGCCCAACGGCTTTCCAGCGTGGCCAGACGCTCACGTTCGGCGGTCAGCAGCGCTTCGCTATGGGTTTGACGCGCTCCAATGGCAATGCCGATCGCATGCTCACGGGCGATGATTTGCAGCTCGGTTTCCAGGGCTTCGATACGGCGACGGCTGTCGTCCACTTCCGCGGGGACCGCGTGCAGGCTGATGGCGACGCGGGCGCAGGCGGTGTCCAGCAGGCTCACGGACTTGTCCGGCAACTGGCGCGCCGGAATGTAGCGGTGGGAGAGCTTCACCGAGGCTTCCAGAGCTTCGTCGAGGATCTGCACCTGGTGGTGTTTTTCCATTGTGGAAGCCACGCCGCGCATCATCAGCAGGGCCTTGTCTTCCGACGGCTCGGCAACCTGTACCACCTGGAAACGGCGGGTCAGGGCCGGGTCTTTCTCGATGTGCTTTTTGTACTCGGCCCACGTGGTGGCAGCCACGGTACGCAAGGTGCCACGGGCCAGGGCAGGCTTGAGCAGGTTGGCCGCGTCACCGGTGCCGGCAGCGCCACCGGCACCCACCAGGGTATGGGCTTCGTCGATAAACAGGATGATCGGCTTGGGTGAAGCCTGCACGTCTTCGATGACCTGGCGCAGGCGCTGTTCGAACTCGCCTTTCATGCTGGCGCCGGCTTGCAACAGGCCCACGTCGAGGCTGCGCAGTTCCACGTCCTTGAGCGCAGGCGGTACGTCGCCGGCGACGATACGCAGGGCGAAACCTTCGACCACGGCGGTCTTGCCCACCCCGGCCTCACCAGTGAGGATCGGGTTGTTCTGGCGCCGACGCATGAGGATATCCACCAGTTGGCGAATCTCCTCGTCACGGCCCACGATTGGGTCGAGTTTGCCGCTGCGGGCCTGTTCGGTCAGGTCCACAGTGAAGCGCTTGAGCGCTTCCTGCTTGCCCATCGCGCTGGGCGCCATGGCACCGCTGGCCTCGCCAGGGACGCCGGCATTGAAGCCATCGCTGGCGCTCAAGGCATTTTCCGGCGAGTCACCGACGTATTCATCAAAGCGCTCGCTCAGGGCCTCGGCCTTGATCTTGTCGAACTCGCCGGACAAACCCAGCAGCGCATGGCGCAGGCTCGGTGTCTTCAAGATGCCCAGCACCAGATAACCGGTGCGCACCTGGCTTTCACCGAACATCAGGCTGCCATACACCCAGCCGCGTTCCACGGCTTCTTCCACGTGGGACGATAGGTCGGTGATCGACGTCGAGCCACGCGGCAGGCGATCCAGGGCTTCGGTGAGGTCACGGGCCAGGCGCGCCGGCTCCACGTTGAACTGGCGGATGATGCGGTGCAGGTCCGAGTCCTGCAGTTGCAGCAACTGGTGAAACCAGTGGGCCAGTTCCACATACGGATTGCCCCGCAACTTGCAGAACACGGTGGCGGCTTCGATGGCTTTGTAGGCCACGCTGTTGAGTTTGCCGAACAGTGCGGCGCGACTGATTTCACCCATGCTCTGGATTCCTTGAGGTGGTGGCGTGGTCGGCGTAATGCCGGGCCAGGATTAGGTCGTTGGCGTCATGCGCAGGTTGGCCGAGCCAGGTGTTGAAGCCCAGGCGGAACTGGCCGTTGAGTTGCAGCGCCGGAACTTCGGGTTGTTGCAAAACCAGGTTCAAGTCCCAGTCCAATTCATGGCCCAGGTACTCGGCCACCCACGCCACCAGCTCGTTGAACGGCTGTTGGCCGGGCAGCATGCCCATGTAGTCATCCAGCGTGAGCGGGCCCAGGCGGATGCGGAATTTGTGCTGGCGGTCCCACACGTGGCTGCCCAGGCAGAAGTCCACGCCCAACTGGTTGGCGCTGACCCCCACGCGGCTGCGTTCGGGCAGTTCCAGCCATTGGCCGACGTATTCCTCGATCTCTACCGGCAGGCCGAAGTACTCGCTGAGGATCGCTTTCAAGCCATCCGGGTAACGGGTTTGCGCCGACAGATGGCCGCTGTAATGCAGCTTCGCGGTATCGGGGATCAGCCCTTGATTGAGCAGGCTCGGCATCCCGCGGCCACTCAGGGCGGCGAGGCGGGCGGACCAGTAGTCATCGTCCGGGCGGTCATGGCTGACCGTTGGCCGCGCCTCGGCCCAGGCCCGATAGAACAGGGTCAGCAAGCGATGGTGGAACACATCCAGGAACTGCTTGCTGGTGCTATCGGCGTTGTTGCGTTGGCGCTCGCGCACGTACTCGGTGATGTGCAGCGGCAGCGGCCCGTTGGGGCCGCCGAGGCCGAAAAAGAACTGCTCCAACCGCGCCGGCTTGCCGTCGCCACCGGGGTCGACCGAGGCGAGGGTGGCGGGTGCGAAGGTGCAATCGGCCTGCTGCCCCAGGCGCAGCGGATCATCGGCCAGGCGCAGGGAATGGCCGAGGCGTGGCAGCTCGGGCGTTTCGCACTCGATGCGCCGCAATGCCTGGAAGAAGTCATATTCCCAGGGCTCCTGGTGCATCGCGTCCAGGGTTCTCACAGGGTCGGACGCCGTCCGGGCTTGGCTTTCCATCGCATGATCTCGCCGCGTTCGGTGGTACGGATCACCGTCTCGGTAAAGCTGTTGATCGACACGTAGCGTGCCAGGAAGCGCTCCAGCACTGCACCGAGCAGGAACACGCCGGTGCCGCGAAACGCGTTTTCATCGAACTCCAAGGTGATTTCCAGGCCGCGGCCAAACACAATCGGGCCAGGCATCGGCAGGCGTCGAGTCACCGCCTTGCTGCTGACTTCGCGCAGGCCTTCGATCTGCAATTGCAGGGCGGCGTCATTGCTGTCGCCGTACAGGCGCAGCAGTTCGCGCAAGGCGCCGGCGCCCTGGCCCTCTTCGCTCAAGGACAGGTAGTTGAGCGACAACTGGCTGATCAGGCGCCAGGCCTTGGCGTCATGCGCATGGCTGGCACGCGGGCGGCTTGGCCCGGCGACGCACCGCACGGCCAGTACCGGCGCACTGTCGGCCAGGGTGAAGTCGGTCTTGCCGTTGCCCACGCTCATGAACAGCGGCAGGTCCCGGTTGGTGCACAGTGCCGTCACGCCCAACTGGCGCAGGTCATGGCGATACGGCGCCTGGCGGCTGTCCACCAGGCTGACGAAGGTTTCACTGCCCACATAAGTGGAGCGCGGGCCATTGCGGCGCTGATCGCTGGACAGCACACGCGGCTCGCGGCGCACGCTGTAATACGCTTGGTCGCGGCCATAGCGCGACGGATCGCGCACCGCATAGAACGGCAAGAACGGCTGCTCCGGACCGGTGCCATGGCCAGTAATGCCGCTCAAGGAGTGAATCTCGAAATCCATCGGCCGCGTACGGTCGGCGATCACGTGGTGTTCATTGACCCGGTCGGACAAATGGATGCGGTCCACGCGCTTGGGGAACAGGTTGATGGCGGGCGTGCAGAACGGCAAGAACTGCGCCGCGCCGACACTGCCTTCCAGGCTCGGTTCGTGGCGGTCGAACAGCACGATCAGTTCCAGCTCCTGGCCGTCACACCGTTTGACCGCACGGCTCAACTCGGCGAACTCAACGAACAGGAAGCGATGGGGCAGGGCGAAGTACTCCTGCAACAGGCGATAGCCCTGGAACGCCCGCGCTACCACCGGCATGGCCGCATCGGCATCATCGAACCCCCGCGAGCGCAACGCGCCCTGGGGCAGGCGCTCGACCCAATCGCCACCGGGCTGGCGCGCAAACACCGCGCAGGCGTTGCCCAGTAGTTGTTCGTAAAGGCGAAACGGTTGTTCATCAGCGCCGCTCAGGTACAGCGGCAAGGTATCCAGGTCGAGGCTGTTGAACGGCAGCTCGGCACCGGTGCGCAGGGTCAGGCGCAGGCCGGCCTTGGCTTTCGGTTCGCTGGCGGCCAGGCGCCCGAGCACGGCGGCGGGGTTGCCGAAATATTCGGCGTTGTTGACCTGCAAAGGCCACAGCGTCACCGGGTGCGCGGTGCGGTACTCGCAGCAGGTCTGGGTTTCACGACCCAGGGCGGCACGCAGCACCGTATCACGGGGTAGCGGGAAACCGCCGGCCAGGGAGCCTTCATCGGGGTCGGTCTGCAGTTGCACTACGGTCATCGACGGCGTCGGTGCCAGGTAGTGCGGGTAGGCGATTTCCAGCAAGTTGTGGGTGAAGGTCGGGTACTCGGCGTCGAGCTTGAGCTGCACGCGGGCCGTGAGATAGGCGAAGCCTTCAAGCAAACGTTCGACGTACGGGTCGGCGCAGTCCATACCGGACAGGGTCAGCCGACTGGCGATCTTCGGGTATTCCTTGGCGAACTCGGCGGCGCTTTCGCGCACGTGGTGCAATTCCTGGTTGTACAGCTCCAGCAGGCGCGGGTTCATGGGCGTCTCCGCTGGTCGGCATTCAGCACGCGCACATGGCCGGACTCCAGGTCCACGTCGGTCTGCAACAGCAAACGCAACGGCACCGGCTGTGCCCACAGGTCGCCTTCAATTTCGAAACTCAGGGCGTTGTGATTCATCTCGCCATGGCCCATGCGCGCCTTGACTCGCAATGTGTGGCGCAAAATACGCGGCTCGAAAGTGGCGATGGCCTGGTAAATCAAGGCTTCCAGGGCTTTGATGTCGACGCTCGAAGCGCTGTTGCCCGCCAGTGCCGGCAGGCCGTAATTGACCACCGAAGTGCCGGCCGGGGTGTGCAGCGTGGCATCGGTATCGAGTAACGAGGTGGTGTTAAGCAACCACGCCAGGTCACGCAGCACCGAGGCCTTCAATTGGGTCAGGGACAGCACGCGTTTGTCGGCGCTTTCCTTGGGGTTGGTCGGGTCTTCGTCGGTCAACCGGTCCAGCAGGGACGGTTGCAGACGGTCGCGGGAAGCGATTTCAGTTACCACCAAAGCAGCTCCACGGACGGGTTGCGAGAGGGACACAATGGCCGTGGCACCGGGCCACGGCCACAAGGGCTATCAGCGTTTGGTGTTGGAACGGATGTTCCAACCAAACTTGATGGCGCCGCCGTCTTTGGTGCCGTCGGCTTTCTGCGGCTGGTAGTCGACCATCACTTGGGCAAAGTTCAGGGTGACGTTTTCGGTCAGGCGATCATCGCTGCCCGAACCGCCGGTGCTCAAGGAGGTGACCAGCACTTCTTCCAGGTTGATCACCATGTACTCGACCTGGCTCTCGCCACCGGCCTTGCGCACGGTCAGCTTGACCTTGTCGATGTGCTTGCCGCTGGCGCAGTGCATCATCAGGTTGGGCGAAGCCTTGTCGACGTACTTGGTCAGCGACAGGTCCTGGATATTCACCTTGCCCGCGCCACCGCCACCGCCGACGTGCATGTTGCCGGACTGGGACATGCCCCAGCTCCAGTTCAACACATCGATTTCGTCCTTGTGGGCCTTGTCCATGGACTCGCCCTTGATGTCGCCGATCTTGATGAAAATATCAACAGCCATGTTTTCTCCCTGTGTGGCCCATGCCACTTGATTGGGTGATCGTTCCCACGCTCTGCGTGGTAACGCATCCTGTGACGCTACGCGTCACCGGGACGCAGAGCGTCCCGGGCGGCATTCCCACGCGGAGCGTGGGAACGAGCTAGCTCAATCGTTACTTATGCGCTTTTTGCCGAAGGCAGTTTCGATACCAGGCGCAACGACACCGTCAGCCCTTCAAGCTGATAGTGCGGGCGCAGGTAGAACTTGGAGTTGTAATACCCCGGGTTGCCTTCGACTTCTTCCACGATCACTTCGGCCGCCGCCAACGGGTGCTGGGCCTTGGTGGTTTCGGTGGAGTGCGCCGGGTCGCCGTCGACGTAGTTGAGGATCCAGTCCTGCAACCAGCGCTGCATTTCGTCCTTCTCTTTGAAGGAGCCGACCTTGTCGCGCACGATGCACTTCAAGTAGTGGGCGAAACGGCAGGTGGCGAACAGGTACGGCAGGCGTGCGGCCAGGTTGGCGTTGGCGGTGGCGTCCGGGTCGTCGTATTCGGCAGGTTTCTGCAGCGACTGGGCGCCAATGAACGCGGCGAAGTCGGTGTTTTTCTTGTGCAGCAGCGGCATGAAACCGTTCTTCGCCAGTTCCGCTTCACGGCGGTCACTGATGGCGATTTCGGTCGGGCACTTCATGTCCACGCCACCGTCATCGGTAGGGAACGTGTGGGCCGGCAGGTTTTCCACTTCACCACCAGACTCGATGCCGCGGATGCGCGAGCACCAGCCGTAGTGCTTGAACGAACGGTTGATGTTCACTGCCATGGCGTAGGCGGCGTTGGCCCAGGTGTACTTGGAGCTGTCGGCGCCGTCGGTGTTTTCTTCGAAAGCGAAGGCTTCCACTGGATCGGTCTTGGCGCCGTACGGCAGGCGTGCCAGGAAGCGCGGCATGGTCAGGCCGATGTAGCGCGAGTCTTCCGATTCACGCAGCGAGCGCCAGCCGGCGTATTCCGGGGTGGTGAAGATCTTGGTCAGGTCGCGTGGGTTCGACAGTTCCTGCCACGAACCCATGCCCATCACGGTCGGCGAGGCCGCAGCGATGAAAGGCGAGTGCATGGCGGCGCAGACTTTCGACAGCTCGCCCAGCAGTTCCACGTCGGGCGGCGACTGGTCGAAGTAGTAGTCACCCACCAGGCAGCCGTAAGGTTCGCCACCGAACTGGCCGTATTCTTCTTCGTACATCTTCTTGAAGATCGGGCTCTGGTCCCACGCAGTGCCCTTGAATTTCTTCAGGGTCTTGTGCAGGTCTGGCTTGGAGATGTTGAGCACGCGAATCTTCAGTTGCTCATCGCTCTCGGTGTTATTGACCAGGTAATGCAGGCCACGCCAGGCGCTTTCCAGTTGTTGGAAATCCTGGTGGTGGATGATTTGGTTGACCTGGGCGGTGAGCTTGGCGTCGATGGCGGCGATGATCGATTCGATCGACTTGATCGCGTCGTTGGACACCAGGTCGGTTTGCGCCAGGGCCTGTTCAGCCAGGGTGCGCACCGCGGTTTCAACGGCTTCGCGGGCACGCTCGGTCTTGGGCTTGAATTCTTGCAGCAGCAGGTTCGCGAACTCGCTGGCTTCTTCGGTGGTACCCAGGATCTGGCTGCCTTCGCGGGCGGTATTGTCCGTCATGATTACTGCTCCCCTGCAGGCTTGGGCGCGCTGGCAAGTGCCTGAAGCAATGCCGGGTCCTTGATCGCCTTCATGATGATTTCTTCAGCGCCAGTCTTGCCGTCCATGTAGGTCAGCAGGTTGGCCAATTGGGTGCGGGCTTCGAGCAGCTGGTTCAGGGAGTCGACCTTGCGGGCCACGGCGGCCGGGCTGAAGTCGTCCATGCTTTCGAAGGTGATGTCCAGGCTCAGGTTGCCTTCGCCTGTCAGCTCATTGGGTACGTGGAACGCGACGCGTGGCTGCATGGCCTTGAGGCGTGAGTCGAAGTTGTCGACGTCCACCTCAAGGAACTTGCGGTCGGCCACGGGTGCCAGCGGCTCGGCAGGCTTGCCGGCGAGGTCGGCCATCACGCCCATCACGAAGGGCAGCTGGACCTTTTTCTCGGCGCCGTAAAGCTCGACGTCGTACTCGATCTGCACTCGAGGCGCACGGTTGCGCGCGATGAATTTCTGAGAACTTTGCTTCGCCACGTTGCTGCTCCTGGTCGCTTGAGCGACGGTGTTGTTACTGCACGGTCCGGCGGCTTACTCGCTGTCGGGGCCGCGCAGGTTTTCAAATTGGGACATGCCATCGGGAATCAGATTGCGCACGATGGCCGCAAAGTCGGCATGTACCAGATTCTTGGCTCGGTTCAACAATACCGGCAGCGGGCTCGAAGGCTCGTGGCGGGTGTAGTACGCAAGGATCTTGTCGAGGCTGCGCAGCACATCGTCGCGGGTGGCGATGTCGCCCGTCGGGCGAGGGGCTGCGGGCGCGGCGGCGTCGACCGAGGGGGCATTGTCTTCACTGACGGCCTCGGGATCGCTGCTGCTGTCGGTGCCTGGCACCGCTTGATTGAGAAGTTGCAGGGCCTGTTTGAGCGGCTGCTTCAAGGCGCTGAGGTCCACGCCCTGGGCGGAACCGACTTGGTCATTGACCTGTTGCTCAATGGCCTCGCACGCCGTGCGCGCCGCGCTCAAGGCGTCGCGGGTGGCTTGCAGTTGTTCGGGGTCGCTGTCCAGGAACGCGGCGTTGAGTTGCTGGTTGCCCAACTGCTCATCGGCAAAACTCTGCAGGCCGCTGGCGTTGAGCGCGGCGCGCAGGCTCACGGGCCCGAAGGTGCGCGAGCGTGTCAGGATGCTTTCGCGCAGCAGCCGAATATTGGTTTCGCAGGTCAGGCCGGTAAGGGCGTTGATGCGCACGGTGGGGTCGTTGTCATCGTCGGCATCCAGGCGCGGATGCAGATCGGCCCAGTATTGGCGCAGCAAGGCGTTGATCAGCGTGAGGACTTCGGCCAGCCCGGCCACACCCTGGAGGGCGAGGGTGCTTTGCAGCAGAAAGTGGGTGATGCGCAGGTCTTTGCTGCGCTGCAACAGGTCGAGGCTTTGCTGCTGGATGCTGCGCCACTCGGGCGGCTCAGCGGGCAGGATCGAGTCGCCCATGCTGCGTTCGGGTTGACCCTTGGCATCACGTTCCAATTGCAGAAATTGCGCGTCATATTCCATGTCCTCGCCACAAGGCGACGTCGCGGAAACGGCGGTGAGCAGCAACGGCACATCCACTGAATTCGATCTCCTTATCGGCCCGCTGGATGGCGGGCAATTCATGCACTAGTTGCGTAATGAACTTTGCATGTTTTCTTGGTCATACACTCAGTGCGCCACTACTGTGCCATCACTGATGTTCAAGAAGTTGTGCATTTTTGGTGTAGTACTTATGGCTTGTCAAGGTAAGCTATTCGCCCTCTGTGACAGATGTGCGGTGTTTAACAACCTGCGCGACTGGCGAGTCGAAAGGCGCGCCCAGAGCGGATTTTTGTCATGGAAGCCAGTTAAGATCAGCGATCATGCTGGTAAAAGCAGATTTTGGCGGTCGTTTGTACGACAGGACGGGACTCTCCAGGGCGGTGCTGCCTCCTGGGTAGACTGCGCGCGATGTATCAGCAAGGAGGCAAGATGTCGCTGTGTTTGACTATCACTAGTTATCACAAGATCACCCCTGGGCAATGCCCCGAAAAGTCCATGGATCAGGGCGTGATGGCTATTGGCCGCAGTTCTGACAATGACTGGGTATTGCCCGACCCTGAGCGTCTCGTCTCTTCGCAACATTGCGTTATTCAATACAAAGATGGCCGTTATTACTTGACCGATAACAGCACCAATGGTGTGGAGTTGGTCAAGGCGGGTATTCGTATGCGTCGGGGTAACAGCGAGCCGTTGCAAGATGGTGAGTTGATCCGCATCGGCGATTACGAAATCCAGGCGCGTATCGACTTCAACGTGCAGGCCATCGACAGCCAGCCATTTGCCGGTGACTCACCCAACAGCTTTGAAGCGCTGATGGGCGCCGTGGCGAGCCAACCTGCGCCCACACCGATGATCGCGCCGCAGTTCCAGGGCGCCTCGGCTATGGAAACCTTGCCAGACCTGTTCGACTTCCTCAGCCCCACCGCCGTGCCGCCGCCCACCGTGGCGGACCATGTGCCGTCCGAGCAACACGATTTTCGCCCCCCGGCTCCAGTGGCCGTACCGGCGCCCGAAAAGCCATTGGTGCAAGGCTCGGTGATTCCCGAAGACTGGGACCTGTTCAGCGACGCGCCCGCACCCGTCGTCAATGCTGCGCCCGCCCCAGCACCGATCCTCCCGCCGCCGCCCGTGGTCGAGCCTGTTGCGCTCCCCGTGGCCAATGCCGAGCCACCACCGGACCTCCTGCAAGCCTTCCTGCGCGGTGCGGGCCTGGACCAGTTGCGCCTGGACAAAGCCGACGCCTGCGCGCAGATGGAAAGCATCGGCCGCAGCTACCGGCTGATGGTCGAGGGCCTGATCGACGTATTGCGCGCCCGTGCCAGCCTCAAGGGCGAGTTCCGCATGCAGCAGACAATGATCCGCCCCGCCGAAAACAACCCATTGAAATTCGCCCCGAATGCCGATGAAGCGTTACTGCTGTTGCTGCGTCATGGCAACCAGGCGTTCATGGCGCCGGACCTTGCCGTACGTGACAGTTTCGACGACCTGCGCGCCCACCAGTTGGCCGTGATGGCTGGCGTGGAAGCGGCGATCAAGCACTTGCTCACGCGCTTTGAACCGGCGCAGCTGGAGGAGCGCATGGGCAAGCCCGGCGGCCTCTCCAGTCTCTTCAATGGTTCGCGCCAGGCCCAGTACTGGCAGCAGTTCACCGAGCTCTACAGCAACATTTCCCGCGAGGCCCAGGACGATTTCCAGGACTTGTTCGGTCGTGAATTCAGCCGGGCCTACGAAGAACACAGTGCACGACAGCGACGCTGAAAACGCCTCGCACCAATGGATAAAACGGATAGCTAAATACGTCATTGAGGACGCAGGATGATTCCCAGGTTTTTACTCGCAGCCGCTACCGTGCTGCTGCTGACGGCGTGTGCCAACGACACTGCCAAACCCCAGGCGGCTGCCGAGGCCGAAGCTGACACGGCCGCCGTTGAGCTGCATTTTCACGCGATTGCCGGGCTTAACCCCGGTGCCAACGGCCAGGCCGCGCCGGTGCGGGTGCGCATTTTCGAATTGAAAAACGCCGCGACCTTTTCACGCTCCGATTACTTCGCCCTGGCTGACCGTGCGCAATCCACCCTCGGCCTCGACCTGCTGGACCAGGACGAAGTGATGGTGCAGCCCGGCCAACAACTGAGCCTGCAGCGCGATCTCGACCCGTCCACGCGCCAGATCGGCTTGCTGGTGGGCTACCGCGAGTTGGACCGTGCGCAATGGCGCACGGTCATCAACGTGCCGCCGCGCCAATACAGCGAATACCAGATCAGCCTCGACGTGCATGCCGTGCGCGCCGACGTCGTGGCTTCCCCATCCAGCCCAGCCCAATAACAAGCAATCGGAGCCCCCATGTCCTGGAACAATCGCGTGGTCTGGTCGGAAGGCATGTTCATCGGAACGCAGCACTTCCAGCAGCATGACCGTTACCTGGAAAACCTGATCGATGCCCGCAGCCGCCCGTTGTCGGCGGGTGCCTGGGGGTTCTCCGAGCTGCTGATCGACCAGGGCCTGCTGGCCCAGGGCAAGCTGGCGATCGTGTCGGCCCGCGGCCTGTTGCCCGATGGCACGCCGTTCAATATTCCCCAGGACGACCTGGCGCCGAGCCCGTTGAATATCGACGACAACCTGCGCGACGGCCTGGTCTACCTGGCCCTGCCGCTCAAGCGTGCCGGCGCCCGTGACACGGTGGACGAGGGCGAGGCCCTGGAAGCCGCGCGCTACGTGAGCCAGGTGCGTGAAGTGCGCGACGACAACGCCCCGTTCGAAAACCGTGCACCGGTGGCCGTGGGGTCGCGGGCGTTGCGCCTGCTGACGGCGCAGGACGGCATCAGCGACTACGCGGCCATCGGCCTGGTACGCATCAAGGAAAAGCGTGCCGACCGTGCGTTGGTGCTCGATGACACTTACATCCCGCCCGTGCTGGACGTGGCCGCGAGCAAACCGCTGACGGCCTTTCGCAGCGAACTGCTGGGCCTGTTGCACCAGCGTGGCGAAGCCCTGGCCGGCCGCGTGGTGGCCTCGGGTGCCGGGGGGGCCTCGGAGATCGCCGACTTCATGCTGCTGCAACTGGTCAACCGCGCCCAGCCGCTGATCCAGCACTTCAGCCAGTTGAGCCCGTTGCACCCGGAGCGCTTCTTCAGCGAACTGGTCAGCCTGGCCGGTGAGTTTTCCACCTTCTCAACCTCCAGCCGTCGCCCCCAGGAATACCCGCAGTACCAGCACGATGACCTGGCCCTGAGCTTCATGCCGGTGATGGCGGCCTTGCGTGAGGCGCTGTCGATGCTCATCGACAGCAAGGCCACGCCGATCCCGATTGTGGAGAAAGCCTACGGCATTCATGTGGCGATGCTGGCCGACAAGACCCTGCTCGACAACGCCAGTTTCATCCTCGTGGTGCGCGCCGATGTGCCCGGCGAAACCCTGCGTGCGCGTTTCGGCCAGCAGAGCAAGGTCGGCTCGGTGGAGCACATCCGCGACATGGTCAACCTGCAACTGCCGGGCATCGGCCTGCTGCCGTTGCCGGTGGCGCCGCGCCAATTGCCTTACCACGCCGGCAGCACCTACTACGAGCTGGACCGTGGCAGCGAGCACTGGCAGCAGCTGAATAATTCCGGCGGTTTCGCCTTCCATATCGCCGGGCAGTTCCCGGGCTTGAACCTGGCCTTCTGGGCGATCCGAGGATAATTGGCGATGCATCCCAATGATGATGACCGCACCCAGTTCATGCCGCGCCCGGGTGGCCGAGAACCTGCACCCGCGCGTGCCGAACCTGCGCCGCTGTCGATGCCGGCTGCGCCGATCCTCACCGGCAAGAGCCAGGGCCTCAACCCGCTGGAAAGTGCCGCCGGCCCGTTGCTGGCGTTGTTGACGCGGTTGCGCAACACCATCGCCCATCCCGCGCCGGCCAGCCTGCGCGCGCAGTTGCTGGCGTACCTGCGCCAGTTCGAAGAACGCGCCGAAGCCGCCGGTGTGGCACGCAATGAAGTGCTGTTGGCCCGTTACGCGCTGTGCACTGCCTTGGATGAAGCGGTGCTGAGCACGCCGTGGGGCAGCACCAGTGACTGGGGTAAGCAGAGCCTGCTGATCACCGTGCACAACGAAGCCTGGGGTGGCGAAAAGGTTTTCCAGTTGCTTGATCACTGTCTGCAAAGCCCACGGGAACGCCTGTACCTGCTGGAGCTGTTGTACCTGTGCATGTGCCTGGGTTTTGAAGGGCGTTACCGCGTGATGACCGACGGGCGCAGCCAGTTGGAAGCCTTGCGTGAACGCACCGCCGCAGCGATACGCAGCGCCCGTGGCGAGCACGAGCGTGAGCTGTCGCCGCACTGGCGCGGTGTGACCGTGGCCCGTGATCGCCTGGCGCAATTCATGCCGCCATGGATTGCCGTGGCGATTGGCTTGGCGCTGCTGTTGGCGTTGCTGTTCGGCCTGCGCATGAAGCTGGCCTCGGACGCCGAGCCGGTGTTCAAGAATATTCATGCCCTGGGCGAGATCCCGGTGCAGGCCATCGACCGTCCGGTGGCGCAGCCCAAAGTGATTGAGCGCCCGCGCCTGGCCGGGTTTCTGGCCGATGACATCAAGGCCGGCCGCGTGGCGGTGGAAGACAAGGTTGACCGCTCTGTGGTGACCATTCGTGGCGATGAGCTGTTCGCCTCGGCCAGCTCCAGCATCGTCGATGACTACCAGCCGCTGATGCTGCGCATCGCTGACGCCATTCGCAAGGTCAAGGGCCAGGTGCGTGTCACCGGGCACAGCGACAACCGCCCGATTGCCACGTTGCGCTTCCCCTCCAACTGGGCGTTGTCCGAAGCCCGGGCCAAGTCGGTGCTGGAGATTCTCGCGGCCAAGACCGGCCAGGCCGAGCGCTTCAGTGCCGAAGGCCGCAGCGACACGGAGCCGTTGGCTACCAACAGTACTGCCGAAGGCCGTGCCCGCAATCGTCGGGTTGAAATCACCGTATTGGCGGAGGGCGTCGAGTGAAGGCGTTTTTCAGTTTCATGATTCGCTGGGTGATCCCCGTGCTGGGCCTGATTGCCCTGAGCCTGATCATCTGGTTTGTTGGCCCGCTGCTGGACGTGCTGGTGCCCGAAGGGCGCCGTTGGGCGCTGATCGTGCTGGTGTTTGCGCTGTGGGTGACCTACCGCGTGTTCCGTATTATCCAGGCCCGTCGCCAGGCCGCCGAAGTGATGCGCAGCCTGGCCGCAGAAACCCCGGTCGACCCCAACAGCGTTGCGACCGCCGAAGAGCTGTCCACGCTGCGCCAGCGCATGGACGAAGCCCTGGCACTGCTGAAAAAGGCCAAGCTGGGCGGCGATGAGCGCCGCAACCTTTACGAGTTGCCGTGGTACGTGATCATCGGCCCGCCGGGCTCGGGCAAGACGACCGCGCTGGTCAATTCCGGGCTGCATTTCCCGCTGGCGGCGCAATTGGGCGCCGGTGCGGTGCGGGGCGTGGGGGGTACGCGCAACTGCGACTGGTGGTTTACCGACCAGGCCGTATTGCTCGACACCGCTGGCCGCTATACCACCCAGGACAGCAACTCCACGGTGGACAAAGCCGCCTGGCTGGGCTTTCTCGATTTGCTGAAAAAGCAGCGTTCGCGCCGGCCGATCGACGGGGCGTTTATCGCCATCAGCCTCTCGGATCTGCTGCTGGGCACCGACGCCGAGCGCGCAGCCCATGCCGCCGCGATTCGCCTGCGCATCCAGGAGTTGTATACGCAGTTGGGCGTGCGTTTCCCCATCTACCTGATGCTCACCAAGCTCGACCTGGTGCCGGGCTTCATGGAGTTCTTCGACAACCTGAGCAAGGAAGAGCGCGCCCAGGTGTGGGGCATGACCTTTGCCCTGGACGACGGTAAAAACAGCGACAGCCCGCTGGCGCACCTGCAAAGCGAGTTCGCGGGCCTGGAGCAGCGTCTCAACGAACGCCTGGTCGAGCGCTTGCAGCAGGAACGCGACCCGGCACGACGCGACCTGATCTACGGCTTCCCGCAGCAGTTCGGCGCGCTGAAAGATTGCCTGCAAAGCTTCCTCGAAGGCGTGTTCAAACCCAACGCCTTTGAAGAGCGCGTGTTGCTGCGTGGCGTGTATTTCACCAGCGGCACCCAGGAAGGCAGCCCGATTGACCGCCTGATCGGTGCCATGGCCCAGAGTATGAACCTGGACCGCCAGCACTTGGCGCGCCAGAGCGGCACCGGGCGCAGTTACTTCATCGAAAAACTCTTCACCGCCGTGGCCTTTGCCGAGCGCGGCCTGGTGGGGGTGAACCCGAAAGTCGAGCGGCGCCGCAAGTGGATCGCCCGTGGCGTACTGGCGGCCACCGTCGCGCTGGTGGTGGTGGTCAGCAGCCTGTGGTGGGTGAGCTATCGCGCTAACCAAGCGTATATCGCCCAGGTCGATCAGAAGGTCGCGCCACTGGGCCAGACCGTACAGAACCTGAGTCCGGCACAACGGGAAGTGCTCGCCGTGCTGCCGTTGCTCAACGCGGTGAAGAACCTGGCGGGGGATTCACCGAGCTGGTCCGAAGGGCTGGGGCTGTACCAGGGCGATATGCTCGAAGCCGAGTCCGCCAGCGTGTACCGCAAACTCTTGATCGCCGTGTTCGCGCCACGCTTGGTGACGCGTATCGAAGAGCAACTGCAAGGCGGCGGCAACTCGGACTTTCTCTATGAGGGCCTCAAGGCTTACCTGATGCTCGCCGACACCGAGCATTACGACCCGGACTTCATCAAGGCCTGGATCGCCTTGGACTGGGACCGCAACCTGCCCCGCGACCTGCCGGCCGACCAGCGTCAGGCCCTGGCCGGGCACTTGCAAGCGCTGTTCGAACGCCATCCGCCGAGCGCGCGCCTGGACCCACGGCTGATCGACGACCTGCGTCGCCAATTGCAGCAATTGCCGGTAGCCCAGCGCGTGTACGACCGCGTCAAGCGCCAGAAACTGCCCGAAGGTATCCCGGACTTTCGTCTCAATGAGGCCGCCGGTCGCGATGCCGCACTGGTGTTCAGCCGCAAGAGCGGCAAGCCGTTGGGCGAGCCGTTGAGTGGTTTCTTTACTGCCAAGGGCTATCGCCAGGCGTTTTTGCTCAGCAGTCTGAACCAGACCGGCACCCTGGCCGAAGAGCAATGGGTGCTGGGCCATGAACAGGCCGACCAGCAGAACGTGGTGAGCCTGGCCGCCGACGTGCGCCGTTTGTACTTCCAGGATTACCAGCGCCAGTGGGACGCGTTGCTCGCTGACATCGACTTTGTGCCGATCACCAGCGTGGCACAGGCCGCCGATGTGCTGCGGGTGATTTCCGGGCCCACCTCGCCGCTGAAAAAACTGTTGGTGGCGGTCGCCAGGGAAACCGACTTGCAAGCCGAAGACCGCCAACTGGCCGCCAAAGGCGTACCGGTGGAAGGCGGCGTGGACAAGCTCAAGGAGCGCCTCGGCAGTTTGCTGGGCGAGGCACAACCGACGGCGAATGCCCCGGCACCGGCGGATGATCCGGTGACCGCACACTTTGCCGAACTCAACAGCATCGTCAGCAAAAACGAAGGTGAACCGGCGGCCATCGACGGCCTGCTGTCGGACATGAATGCACTGTATGTGCAGGTCAGTGCCATGGTCGGTGCCAGCGGCGATGCCTTGCTCGGTGAGGCCAAGAACCAGGCGGCGGCTGCGGCCACGCGGGTCAGCCTGAACGCCGAGCGTCAGCCGCCGCTGGTGCAGGGCATGGTCAAGTCGGTGGTCAATTCCACCACCAACAGCATGATGGGCGGGGTGCGTAACCAGCTGAACGCGGCGTGGGTCAGTGAGGTGGTCAACGTGTATCGCCAGTCGTTGGCCGGGCGTTACCCAATGTCGCCGGGCAGTGCGCGGGACGCCACCCTGGATGACTTCGGCCAGTTCTTCGGCGTGGGCGGGGTGATGGACAACTACTTCCGCAAATACCTGCAGCCCTATGTGGACACATCGGCACAGACCTGGCGCTGGCAACCGGGGGCGGCGCAGAAGCTGGGGATTGCTCCTGGCGTTCTGCAAACCTTCCAGCGTGCGGCGACGATTCGGGACGCGTTCTTCCGCTCCGGTGGCACCCAACCCATCGTGCGTTTCGAACTCAAGCCGGTGTCGATGGACCCTACCATCACCCAGTTCCTGCTTGACCTGGACGGCCAGCAGTTGAGCTACGACCACGGCCCGAGCCGGCCGGTAGCGATGCAATGGCCGAACCCCGGCAGCATTGGCGTGGTGCGTATTTCTATCATGCCGCCGTCGGCCAGTGGTCGCTCCGGTATCACCCTGGACGGCCCGTGGGCCTGGTTCCGTCTGCTGGAGCAATCAGACCTCACGGCAGGCAACTCGCCGGACCGTTTCAACCTGCGCCTGCGGGTCGATGGCGCGAGCATCGCCTACGAGTTGCGCGCCAACAGTGCGTTCAACCCGTTCAAGAGCCGCGTGCTCAGCGGCTTCAGCCTGCCGGAGCGGCTATGACGGCCCTGGGTTTCTACGGCAAGTTGGCCAGCCGCGGGGACTTCGTCAGCCGCGCCTTGCCCCAGAGCTTTATCGGCCCGTGGGACAGCTGGCTGGCAGCGGGTTTGCTCGCCAGCCAGAACAGCCTCGGCGCTGACTGGCTGAATGCGTACTTGGTCAGCCCGTTGTGGCGCTTTGTGCTGGCGCCGGGCGTGTGCGGGCCGGATGCGGCGGCGGGCGTGGTGATGCCAAGCATTGACCGGGTCGGGCGGTATTTTCCGCTGGCGGTGGTGACCTTGCTGGATCACGACACCAACCCGGCGTCGCTGGTGGGCGGTTCGGACGCCTGGTTCGAGCAGGCTGAAACCTTGTTGCTCAGCACCCTCGACAGCGGCGCGACCTTCGAAAGCTTCAACGCCGGGCTCGACGAGTTGGGCTTGCCGGCCAGCGAGCCGCGGGCGGTGGACAGCCGTTTCGCCGGCCTGCAAAGGGTGGCAGCCACCGTGCCGCACCAGCGTATGACCGCACTGGCCGAACAGGCGTGCGAGGGCGCAAGCCTGTGGTGGGGGCGAGGTTCGCAGCGTATCTCCCCCGGTTTATTACGGTGCCAGGGCCTGCCTGCCGCCAGCGATTTTGCGCAGTTTTTGCTCGGACAAGAAGGTGTGGTGTAGATGGGCGTGACGTACGAATCCGCGAGCAAAAGCCATGTGGGCATGGTTCGCCAAGTCAACGAAGATGCCTTTCTGGACCTGCCGGAAAACCGCTTGTGGGTGGTGGCCGATGGTATGGGCGGGCACGCGGCGGGGGACTATGTCAGCAGCTTGATCGTCGACAGCCTGCGCCATGTGCCGCTGGGCCGCTCCCTGGACGAATACTCAGCGGCGCTGCGCAATGACCTGCTGCGCATCAACGCGGCCGTGCGCGAAGAAACCGCCAACCGTGGCGTGACCATGATGGGCAGCACCGTGGTGGTGTTCGCCGCGCGCGGCTTGCGCGGGGTGTGCCTGTGGGCCGGCGACAGTCGCCTGTACCGCTTGCGCGACGGCGTGCTGGAAAGCATTTCCCGCGACCACAGCTACGTACAAGACCTGCAAGACAGCGGCCTGCTCAGCGAAGCCGACGCCCGCACCCACCCGCGCTCCAATATCGTCACCCGCGCCATTGGCGTTGAGGCCCAGTTGAACGTCGCCTCGGTGGACCTGTTGATCGCTCCCGGCGACAGCTATTTGCTGTGCAGTGATGGCCTCAACAAGACCGTCGAAGACCATGAAATCCGCGACGTGCTCAGCCATGACGCGCCGGATGAAATCGTGCGCAGCCTGGTGCACTTGGGGCTCAATCGCGGCGCACCAGACAACATCACCACCCTCGTCGTGAAGGTCTCGTCATGAACATCGTCATCCCGGGTTATGACATCGAAGGTGAGATTGGCGAAGGCGCCATGGCCAGCGTGTACTTGGCGACCCAGCGCTCGCTGGAGCGCAAGGTGGCGTTGAAGGTGATGGCGGCAGCGCTGGCGGCCGACCCGAGTTTCTGCGAACGCTTCCTGCGCGAGGGCAAGACGCTGGCGCGTTTGTCACACCCGCACACGGTGACCATCCATGACATCGGCAACGTCGGTGAGCTGTATTACATGGCCATGGAATACTTGCCCAATGGCACGCTCAAGGAGCGCATTGCTGCTGGGCTGACCCCGGAGCAGGGCGTGACGCTCATCCGCCAGATTGCCTCGGCCCTGGGCTATGCCCATGCCCAAGGGCTGGTGCACCGCGACGTCAAGCCGGCGAACATTCTGTTCCGGGCCGATGGCACGGCGGTGTTGTCGGACTTCGGGATTGCCAAGTCGCTGGACGATCGCACCCAATTCACCCAGGCCGGGTTTGCCGTGGGCACGCCGAGCTACATGAGCCCCGAGCAGGCGCGGGGCCAGGAGATCGATGGCCGCGCCGACCTCTACGCGCTGGGCGTGGTGCTGTATGAAATCCTCGTCGGCAAGCTGCCTTACAACGGCACCGATGCGCTTTCCACCGCTCTGGCGCACTTGACTGAACCCTTGCCGGAATTGCCGGTGCATCACGGGCGCTACCAGGGTGTGCTGCGCAAATTGTTGGCCAAGGACCCGGCGGAGCGTTATCCGGATGCGGCAGCGCTGTTGTTGGCGCTGGATCAACTGCCGGCTGATGAATCGGATGCCACGCTGGTGCGGCCGCTGCCGATTCCATTGAGCTTTGATCTGGCGGGCATGACCCCTGTCACCATCGACATTCCGACGGATAAACCGCAGCCGCAGCCAATAGTGCGTCAACCGGTGGTCACGCCGACGCAGCACAATGCTCCGTCCGAGCAGCGCCGTGGGCCGGTATTGGCCTTGGCCGCTGTGGCGGTCGCCGTCGCGTTGGCCATTGGCGGCGCCAGCTACTGGTGGTTGAACGGCGGCGATGAACCGGCCAAGCCGCCAGCCGCCGTGGTGCCCAAGGTGACGCCGCCCGTGGCTGTCGCTGAAGTGGATGGCGGTCAGCGCCCGTTGCTGATGGCAGGCAAGAAAACCTTGTTCCAGCGTGTACTCAGCAAACCCGGCGCCCAGCTTTCAGCGGACGCTGGGAGCCCGCCGGGTAAAGCGCTGCCGGCGTTTTCCGTGCTCTACGTGTATCAGCGCAAAGAAGTCGATGGCAGCCCGTGGGTGCGCGTCGGCGCCGCTACCGATGGTCGCAGCGACGGTTGGCTGCCGGCCTCCCAGGTCAGCGACTGGAAACAAAGCCTGGTGCTCAAGTTCACCGAGCGCTCAGGCCGGGCGCCCGTGATGTTCCTGCGCCAGCCCGGTGAGGTGGAAAAACTACTGGCTGACCCTGCTGCAGCGAAAAGCGCCTTGGCCAAGGCGCAGAACAACCGAGAAGACAACCAGCAAGTCCTGGCCCTGGAACCCACCGCCAGCGCGGTACCGCAGAACCAGTTCTACCTGTTGCCGATCTTCGATTCCAAAGAGAGCTTCGACGACAACGGCCAGCCGGTGCAGTTGCTCAACGTGGCCTCCATCGACCCAGGCAGCCGCGCCGCTGCCAGACCGGCCAGCCCGACGCTCAGCGCGAATGCCGACGCATTCCGCACGGCGGTGGTGCTGGTGGTGGACACCACCGTGTCGATGCAGCCCTACATCGACCAGATTCGCGACGTGGTGCATGAGCTACAAACCCGCATTGCCGAGCGCGGCGAGTTGGACAGCGTCAGCTTCGGCATGGTCGGCTTTCGCAGCAGCATCCAGAAAACCCCGGGCCTTGAGTATGTCGCCAAGACCCTGATCAGCCTCGACCAAGGTCGCGACCCGCAGCGCTTTCTGGATATGGCGCGCCAGGTCAAAGCGTCGACGGTGTCCAGCCACTCGTTCAACGAAGATGCGTTTGCCGGGGTGATGCAGGCAGTGGACGGCATGGATTGGTCCGGCTACGGCGGGCGCATCATCCTGCTGGTTTCCGATGCCGGCGCGCTGCGCAAGAACGACCCGTTCGCCGCCACCCAGATGAACGAAGCCGAAGTGCGCCAGGCGGCCCTGGGTAAGCAGATCAAGATCTATGCGCTGCACCTGCGCACTGATGCCGGCAAGAAAACCCATGCCGGCGCCGAGAGCCAGTATCGCGTTCTCACCGCCGACGCCAACCCGCAGATCGGCGACCTGTACACGCCGGTGCCAGGGGGCGATGTGCGCAAGCTGGGTGAGCGCGTCGATGAGATCGGCACGGTGTTCGCCAACCTGGTGCATCAGGTGCGCAGCAACACGCCGCAGCCCGTGCCGTTGCTCAGTGCCGCGCCGAGCCTGGCGGACAAGTCCGCCGCCGTCGGCTATGCCATGCACATGGACTTTCTCGGGCGCAAGACCGCGAGCCAGGCACCGCAATTGGTCAGCGCCTGGACCGCTGATCGTGACCTAACCAACCCGGCGCTGCCAGCGTTCCAGGTGTGCGTGATGTTGACCAAGCTGCAACTCAACGACCTGCAACAATCGTTGAAGTTGATCGTGGATGCGGCGCGCAAGACCCAAAGCTCGCCCAAGGATTTCTTCCAGGAAATCGCCAGCGCCTCGGCCTATATGAGCCGCGACCCGCAGGCCCTGCGCAAGGGCGGCAACCTGGCTGACGGCGGCCTGCTCGGTGAATACCTGGAGGGCCTGCCGTACCGCAGCAAGTCGCTGAACATGACCCAGGACCTGTGGTTGTCATTGAGCGTGGCCGAGCAGGAAGACTTTATCGACGAGCTGGATTCGAAAATCCGCCTGTATGAAACCTTCCATAACGACGTGGCCAACTGGGTCCGTTTCGGCGATGCCGAACCGGGCGATGCGTTGTACCGCGTGCCACTGTCGACGCTGCCGTAATGCTGAACCTGAGTGCGGTGCACAAGAGCCGGGGCGTCGGTAGCCAGCGCTACAGCCTGGTGATCCCTGCGTTGCAGCTGGGCGCGGGTGAGCAACTGGCAATTGTCGGCCCCAGCGGTTGCGGCAAGAGCACCTTGCTCGACGTGCTGGCGCTGGTGTTGGCGCCGGATCAGGTGGGGCAGTTTGCATTCAACCAACACGACATCGGCGCGCTGTGGCGTGCCGACCGGCAATCGGCGCTGGCCGCGTTACGCAGCCAGCACTTGGGCTATGTGCCGCAGACCGGGGGGTTGCTGGGGTTTCTGGACGTGCGCGGCAATATCGCGCTGTCGCGCCAACTGCTGGGCTTGCAGGACGACGGCCGCGTGGCGCGCCTGGCTGAGCAGTTGCAGATCAGCGATCAGTTGGCCAAGCGCCCGGCGGCGTTGTCGGTGGGCCAACGCCAGCGGGTCAGCTGTGCGCGGGCTCTGGCCCATGGGCCGCAACTGGTGCTGGCTGATGAGCCGACGGCGTCCCTGGACCCGCTCAACGCCGAGCGCGTGATGCAGGCGCTGCTGGCCCAGGCCCGCGAACACCGTACGGCCTGTGTGATCGCCACCCATGACGAACCGCTGGCCCGCGCCAGTGGCTTGCAGGTGCGGCGTATCAGTTGCCAGCGCGACCCAGACGGCGGCGTCACCGCAACCCTCGGGGAGGCGTGCTGATGCGCATCGGCCTGGTTGCTTCGCTTGCGTGGCAGGACTACCGCAACGATGGGTGGCTGTCGGCCTGTTCGGTGTTGGCATTGGTGGCGGTTATCGCGCCATTGCTGGTGTTATTCGGGCTGAAATTTGGACTGGTTAGCAGTTTGACCGAACGCTTGGAGACCGACCCCGCCAGCCGTGAAATCATCCCGTTGGGCGGTGGTCGATTCAGCGCGGCGTTTATCGCGCAGCTGGGTGAGCGCAGCGATGTCGCGTTTGCTGTGCCGCGCACACGGCAGATTGCGGCCACGGCGCAGGTGGGCACCTTGACCCTGGAAATGCTGCCGACTGCCGCAGGCGACCCGTTGTTGGCAGGCTTGCCGATGCCCCACGGCCTGGACCAGATCGTGCTCAGCCATACCGCCGCCGAAAAGCTCGCGGCAAGGCCCGGTGATTGGCTGGACACCAGCTTTGCGCGGCAAGTGGCGGGGCGCGTCGAGGCCCAGCGCACGCGGTTGCAGGTGCTGGCGGTGTTGCCGCTGGAGGCCTTCGCTCGCGAGGGCCTGTTTGCCGATCTGGCGTTGCTGGAGGCAGCGGAAGATTACCGCGATGGCCGTGCGGTGCCGGCGTTGGGTTGGGCCGGTGAAGCGGCGAGCGTGAGTGAACAGCGCATCTACCCGGCGTTTCGCCTGTATGCGCGCAGCCTCAGTGATGTGGAACCGTTGCGGGTGTATTTCGCCGAGCAGAACCTGTTGGTTTCAACCCAGGCGCACACCATCGCTCAAGTGCAATCGTTGAGCCGCAACCTGTCGATTGTGTTCTGGATCATCGCCGGGTTGGCGTTGGCCGGGGCGTTTGCGGCGATTTTCGCGGGGACCCTGGCGGCGGTGGCGCGTAAGCACCGTGAACTCTCGGTGTTGCGCCTGCTGGGGTTTTCCACCGCCGCGTTGTTGCTGTTTGTGCTGCTGCAAGCGCTATACAGCGCGGGTTTTGCCGCTGTGCTCAGCGTTGGGCTGTATGGCCTGGCTGAGGCGGCGTTGAACAAGCTTTTTGTGCAGGTGCCAGGCGAGTACGCCAGCCATCTGTTGGCGCGCCATTACGGCCTGGCCCTAGTGGCGGTGCTCGGCGTCAGTGCCGTGGCGGCCGCCTGTGGTGGTTGGCGGGTGGCCCGTATCCAGGCTTCTGAAGGAATCAGAGATGTATAAATTACTGGGCGCCTGCGTGGCGCTGAGCCTGGCCTCGCTGGCCTGGGCTGATGAAGCAAGTGACAAGCTCGACAACCCCAAGCCGTTGCCGGACGACGTGAGCCTGCCGCTGCCCTGCGAAGGTAACATGGTATTCCGCTACGCCTACATTCTGGCCCAGGGCACCCTGGATGACCGTGAAATCAGCCTGGGCTACCCCTTTGCCGAAGGCGAGGCGGGTTATCAGCAGTCGTTTATTTCCGGTTACCGCCGCGACTTCATCAACGGCCAGTTCACCCTCAAGGACTTGCCCAAGGACTGGAGCAAGGTCATCGCGCCGCAGATGCCGAAGACCGACGCCAAGACCCCGCTCAAGCCCATGCTGTACTTCATTGGCAAATACGAAGTGACTGCTCGCCAATACGCCCAGGTGATGGCCCAGGCGCAGGCCCTGGCCAGCGGCGAACCGGCGCCGGCGTGTGATGCGCCCATGGGCATGGCCGGGCGTTTGCCCAAGGTGAAACTGTCGCGCTTTGAAGCCGAGCGTTTCTCGGCGGTGTACAGCGCCTGGCTGATGAAATACCACCGCGAACTGCTGCCGGTGAGCGGGCGCGGTGCGTCGACCGAAGACGGTGGCCTGGGATTTGTGCGCCTGCCCACCGAAGTGGAATGGGAGTACGCCGCGCGCGGCGGCCAGGCGGTGAGCCGCCAGGACCTGGAAGGCCGGCTGTATCCACGGCGCGTCGAGGGCAGTGAAAGCGATGGCCCGCTGGCCGATTACGCGGTGTTCAACCAAGTGGCCGGCGGCACCGGCCAGGCAGCGCGGTTGATGCCCATCGGCACCAAATTACCTAACCCCATCGGCATGTTCGACGTGATCGGCAACGCCGCGGAAATGGTCCAGGAATCCTTCCAACTGGTACACGCTGGCCGCCGCCAGGGCACCTACGGCGGCTTTGTGGTCAAGGGCGGCAACTACCTAGAAGGCGAGGGCACGTTGTTCACCGGCATGCGCCGCGAATACCCGCTGTTTGCCGCTGATGGCACCGAGCAAAGCAACGAGACCACCGGTTTTCGCGTGGCGATTGGCGCGTTGTCGGCGCCGCGCTCGCGCTACAAGGAGCTGTTCGCCCAGTGGCAGAAGGAAGGCCGCCTGGCCGCGCTGACCGATGCCATCGACGACGCCCAGGACCCGACCAAACGCCTGGACAGCATCATCGCCGCCAGTGTCGATCCCAAGCTGCAAGCCGAACTGGGCCTGGTCAACGAAGAGCTCAAGCGCAACGTGTCGCTGATCGCCCAGCAACGCGAAGAAGCGGCGGGCAATTTGATCCAGTCGGCGGCGTTGGTGGCCGAGACCATCAGCAACTACAACATCCGCCTGGCCAACCTGCACAAGAGTCGCCAGCAGGCGGTGGACAGCAAGGACGAGGCCAGCACGCAGCTGTTCGACATGGCCATCACCAATGGACGCAGCGCGTTGGACGGCGCGGTGGCGATTTACATCGACAACCTGGCCACCGGCACGCGCTACACCGATGCGGTGATCCAGGCGCAGTTTCAACGGATCAAGGAAGAGTTGGATCGCAAGCCAGTGCTCGGCAAGAGCCTGGTGACGCGCGCGACACTGTTCGTTCGCCATGTTGGCAACTACCGCAAGCAACAGCGGGCCGACCCGGCAACGATCTTGAAGGAATTGCTCGCAGCGAGCGGTCAGCGGTCTTGATCGTTGGCTGTCTAGCGAGCTTGGAAGGGACTCAGGCGGCGGTGGGCCGTGCTGGGCAAGTCAAACTTAACAGAGATCACATCTATGCTTTTTTCCCGTAAGGCGGTTTCCAAGCGTCACCTGCTGCTGATCGCAGCTGGTTTCAGCACCGTGTTGACTGGTTGCGCTACGTCGCCTGCGTCCAAGGTGGCGTCGAGCACCAAGGTCGAGTACTACCCCAACTGCTACGAGCCGGTGCAGCACCTGCGCGCCACCGATTCGGACATGACCAAGTCGGTCGTCACCGGTGCCGCGATCGGCGCGGCCGGCGGTGCCCTGCTGGGCGCGCTGACCGGCGACAAGGACAGCCGTGGCCGCAATGCCGCGATCGGTGCCGCAGGCGGCGCCCTGGCTGGCGGTGCGGCGGGTTACTACACCGAGCGCCAGAAACAGATCACCGATGACAACCAGCGCATCGCGTCCTACTCCACCGACTTCAACAAAAGCGCCTCGGACATCGACCGCAGCACCGCCTATGCCAAGGCGTCGCAGCAGTGCTACCAGAGCGCATTCACCAAGCTGGTGGCTGATCGCAAGGCCAAGACCGTCAACGACACCGAAGGCCGCAAGCGCCTGGCGGAAATCGTCGCGGGCCTGAAGGAGTCCAATGACCTGATCGTGACGGTCAACGGCAAAGCCAGCGAAGACCTGAACAACTACACCCAGGCCTACGAGAAAGACCTGCAACAGGTCGGCGTACAGCGCAGCGATGTGGTGACCGTGGCCACCGCCGATACCACGCCAGTGGTCGCTACGACCAAGGGCAAGAAAGCCGTCAAGCCAGCCAAGAAGCCGGTTCTGCCGACAGTGCCGAAAGAAGCGGTCACCACCGAACGTAGCATCCAGACCGTGCAGGCCAAGCAAGCTGAAAGCAAGCAGGTCGCCAGTGCGGGCAAGACCCAGATCGAAGCAACCTGCCGCAATCCAAACCTGGCCGACTGGGCGCCAGTGCCTTGCCCTAACGTTTAAGTACTTGTTGCTATAAGCGTTAAACGCCAACCGATCTGCGCCTAAAGCGCGAGATCGGTGGCGTTCCTTTTGCAAATCGTTACACTGCTGCGGCCACTCCAATAAATACACCGAGGCCGTGTGCATGAAATTTCGTCTTCTCCTGTGGGTGCTGGGCCTGATGATGGGCAAAGCCAGCCGCACCAACCCCGCCTTCCAGCAGCAACTGGGTGACAAAGACCTGGCCTTCCAGCTGCAGACCCTCGACGGCAAGGTTGCCCGTCACTTCATCGTCAAAGACCAGCGCATCACCAGCCGCTCAGGTGTCCACCCGGCGCCGGCCTTCGCGATTGCCTTCAAGGATGCCGCCTACGGCTTCGCCACGATGCAGGCGAAGAACAAGCAACTGGCGTTCATGACGGGGATTCAGGACAAGTCGATCCAGATCAAGGGCAACCCGGCACTGGTGATCTGGTTCCAGGGTCTGACCAAGTATTTGAAGCCGAAGAAAAAGAAGTAGGTGGTCAGGTAGACCGAGTTGGATTCATCGCAGGCAAGCCAGCTCCCACAGTGACCGCGTTCCAACTTGGAAATACGGTCAACTGTGGGAGCTGGCTTGCCTGCGATAGCGGTTTAACAGGCGGTGGGCTTACCCCTGGCTGAACTGCGAAGCCAATTCGCGCAACAGCACTTCGGCATCCAGCACTTTACCCACCACGTCCTCGGCCTTCTCGCGGCTCAGGCCCAGGCGCTCAAGCAACGCGTCGGGAATGGATTCATCCGGCCCGGAGCCAATCCCCCGGCTGCGCAACAGGCGCACCGCCAGGCACACCAGGTTCGGATACTCGGCGTATTGCCCGTCATACGTGGGATCGTGCTGGAAGCGCAGGGCGGTGCACAGTTCGTCCGGCATGTCCCAGTAGCGCATCAGCCAGGCGCCGATCTGTTCGCGGCTGATGCCCAGCAAATGTTGCTCGACGTAGCTGTGGCACAGGTGCGGGTTGACCTCCAGGTGGCGGCAGATCAGCGAGAAGTGCGGCGGAAACACGTGGGCCAGCAGCAGGTAGCCGAAGTTGTGCAGCAAACCTGCCAGGTAGGTCAGGCCGGCTTCCGGGCGTTGGGCGCGGGGCATGGCGCGGGTCAGGCCCTCGATCACGGCGGCGGTGTAGATCGACTGGTGCCAGTACGGCGTGGACAGGTGCGGGCGGTCCTTGGGCAGGCTCAGGGTTTTGCCCAGGGCCAGGCCCAGCGCCAGGTTGATCACAAGATCAAAGCCCAGCACGCGCACGATGGCGTCTTCGACTGAGCGGATCTTGCCCGGCGAGGCGTAGTAGGGCGACGCGGCCCAGCTTACGACCTGGGCGGCAAGGGCCGGGTCGGTTTCCACCACGCCAGTAATGTCGTCGATGGTGGCGTTGGGATCCACGCGCAGCTTGATGATCTTCTGCGCCGTGTCGGCCAGCGGCGGAATTTCGATGGTCGCTTCCAGGCGTTGCTGGATACGGCGAGCGGTGAAGGCTTGCATCGCCTGGGTGATTTCCTCGCGGTCATCATTGGGGCGGTCGAGGTTCGGACGGATGTTGCTCAAGGGCTCACCGAACTGCGCGGCGCTGGCCTTGGTGAGCAGGCTCTTGAAGGCGTCGGTGGGGATTTCCAGCAACAGCCCGGCTTCGCCCGAATGCACCAGCAGGCTCGGCTCATTGAGCAAGCGGCCTTCGTACAGGCACGGCGAACTGGTCAGGGGCGGCAAGCCCGGCAGCAGGCTCAGGTCATGCTTGCCCAGCATGCGCTCGACCCGCTCGGGGGCGACAGCCGTGAGGCGGCGACCGGTGAGTTCGGCGAGGCGGTTGAGGTCCAGCAATTGGCTTTGGGGAAACAGCACCATGAGCGCGCCAACCGCATCTTCAAGCAACACCGCCTGGACCTTTCGGGCAGGGTTCAGGCCAGGCTGTTCGATGACTTCCGTGTAGGGGATGGCGAGCTTTGCGAGCAGCGCCCGAATGACCGGCGGGGCGGTCAGTGGGGCTGTGGCGAGGGCAACTTCTGACATGGCCTGATCCAATTTCTTACATTCATTGGAGTATAACCAGCTTGATACGGGTGTTGGTCGGATAAGTGGCGTTTGTGATGAGGTTGGCGGTGTGCTGATTACCCTGTAGGAGCGAGCTTGCTCGCGAAGACCTTCCTGGCGGCGCCATCATCCAGAGCGTCCGCGTCATCGTTGGCGTTTTTCGCGAGCAAGCTCGCTCCTACAGGGAGGAGGTCAAACCTGGCCGTATTGCTGGCCGTGGCGCAGCCAGCGGTTGAGCAAGGGGCTGACGTGATCGGGCCAACGCTCGAGCAATGCTTGCGCAGCATCGCGCACGGCGGGCAGCAGGTCGGCATCGCGCATCAGGTCGGCGACCTTGAATTGCAGCAGGCCGGTCTGGCGCGTGCCGAGCATTTCACCGGGGCCGCGCAGTTCGAGGTCTTTTTCGGCAATGACAAAACCGTCGTTGGTTTCGCGCATGATGCCCAAGCGCTGGCGACCGATCTGCGACAGTGGCGGATGATAGAGCAGCACGCAGTGGCTGGCGGCACTGCCCCGGCCAACCCGCCCGCGCAATTGGTGCAGTTGCGCCAGGCCCAGGCGTTCGGGGTTTTCGATGATCATCAGACTGGCGTTGGGGACGTCCACGCCCACTTCAATCACGGTGGTAGCCACCAGTAATTGCAGGTTGCCGGCCTTGAACTCGGCCATTACCGCGGCTTTTTCCGCCGGTTTCATACGGCCATGGATCAACCCCACCTTGAGCTCACCCAAGGCACTGGTGAGGTCTTCATAAGTGGTTTCGGCGGCCTGGCAGGTCAGTTCTTCGGACTCTTCGATCAGGGTGCATACCCAGTACGCCTGGCGGCCTTCGGCGCAGGCACCGCGCACGCGCTCGATCACTTCGACGCGCCGGGTGTCGGTGACCAGCACGGTGTTGACCGGCGTACGCCCCGGCGGCAGCTCGTCGAGGATCGAGGTGTCGAGGTCGGCGTAGGCGCTCATGGCCAGGGTGCGTGGGATCGGCGTGGCGGTCATGATCAACTGGTGCGGGTTCATGCGCCCGCCCACGCCTTTCTGGCGCAGGGCCAGGCGCTGTTGCACGCCAAATCGGTGCTGTTCGTCGATGATCACTAGCGCAAGGTTCTTGAACTGCACTTCGTCCTGGAACAGCGCATGGGTGCCCACCACCATCGGTGCGCCGGCGGCGATCTGCTCCAGGGCGGCCACGCGGTTCTTGCCTTTGAGCTTGCCAGCCAGCCACGCCACCTCCAGGCCCAGCGGTTCGAGCCAGCGCTTGAAGGTGATGAAGTGTTGTTCGGCGAGAATTTCCGTCGGTGCCATCAGCGCCACTTGATAGCCAGCTTCCAGGGCTTGCAGGGCGGCCAGGGCAGCGACCACGGTTTTGCCTGCCCCTACGTCACCCTGGATCAACCGCAGCATCGGTTCTTGCTGGCTGAGGTCGTAGGCGATTTCATTGCCCACGCGCTGTTGCGCGCCGGTGGGCGCAAAGCCGAGGTTGGCCAGGTATTGCGCAGGCAGCCGCGTGGCTCTGGGCATCGCCGGGGCGCGCAGGGAACGCATGCTTTCGCGCAGGCGTTGCTGGGACAGCTGGTGCGTGAGCAGTTCTTCAAAGGCCAGGCGATGTTGGGCCCAATGATGACCGAGGGCGAGTTCGTCCACATCGGCATCGGCGGGCGGGTGATGCAAATACCGAATCGCATCGGCCAGGGGCGCCAACTGATAATCGCGGGCCAGCTCCAGGGGCAGCCAATCGGGCAGACTTTGCGGGCCAAGCATCGTCAGGGTTTGCATGCACAACTGGCGCAGGCGTTGCTGGGTCAGGCCCTCGGTCAGCGGGTAGATCGGCGTGAGCGTGGTGTCCACCGGTGGCGGCTCGTCGCCGGTAATGGCGCGGTATTCCGGGTGGTAGATTTCCAGGCCCGATGCGCCAGGGCGTGCCTCGCCGTAGCAGCGCACGCGGGTGCCACGCTTGAGGCCTTCCTTCTGCGCGTTGCTGAAGTGGTAGAAGCGCAGGCTCAAGCCGCCGGTACCGTCCTGCAGGCGCACCACCAGGCTGCGGCGCTTGCCCATCACCACGTCGGCGCCACTGACGGTGCCTTCGATCACCGCGTCTTGCCCAGGGCGCAAATGGCCGATGGGCACCACGCGGGTGCGGTCCTGGTAGCGCAGAGGCAGGTGGAACAGCACGTCCTGAAGGTTCTCCAGGCCGACCTTGGCCAGCTTCTCGGCCATGGCCTCACCGACACCCTTGAGTGCCGTCACCGACACCTGCGACAGCTCAGTCATACCGTGGCTTAGCTCGCAACGGGCGGCTTGGCCACCGAACACAGACGGATCGAGTCCGCGAGAATCTCAATCGCTTTGGGGCGCGGGAAGCTGGCGCGCCACGCAATCGCTACGGTACGGAACGGCACCGGCGGCGTGAGTGGGCGCACTTCGATCACGCCCTGGGCGTAGTGATGGCTGTCTACCGCAGACAGCGGCAGGATCGAGATACCCAGGCCGGAAGCGACCATATGGCGAATGGTTTCCAGGGAGCTGGATTCCACCGTAGTGTGCTTGGCGCCGTCGTTGCCCTTGGTCAGGGTGGGGCAGGCTTCCAGCACCTGGTCGCGGAAGCAGTGGCCTTCACCGAGCAGCAACAGGCTCTTGTCGTTGAGCAGGCCGGCGTCGATGGTGTCCTTCTTGGTCCACGGGTGGGAGGCTGGCATCAGTACATAGAACGGCTCGTCGTAGAGCGGCAGGGTCAGCACGTCCGCTTCGTTGAAGGGCAGGGCGATGATGATCGCGTCCAGCTCGCCGTTGCGCAGTTTGTCGCGCAGCACGTGGGTGAAGTTTTCTTCGATATACAGCGGCATCTGCGGCGCGACGCGATGCAGTTGCGGGATCAGGTGCGGGAACAGGTAGGGGCCGACCGTATAGATCGCGCCGACCTTGAGCGGCGCGGTCAGCTGGTTCTTGCCGGCCTGGGCCAGTTCGCGAATGCTTTGCGCCTGTTCCAGGACCTTCTGCGCCTGGGCAACGATACCTTCGCCCACCGGGGTGAGGCGCACGGCGCTCTTGCTGCGCTCGAAAATCAGCACACCGAGTTCGTCTTCAAGCTTTTTCACACCCACCGACAGCGTCGGCTGGCTGACGTGGCAACGCTCGGCGGCATGGCCGAAGTGCTGTTCTTGGGCGAGGGTCACGATGTAGCGTAATTCTGTGAGAGTCATAGCGGGCGTCCATGAGGTTGCGGGCCAAGCATACCGGCTGCAATCGATAGACGCACGTTATCAGAACTTTGCTGGGGATTGAGTGGGGAATATCGGAATTTTACTGAGGTATTAAAGCGAATGTGGGAGGGAGCAAGTCCCTCCCACAGTGCTCTCTCAGCGGCGACGCTTGTCGATGTTGTAGACGAACGGCGCGACCAGTTCGACGCTGCCGTTTTTCAGCAGATCGGCAGGTGGCTTGGGTAGCGGCTGAGCCTTGCGGATCATCTCAAGGGTTGCACGGTCCAGGTCGGCGTTGCCGGAGCGGCCTTCCAGTTCGTAGGACAGCACATTACCTTCGCCATCGACCACGAAGCGCAAGCGGTTCATACCTTCCTTGCCACTGCGTTGGGCGCCGGGCGGGTACTTCTTGTACTTCTGCAGATGCGCCAACAAAGTGCTTTGCCAGGATGCCTGGGCGGCCAGCTGCTGTGCCGACGGGCCTGGCGTAGGCTGGGCGGACTTCTGCGCAGGTGCGTTGCTCGGCGGCGTTTCGCTCGGTGGCTCCTCGGAAGGTTTCTCCTTGGGCGGCTCGGGCTTCTTCTCCACCGGCTTTGGCGGTTGTGGCTTAGGCTTGGGCTTGACCGGCTTGGGCACCTGGATCGTTGGCTTGGGCGCCTCGGCCAGCTTCGGCAGGGGCAGCTCTTCGACCGGTGGCGGCGGCGGCGCAACGACCTTGGGCGGTGCTGGAGGCGGCGGCGGTGCTGGCAGCGGCGCCAGGTCGATGACCATGGCGGCGGGTGGCAGCTGGATCGCCTGCGGCGCGGACCATTGGAGCGCGATGATGATCGCGACGGCATGCACGCCCAGCACGACGGCGAGGCTGGTGCCATAACGCGTCAGTTTGTGGCGCGTCGTGATCATTTCTTGGCTGCCGTCTCAAGTCCGACCAGGCCTACCTTGAGGTAGCCGGCTGCCCGCAGGGCATCCATCACGCTCATCAGGTCGCCGTAGTCCACGCCTTTGTCGGCCTGGAAGAAGATGGTCGTGTCTTTCTTGCCTTGGGTCTTGGCATCCAGCACCGGCCCCAGGGTTTCAGCCTTGACCTCTTCTTCGCCCAGGAACAGGCGTTGGTCCGCCTTGACGCTGAGGAAGATCGGTTTTTCCGGCCGCGGCGCCGGCTTGGCGCTGGACGCGGGCAGGTCCACCTTGATGTCCACGGTTGCCAGCGGTGCCGCCACCATGAAGATGATCAGCAGCACCAGCATCACGTCGATAAACGGCGTGACGTTGATTTCGTGGTTCTCGACGAGTTCGTCGTCGCCTTGATTCAAATGCAGGCCCATGGCCGATTACCCCACTTTCACCATGTGCGGTTGCGAGCTGCGCTCGGTAGGCAGGTGATCGAGGTCACGGCTGACGAGCAACAGGACTTCTGCCGACGCATCCGATACCTGAGCCTTGTAGCCGGCGATCGAACGGGCGAAGACGTTGTAGATCACCACCGCAGGAATTGCGGCAACCAGGCCCAGGGCGGTAGCCAGCAGGGCTTCGGCGATGCCGGGGGCAACGACGGCGAGGTTGGTGGTCTGGGTTTTGGCGATACCGATGAAGCTGTTCATGATGCCCCACACGGTACCGAACAGGCCGACGAAGGGTGCGGTGGAACCGATGGTAGCGAGTACGCCGGTGCCGCTGCTCATGTTACGGCCGCAGGCGGCCACCAGGCGCTCAAGGCGGAAGCTGACGCGCTCCTTGATGCCTTCTTTTTCACGGGTGTTGGCCGACAGGCGCATTTCTTCCAGTGCGTCGTGCACCAGCAGGTTGGCCAGGGTGCCCTTCTTGGTCGCGGTTTCGCTCGCTTCCTTGAGGGTGGTGGCTTTTTTCAGGTGGACGATTTCAGCGCGCAGACGACGCTTGGCGCCCAACAGCTCGAAGCCTTTGGCAATCCAGATGGTCCAGGTGATGATCGAGGCAATGGCCAGGCCGATCATTACGGCTTTCACCACCACGTCAGCATTCTGGTACATGCCCCATGGCGACAAGTCGTGGGCCATGCCCAGGGTGTTGTCTTCTTCCAGCACCACGCCGGTTTCGTCGGCAGGTGCGGCGGCGCCGGCGGCCTGGGCCGGGTCGGTGGCCACTGGCGCGACGGCAGGCGTTGCCGCAGTAGCGGCATTTTGCTCGGCAGCTGCCGGAGCGGCTGGGGCAGTGGCGTCAGCGAATGCGGCGGTCGGTGCCAGCAATACGCTGAACAGCATCGCAGCAATCGCACGCCAGGCGCGGGAGGGGCTGTGAAGCTTGGTTGGCGAAGCGGGGGTTGTATGACGTGTCATGCTGGCCGGACCTGAGAGAAAAAATGGGTGATCGTCCTTCCAGACCATTTAGGGTCGAGGACAAATGGGCGGTTATTATTGCAAGTAATTCTTGTTAACTAAAGTGGCACTGTTACTTTATTTCGCTTTTTACTGGCCGTTGATCCACTCGCGCGGCTAATCTGCGCCTTTGAGAATGGAGTTTTATGATGTCTGCGCCTTCTGTTGTGATTGCCGGTTGCGGTGATGTGGGTAGTCGGCTGGCTAGTCAATTGCTGGCCTCGGAATGGGAGGTCCACGGCCTGCGCCGCGATATTTCACGCTTGCCCGACGGTGTGATCGGCATTGCCGGCGATCTGTTCAAAAAGGACTGCCCGGACACCTGGCCGATCGGCGGGGTGGATTATCTGGTGTACTGCGCCGCTGCCACCGACCACGACGAGGCCGGCTATCGCGCCGCCTACGTGCAAGGGTTGCAGCATGTGTTGGAGTGGTTGGAAGACTACGGCCAGACGCCCAAGCATTTGCTGTTTGTCTCCAGCAGCAGTGTGTATGGGCAGCAAAACGGCGAGTGGGTCGACGAAACGTCCGAGACGCAAGCGAAGGGCTATTCCGGGCAGGTGATGCTGGAAGCTGAACAGGTGGCGCTCAACAGCGGTATTCCAGCGACCATCGTGCGACTGACCGGGATTTACGGCCCGGGTCGGGAATGGCTGCTCACTCAGGTTCGCCAAGGCTATCGCGTAGCGGTTGACCCGCCGTTGTATGGCAACCGTATCCACGCCGATGACGCCGCGGGCCTGCTCGCCTTTTTGCTGCGGCATGTGGAGAAGGGCGGTTCGCTGGACAAGGTCTATATCGGCGTTGACGATGCGCCGGCACCACTGGCCGAGGTGGTGGCGTGGTTGCGCGAGTACCTGGGTGTGACCGAATGGGCCGAGGACGCCAGTGTGCGGCGTGCGGGGAGCAAGCAGTGCAGTAATGCACGTATCAAGGCGCTTGGCTGGACGCCGACATACCCGACTTACCGGGAAGGCTATGCGGCGATTCTGAAAGGCTGAAGCGCGGCAAAAAATGTGGGAGCTGGCTTGCCTGCGATAGCGGTATATCAATCACATCTTTGTTGAATGTAATACCGTCATCGCAGTCAAGCCAGCTCCAACATTTGGATTTGGGCGAGGCTTTTATTACTTTTCAAGCAACCATTGGCGAGGGCCTGGCGTAAACGAAGGCACTTCATCGGCCTGCGCGGTATTGATCGCCTGGAAGATCTCCAGTTGTTTACCCTTGCGCGTGAAGATCCATGGGTTGCCCTGGCCGTCCAGTTGCAGCCAGATGCTGTCGTAGCCGCCGCTCATGGAGGCGCAATCGCCTGCCAGGCAGAGTGAATAGCGATCAACCCCCGGCAGGCCGGCGACCTTGCCGTCTGCCTGGAACTGCACCGTGGCACCGCTGCCGGTGCCGTCGCTGATCTTCCAGTCGCCGCCCATATAGGCCGCATACAACGCGCGCTCGAAGGTGGCGCCCAGTGGCGCGCCTTCCGGTGCGGGTTCTTTGGCGCGGGCAAACAGCTGTTCGGGCTCATTGTCGTTGGCCACTTGCAGCAGTTGCTTGCCTTTGCGCTTGAGTTCGGTGGCTGAGCTGCCATAGAAGTCCACGCTCCACGCGCCGGGCTTTTCACCCGACAACTTGCCTTCCGCCACTTCAAAACCGTTGTAGTAGCGTGCCTGCAAAGCCTTGGTGTTGACCTCCCACTCGAGGTTGGGGCCATAGGACTGCAGGGCTTCACGCAAAGGGCCGCCCTTGGCTGCCGCGTCGATGGCGGCCTGGTTGATCCAGGTACCGCTTACATCCAGGTCGGCGGGGTTGCTGGCACAGCCGCCGAGCAACAGGGCGAGCAACGAGGAGGCTACAAGCGCTTTGCGCATTACGAAATCCTTCTGAAACGAAGTCGGCGCAGCCTGTTTGGGCTGCGCCGGGTGTTTTACTCGATGACCAGAATGGCGTCCATCTCAACCTGTGCGCCCTTTGGCAGGGCGGCGACGCCGATGGCGGCGCGGGCTGGGTAAGGTTGTTCGAAGTACTTGCCCATGATCTCGTTGACCTTGGCAAAGTGGCTGAGGTCGGTGAGGAAGATGTTCAGCTTGACGATGTCCTTGAACGAACCACCGGCAGCTTCAGCCACGGACTTGAGGTTTTCAAAGACCTGCACGGTCTGGGCTTCGAAGCCTTCAACCAGTTCCATGGTCTTTGGGTCCAGCGGGATCTGGCCGGACATGTAGACGGTGTTGCCCGCCTTGATCGCCTGGGAATAAGTGCCGATGGCGGCTGGAGCTTTATCGCTGGTGATAACTGTCTTGGTCATGAATGACTCCTTGTAATGGATCGGTTATGCACGCATGCGGGTGATGCGGATCACACCGGTCAAGGCGCGCAACTTTTTGATCACGCGGGCCAGGTGCACGCGGTCGTGCACGCTGACCACCAGTTGGACCACGCTGATGCGACCATCGCGTTCGTCCATGCTGATTTTCTCGATATTGCCGTCGGCGGCGTTGACGCTGCTGGCCAGCAGGGCGATGAGGCCGCGCTGGTGTTCCAGCTCAACCCGCAGCTCGACGTTGAATTCGCCGGTGACATCTTTGGCCCACGAGAGCTGGATGCATTTTTCCGGGTTGTGGCGGATTTCGGTGATGTTGCGGCAGTTGTCCAGGTGCACCACCATGCCTTTGCCGGCGGACAAGTGGCCGACAATCGGGTCGCCCGGGATCGGCGTGCAACATTTGGCGTAGCTGAGCACCAGGCCCTCGGTGCCGCGAATCGCCAGTGGGCCTTCGGGGCTCGGCAACTGTTCGCCTTCGCCCAGCAGGCGGCGCGCAACCACGTAGGCCATGCGGTTGCCCAGGCCGATATCTTCCAACAGGTCTTCGATGGTTTCCTGGCGGTACTCGTGGAGCATCGCTTGCACGCGCTCTTGCGGAATCTTGTCCAGGGCGCTGTCGAAGCCGTTGAGCACCTTGTTCAGCAGGCGTTCGCCCAGGCTGATGGATTCGGAGCGGCGCTGCAATTTCAGCGCGTGGCGAATATGCGTACGTGCCTTGCCGGTGACCACAAAGTTGAGCCAGGCCGGGTTCGGGCGAGCGCCCGGTGCGCTGACGATCTCCACCGTGGAACCGCTTTGCAGCGGTTCGGACAGCGGTGCCAGGCGCCGGTTGATGCGACAGGCGATGCAGCTGTTACCGACATCGGTGTGCACCGCGTAGGCAAAGTCGACCGCCGTGGAGCCTTTGGGCAGCTCCATGATCCGGCCTTTGGGCGTGAATACGTAGACCTCGTCCGGGAACAGGTCGATCTTCACGCTTTCGATAAATTCCAGGGAGTTGCCGGCACGTTGCTGCATTTCCAGCACGCCCTTGACCCATTGGCGCGCGCGAGCATGGGTGCCTTTGGGCTGCTCGTCACCGCTGGACTTGTACAGCCAGTGGGCGGCAATGCCGTTGTTGGCCATCTCTTCCATTTCGCGGGTGCGGATCTGGATCTCGATCGGCACGCCGTGCATGCCAAACAGGGTGGTATGCAGCGACTGGTAGCCGTTGGCCTTGGGAATTGCGATGTAGTCCTTGAAGCGGCCCGGCAGGGGCTTGTACAAATTATGTACAGCGCCCAGTACGCGGTAGCAGGTATCGACCTTGTCGACGATGATCCGGAACGCATAGACGTCCATGATCTCGTTGAAGGCCCGACGCTTGCCGCGCATCTTTTTGTAGATGCCGTAGATGTGCTTCTGCCGGCCGCTGACCTCGCCCTCGATCTCGTCGATCGCCAGGCAATGGCTCAGGGACTCTTCGATCTTGTTGACGATTTCCTTGCGGTTGCCCCGTGCGCGCTTCACCGCCTGGTAGATGCGCGCCGAACGCATGGGGTGCATGGCTTTAAAGCCCAGGTCTTCGAATTCGATACGAATGGCGTGCATGCCCAGCCGGTTGGCGATGGGCGCATAGATTTCCAGGGTTTCCTTGGCGATGCGCCGGCGCTTTTCGCCGGACAGCACTTCCAGCGTGCGCATGTTGTGCAGCCGGTCGGCCAGCTTGACCAGGATCACCCGAATGTCTCGGGCCATGGCCATGGCCATCTTCTGGAAGTTTTCCGCCTGGGCTTCGGCCTTGGTCTCGAAGTTCATCTGGGTCAGCTTGCTGACCCCATCGACCAGTTCGGCCACGGTTTCGCCAAATTGCGCACTGAGCGCTTCCTTGGCAATGCCGGTGTCTTCGATCACGTCATGCAGCATCGCGGCCATCAGGCTCTGATGGTCCATGTGCATGTCGGCAAGAATATTGGCCACCGCAAGAGGATGGGTGACATACGCCTCGCCGCTACGTCGGCGTTGGCCGTCGTGGGCTTGTTCGGCGTAGAAATACGCTCGGCGAACCAGGTTGACCTGGTCTGCGCCGAGGTAGGCCGATAAGCGATCGGCGAGGGCGTCTATGCTCGGCAAAGTGTGAACTCCTGCCGATGGCTGTGACCCCGCGCCGTGCTACGTCGACCAGGCATAGGCTTAGACGTCCTCGTTGGACTCGCCTTCGAACGCTGCAAACAGCGGTTCGTCTTCAACGATTTCGGCGTTGGCGATGAACTCGTAGCTCATCAGGCCTTCAGCGATTTCACGCAGGGCTACAACGGTAGGCTTGTCGTTTTCCCACTGGACCAGAGGCTCTTTGCCGCCAGTGGCCAGTTGACGGGCACGCTTGGTAGAGAGCATGACCAGCTCAAAGCGGTTATCCACGTGTTCTAGGCAGTCTTCAACGGTTACGCGGGCCATGGTATTCCTCGGAGCGAATGCAAGATGCGCGCTGCCCGGTTGGGCGAGCGGACTGAGCAGTTTAAAAAATCACCAGCGTTTAGGGAAGCGCTGATTTTTCGCAGGCCTTCGCAAAACCGCTACAAGTGCCAATGTAAGGCCCTTGCAGCTGTTTTGGGAAGAGTCAATCAGCCGAGCAATTCGGCGAGTAATTTGCCGAAACGCTGCTGTTGGCGCTTTTGCTGCAGTTGGTTGGCGCGGAAAATCGCCTTCAAATCATCCAGGGCGTGGGTAAAGTCGTCATTGATGATCAGGTAGTCGTAGTCGACGTAGTGGCTCATTTCGCTGACGGCTTCACGCATGCGGCCCTCGATAATTTCATCGCTGTCCTGGCCGCGGTTGGTCAGGCGTTGGTGCAGGGCTTGGAGCGATGGCGGCAGGATGAAGATGGAGCGCGCCTTGGGCATCAGCTGGCGCACTTGCTCGGCGCCCTGCCAGTCGATCTCCAGGATCAGGTCGTGGCCTTCGTCCAGGGTCTGTTGCAGGTGGCTCTGCGAGGTGCCGTAGAGGTTGCCGAACACTTCGGCGCGCTCCAGGAAGTCACCGTGTTCGATCATCTTGACGAACTCGGTACGCTCGACGAAGTGATAGTGCACGCCGTCCACTTCGCCCGGGCGCATGGCGCGGGTGGTGTGCGAGACCGAAATGCGGATCTGCTCGTCAGCGTCGGTCAAGGCCTTGACCAGGCTGCTCTTGCCCGCGCCCGAAGGGGCGGAAATGATGTAAAGGGTGCCGGTGCTGTGGGTCATGGAGGGTGCCTTACTCAATATTCTGTACTTGTTCGCGCATTTGCTCGATCAACACTTTGAGGTTGACCGCCGCCGTGGTGCTGCGCGGGTCGAACGCTTTGGAGCCCAGTGTATTGGCTTCGCGGTTGAGTTCCTGCATCAGGAAGTCCAGGCGCCGACCGGCGGCACCGCCGGACTTGAGTACGCGGCGCACTTCAAGGATATGGGTGCTCAGGCGGTCGAGTTCTTCGGCCACGTCGCTCTTCTGCGCGAGCAGGACCATTTCCTGTTCCAGGCGCGTCGGATCGAGGTCGGCCTTCATGTCGGTGAAGCGGTCGAGGACCTTCTGGCGCTGGGTGGCGAGCATCTGCGGTACCAATTCGCGCAGGGTCACTACGTCGGCTTCGATCGATGTCAGCCGCTCGTTGATCAGGCGCGCCAGTTCGGCGCCTTCGCGTTCACGGCCGGCCTTGAGCTCCTTCAGGCCCTGGTTGAACAGGGCGAGGGCTTCGGCATTCAAGGCCTGTGGGTCTGCCGCGTCGGCCACCAGCACGCCGGGCCAGGCCAATACTTCCAGAGGGTTCAATGCGGCTGGCTGTTTGATCAGGCCGGCGATGGTTTCGGCCGCGGCCACCAGTTGGGCGGCGCGGTCTCGGTCGACCTGCAGCGGCTTGCCGGTGGTTTCTTCGGTAAAGCGCAGAGTGCATTCCAGCTTGCCGCGGGAGATGCCCTGGCGCAGCGCTTCACGAACCGCGCCTTCAAGGTCGCGGAACGACTCCGGCAGGCGCAGGTGCGGCTCCAGGTAACGGCTGTTGACCGAGCGCAGTTCCCAGCTGAGGGTGCCTTGGGCCCCGGCTTTTTCGACACGGGCGAAGGCGGTCATGCTGTGCACCATGGAGGTACCTCGCGATGCAGTCCCGCAAATACGGGCTGATGGGTAAATTGAAGCCGACAGGCTGCGAAGGCGCAGGAGTGTAGCGCAGTGGGGCGGGTGCGCCAAAACAATGGCCGATCGCCTGACCATTCGTAACCGAATTTTTTAGAAGTGCCTCGAACCGGCTTGCGGCTCTATAATGCTCGGCAGTTTTTCGTCCTCAGTACAGGTATCCCCTATGAAACGTCCAAGTGGTCGCGCTGCCGATCAGCTCCGCTCGATCCGCATCACCCGCAACTACACCAAACACGCCGAGGGATCCGTACTGGTCGAGTTTGGCGATACCAAGGTCATCTGCACTGTCAGCGTCGAAAACGGCGTGCCGCGCTTCCTCAAGGGCCAGGGCCAGGGTTGGTTGACCGCTGAATACGGCATGCTGCCGCGCGCCACTGGCGAGCGTAACCAGCGTGAAGCCAGCCGTGGCAAGCAAGGCGGGCGTACCCTGGAAATCCAGCGCCTGATCGGCCGCTCCCTGCGTGCCGCCCTGGATATGTCCAAGCTGGGTGACGTCACCCTCTACGTCGACTGCGACGTGATCCAGGCTGACGGCGGTACCCGCACGGCGTCCATCACCGGCGCCATGGTGGCCCTGGTCGACGCTTTGAAAGTCATCAAGAAGCGTGGCGGCCTGAAAGCGGGTGACCCGCTCAAGCAGATGATCGCCGCTGTGTCTGTTGGCATGTACCAGGGCGAGCCTGTGCTGGACCTGGACTACCTGGAAGACTCGGCCGCCGAGACCGACCTCAACGTGGTCATGACCAGCACCGGTGGTTTCATCGAAGTGCAGGGCACTGCCGAAGGCGCGCCATTCCAGCCGGCTGAGCTGAACGCCATGCTGGCCTTGGCCCAGAAAGGCATGACCGAAATCTTTGAATTGCAGAACGCCGCGCTGGCTGACTGAGCCGGCCCAAGGAGAAACGCCATGAATGACAGCCAGTTGCCGGTTCCGGCACCGTCCAAGGAAGTACGCCAGTGGGCAATGTTGTGTCATTTTGCGGCATTCCTGGGGTTGGTATTCCCCTTCGGCAGCTTGCTTGGGCCGTTGATCCTGTGGCAGTTCAAGAAGGACATGGACCCGCTCATCGATGACCAGGGCAAGGAGGCGCTGAATTTCCAGATCACCGTGGCGATCGCCTGGCTGGTGTGCCTGTTGCTGGGCTTCGTGGTCGTTGGCTTCTTGCTGATGACCGTGCTGGTGATTGGTGCGTTGATACTGACGATCATCGCCGGTATCAAGGCCAACAAAGGCATTGCCTATCGCTATCCGTGGACCTGGCGCCTGGTCAAGTAACCGGGCGGCCACAAAAAAACCGACATCACTGTCGGTTTTTTTTGTGCCTGGAAAAAGACCTCAGATGGTCAATGTCCAGTCGTAGTCCACGATCAGCGGCGCGTGCTGCGAGAAGCGCGGCTGGCGCGGCAGGCGTGCACTGCGTACGAACCGGCGCAGGCCTGGGGTCAGTAGCTGGTAGTCGAAACGCCAGCCCAGGTTGAGCATCTCAGCCTGTTCGTTATCTGGCCACCAGCTGTACTGGTCGCCTTCGCGACTGACTTCACGCAGGGCATCGACATAGCCCATGTTGCCGACAATCTCGTCCATCCAGGCGCGTTCTGGCGCCAGGAAGCCCGGGGATTGCTGGCTGTCGCGCCAGTTCTTGATATCCAGTTTCTGTTGCGCCACGTACAGCGAGCCACAATAAATGTACTCGCGACGTTTGCGTCGCTGCTTATCCAGGTAACGGGCGAAATCGTCCATTAGCTTGAATTTCTGGTTCAAGTCTTCATCGCCGTTCTGCCCGGAAGGAAGCAGCAAGGTCGCGATGCTGACCTTGTCGAAATCGGCTTGCAGGTAACGCCCGTAGCGGTCGGCTGTCTCGAAGCCGAGGCCGCTGATGACCGCCTTGGGTTGCAACCGCGAGTACAAAGCCACGCCACCTTGGGTGGGCACTTCGGCATCGCAGGCATAAAGGAAGTAGCCATCCAGTTGGAAGGCTGGGTCGTCCAGTTCAAAGGCGGAGGCACGGGTGTCCTGCAGGCAGATGACGTCGGCATTCTGTGCTTGCAGCCAACTGAGCAAACCACGCTCGACTGCAGCCTGAATACCATTAACGTTCACACTGATGATCCGCATAAATGGCCCCAAAAATCGCGTGCGTGTATGATACACGCCGTCCACCCAATTAGCTAAATCCGTGGTATCTGAGGCTTTTTTCATGCAGGCGTATCAGCGCGATTTCATTCGTTTTGCCATCGATCGCGGCGTTTTACGCTTCGGTGAGTTCACCCTCAAGTCCGGGCGCACCAGCCCGTACTTCTTCAATGCGGGCCTGTTCAACTCAGGTTCGGCCCTGGCTCAGCTGGGCCGTTTCTATGCGGCAGCCATCGTTGAGAGCGGTATTTCCTTCGACGTACTCTTTGGCCCGGCCTACAAGGGTATTCCCCTGGCAGCGGCGACGGCGATAGCCCTGGCGGAGCATCACGGGCAGGACTTGCCGTGGTGTTTCAACCGTAAGGAAGCCAAGGCCCATGGTGAAGGTGGCAGCCTGGTAGGCGCGCCATTGACCGGCGATGTGCTGATCATCGATGACGTGATCACCGCGGGTACTGCTATCCGTGAAGTGATGCAGATCATCGCTTCCCAGGACGGCGCCAAGGCTGCCGGTGTGCTGATCGCCTTGAACCGCCAGGAGCGTGGCAACGGTGAATTGTCGGCGATCCAGGAAGTGGAGCGTGACTTCGGCATTCCGGTGGTGAGCATCGTGTCGTTGAACCAGGTGTTGCAGTTCCTGGAAGACGACCCGCAGCTCAAGCAACATTTGCCGGCTGTGCGTGCATACCGCGAGCAGTTCGGCGTCTGACACTGAATCCTGTGGGAGTGGGCTTGCCCGCGATAGCGGTGTGTCAGGCGGTGCATTTTTGCATGTACTGTCGTCATCGCAGGCAAGCCAGCTCCCACATTTGAACTGTGTACAAACAAAGGCCCCGCTCAATTCAATTGAGCGGGGCCTTTTGCTTTGCAGCGATCAAGGGCGCTTGCGGTTACTGATCAACGTACCGACACCGGTATCGGTGAAGATTTCCAACAGTATTGCATTTGGCACGCGGCCATCCAGGATCAGCGAGCTGCCGACGCCGCCCTGCACGGCTTCCAGTGCGCAACGGATCTTCGGCAACATGCCGCCGTAGATGGTGCCGTCGGCGATCAGGTCGTCTACCTGCTGGGTAGTCAAGCCGGTCAGTACCTTGCCTTCCTTGTCCATCAAGCCGGCGATGTTGGTCAGCAGCATCAGTTTTTCAGCCTTCAGTGCTTCCGCCACCTTACCGGCTACCAGATCGGCGTTGATGTTATAGGACTCGCCATTAGCACCCACGCCGATCGGCGCAATTACCGGGATGAAGTCGCCCTTGACCAGCAGGTTGAGCAAATCGGTGTTGATGCCGATGACTTCGCCCACCTGGCCGATGTCGATGATTTCCGGCTGGGTCATCTCCGGCGTCTTGCGGGTCACGGTCAGTTTCTTGGCGCGGATCAGTTCCGCATCCTTGCCGGTCAGGCCGATGGCGCTGCCGCCGTGGCGGTTGATCAGGTTGACGATGTCTTTGTTGACCTGGCCGCCGAGCACCATTTCCACCACGTCCATGGTTTGCGCGTCAGTGACACGCATGCCATCGATGAAGTGACTCTCGATCGACAAACGCTTGAGCAGGTCGCCAATTTGCGGGCCGCCGCCGTGGACGACCACGGGGTTGATCCCCACAGCCTTCATCAGCACGATGTCGCGGGCAAAGCCGGTTTTCAGCTCATCGCTTTCCATGGCATTGCCGCCGTACTTGATCACCAGCGTCTTGCCGACGTAGCGTCGAATGTAAGGCAACGCTTCGGACAGGACCTTGGCGGTGTTGGCAGCGGCTTCGCGTTCGAGGGTCATTCAGGGCTCCGGGCAAAAATCAGAACGGTAATTGGAGATCAGGGGCAACACGTTTCAACTGGGCGTGGAACACGTCCTTGATGCGCTGCAACTCAGCCTCGGTATCCGCCTCGAAACGCAGGACCAGCACCGGTGTGGTGTTGGACGCGCGAACCAGGCCCCAGCCTTTGGCGTAATCGACTCGCACACCATCAATGGTGGTCAGGTTGGCGCCTTCACCCCATTGCGCATCGTGCAATGCGTCAATGATGCTGAATTTGCTCTCCTCGGTCACATGGATATTGATCTCTGGCGTAGAAATATCATTCGGGAAGGTCTGAAACAGCTCTTCGGCCGTGGATTTCTCCTTGCTGAGGATCTCCAGCAGGCGAGCGGCACTGTAGATACCATCGTCAAACCCGAACCAACGTTCTTTGAAGAACACGTGACCGCTCATTTCACCGGCCAACAGCGCGCCGGTTTCCTTCATTTTCTTTTTGATCAACGAGTGACCGGTCTTCCACATTAGCGGGCGACCACCGTATTCCTTGATCAATGGCGTCAGGCGACGAGTGCATTTCACATCGAAGATGATCTCGGCGTTGGCATTGCGCGCAACCACGTCTCGAGCAAACAGCATCAACAGGCGGTCCGGGAACACGATCTCGCCGGTTTCGGTCACCACGCCCACACGGTCGCCGTCGCCATCGAAGGCCAGGCCGACGTCGGCGCCCACTTCCTTGACCTTGGCAATCAGGTCTACCAGGTTTTCCGGCTTGCCTGGGTCCGGGTGATGGTTGGGGAAGTTGCCGTCCACTTCGCAGAACAGTGGGATCACTTCGCAGTTCAGGGCTTCGAGCAATTGCGGGGCAATCACACCCGCTGCGCCGTTGCCGCAGTCCACCACGACTTTCAAGCGGCGGGCGAGCTTGACGTCGCGAGTGATTTCATCGGAGTAGCGCTGGAGGATATCGACCTTGGTGATGCTGCCGGTGCCGCTGGTCAAGTCGTTGGTCTTCAGGCGGGTGTGAAGGGCCTGGATCTGTTCATTGGCGAGGGTGTCGCCAGCGATGACGATCTTGAAGCCGTTGTAATCCGACGGATTGTGGCTGCCGGTGAGCATGACCCCGGATTTGCCCGCCAGTACGTTGGCGGCGTAGTACAGCGCGGGGGTTGGCACCAGGCCGACGTCGCTGACATGGCAGCCGCTGTCAGCCAGGCCCTGGATGAGTTGCTCGACCAACTCCGGGCCGGACAAGCGGCCGTCACGGCCTACCGAGACGTTGGGTTCGCCTTGGGCCAGGCTCTGGGAGCCGATGGCGCGGCCGATCCAGTAGGCGGTTTCGGCGGTCAGGGTCTTGGGGACCACACCACGGATGTCATAGGCGCGAAAAATGCTGTCGGGAAAGGTCGGGGCTACGCGGGCTGCGGTACTCATCGCGGGGGAAACTCCATCTGAAAGGGGGCAAGGCGGGCCTGATGTGGCTGGCCGGCAGGCTCAAACTGAAGGGTATGACGGCGTTTTCGGCAGAGAGTTCGTGGTGTAAAAATGCCATCGGCGCTTCGGCGCTAGCATTATTTTTACGTAGTCCCTTGATTTCATTAAAGAAATCTCGATGATTATTTCCGCGCATTCTTCATCCTGAAAAGCCGGGCGGCGGTGCGTGGCCGGACGATTGCGCCCGGCCACGTTCAGCTTAGTCAGTGACTGCCGGAATGCCCAAAACCGCCTGCACCACGTTGGGTTTCGTCGAATTCCTGTACCAATTCGAAATGCGCCTGCACCACCGGCACCAATACCAACTGGGCAATGCGCTCGCCGACGGCGATGTTGAAAGCAGTCTGGCCACGGTTCCAGCACGACACCATCAACTCGCCCTGGTAGTCGGAATCGATAAGGCCGACCAGGTTGCCTAGCACGATGCCATGTTTATGGCCCAAGCCGGAGCGCGGCAGGATCAGCGCCGCCAGGCCAGGATCGCCGACATAGATCGACAAGCCAGTGGGAATCAGGATGGTCTGGCCCGGCTCAAGGACGGTGTCTTGCTTGAGCATGGCGCGTAGGTCCAGGCCGGCGGAGCCCGGCGTGGCGTAGGCCGGCAGAGGGAATTCGCTGCCGAGGCGTGGGTCGAGAATCTTGGCTTGCAAAGCGTGCATGGACATTAAACCTGGTTCAGCCGTTGGGCGATAAAAGAGATCAGTTGGCGGGCAATCTTGCCCTTGCTGGTCTGGGCGAAAAGGGTGGCGTGCAGTTCACGGTCGATCACGCTGCACGCATTTTCCTCGCTGTTGAAGCCGATGCTCGGGTTGGCGACATCATTGGCAACGATCAGGTCGAGGTTTTTGTCTTTCAGTTTGCGTGCGGCGTAGTCCAGCAGGTGCTCGGTCTCGGCTGCGAAGCCGACGCTGAACGGACGGTCCGCACGGGTAGCGATGGTGGCCAGGATGTCCGGGTTACGCACCATTTGCAGGAGCAGGCCGTCGCCGCTCGTAGGGTCTTTCTTGAGCTTCTGCGGGGCCACGACCTCGGGTCGGTAATCCGCAACCGCTGCCGAGGCGATAAACAGGTCGCAGGGAATGGCGGCTTCGCAGGCCGCCAACATGTCCCGGGCGCTGACTACGTCGATACGCGTAACGCGATCAGGGGTCGGCAAATGTACCGGGCCGGTTATCAGTGTGACCCGTGCGCCTGCCTCGACCGCAGCTTCTGCCAACGCGAAGCCCATTTTTCCTGAGCTATGGTTGGTGATGTAGCGCACCGGGTCGATGTTTTCCTGGGTCGGGCCGGCGGTGATCAGCACGTGCTTGCCGGTCAGGGCCAGATGCTGGAAGCACTCGGCGGCGCACTGCGCCAGGTCGGTGGCTTCGAGCATGCGGCCCAGGCCGACGTCGCCGCAGGCCTGGCTGCCGGAAGCCGGGCCGAACACCTTGAGGCCGCGGGTTTGCAGGAGTTGGGTATTGGTCTGGGTGGCCGGATCGCGCCACATGGCCTGGTTCATGGCCGGTGCGATAGCGACGGTGGCGTCGGTGGCCAATACCAGGGTGGTGAGCAGGTCATCGGCAATGCCCTGGGCCAGGCGGGCGATCAGGTCGGCAGTGGCCGGGGCTATCAGCACCAGGTCGGCCCATTTGGCCAGTTCGATATGGCCCATGGCGGCTTCTGCGGCCGGGTCCAGCAGGTCGAGGTGAACCGGGTGGCCGGACAACGCTTGCATGGTCAGCGGGGTGATGAACTCACTGCCACCACGGGTCATGACCACGCGCACTTCGGCGCCCTGGTCCAGGAGCCTGCGAACCAACTCTGCGCTCTTGTAGGCGGCAATGCCGCCGCCGACGCCGAGAACGATGCGTTTCCGATACAGACGCTGCATTGGTTTGCCTTTCCAGTTCAGTGATGCCAGTTCAATGACACCTGCGATGACCCCTCCCCAGGTGAAATCGCAGGCAAAAAAGAGGGCCCTACGATAACACAGCGCCCGCCGGGCAACAGCGGAGCAGATACAGGGAGGTGGGATGAGTATTCGTGATTGGCCCGTGGCAGAGCGTCCACGGGAGAAGTTATTGGAAGGCGGCGCGGCGAGCCTGTCCGATGCCGAGCTGTTGGCGATCTTCCTGCGTACGGGGGTGGCCGGCCGAAGTGCGGTGGATCTGGCGCGCCATCTGTTGGCCCAATTCGGTGGCCTGCGCCCGTTACTGGAGGCCAGCCAGACGTTGTTCAGCCAGCATCTGGGGCTGGGGCCGGCGAAGTTTGCCCAGTTGCAGGCGGTGCTTGAGATGTCCCGGCGCCACCTGGCCGAGCGCTTGCGGGCTGACTCTGTGCTGGAAAGCCCGCTGGCCGTGCGCGAGTACCTCAAGGCACTGCTGCGCCATGAGCCCCATGAGATCTTCGGCTGCCTGTTCCTGGACTCCAAGCATCGGGTGCTAGGGTTCGAGGTCATGTCCCAAGGCACGATCGACGCTGCGATTGTCTACCCGCGACAGGTGGTCAAGCGCGCCTTGGCGTACAACTCGGCGGCATTGATCCTGTGTCATAACCATCCGTCGGGAAGCACGGAGCCCAGCGCGGCTGATCGAAAATTGACCAAGCTGCTGCAAAAGGCGCTGGACGTGGTGGATGTGCGGGTGCTGGACCACATCATCGTGGGCGATGGTGACCCGCTGTCGATGGCTGAATACGGTTGGCTGTAACGGCCCTGCCTCTGTAGGAGCGAGCTTGCTCGCGAAAAACCAGAGGGCCCCCGTGGGGTGTCAGGTTTTTCCGCGTCATCGTTGACGATTTTCGCGAGCAAGCTCGCTCCTACAGGTGGGGGGTTGTGCCTTAGGGCTTGAGGCTGACTTTCGAATAGTCCTGGCGCCCGAACGGGCTTACCAGGTACCCCTGGATGTTCTTGCGGGTCAAGGCAAACGCCGTCGGATGCGCTAGTGGCAGCCACAGCGCCTGTTGCTGGATCTGCGCCTGGGCCTGCTGATACAGCTTGCTGCGCACACCTTGCTCACTGGTGGTTTTGCCCGCGCTGATCAACTTATCAAGGGTGGGGTCGCAATAGCGGGCAAAGTTGGTGCCGGACTTCACCGCTGCGCATGAGAACTGCGGCGTCAGGAAGTTATCCGGGTCGCCGTTGTCGCCGGCCCAGCCCATGAACAGCAAGTCGTGCTCGCCGGCCTTGGCGCGGCGGATCAACTCGCCCCATTCGATCACGCGAATCTCGGCCTGGATGCCAACCTTGGCCAGGTCGGCCTGCAACAGTTGGGCGCCGAGGTTCGGGTTGGGGTTCAGCAGGCTGCCCGTAGGGCGGGTCCATATTGTGGTCTTGAAGCCGTCCTTGAGCCCGGCGCGGCCCAGCAGCGCCTTGGCTTTGGCGAGGTCCTGCGGGTAGCCTGGCAACTCCTTGGCATAGCTCCAAGTGTTCGGCGGGTAGACACCGTTGGCTGCTTCGGCGGTGCCTTCGAACACGGCCTTGAGGTAGCTGCCCTTATCAAAGGCCAGGTTGATCGCCTGGCGCACTTCGGGCTTGTCCAGCGGTGGGTGCTGGCTGTTGATGGCGACGAACGCGGTCATGAAGGCGGCGGTTTTTTCCACCTTCAGCGCCGAGTCTTTTTCGGCCTCGCCCACATCCAGGGGCTTGGGTGACAGGGCGATCTGGCATTCATCGCGGTGCAGCTTCTGCAGGCGTACGTTGGCGTCCGGGGTGATGGCGAAAATCAGGTTGTCCACCGCCGGTTTGCCGGCGAAGTAGTCCGGGTTGGCCTTGTAACGCACCACGGCATCTTTCTGGAAACGCACGAACACAAACGGGCCGGTGCCGATTGGCTGGCTGTTGAGCTTCTCGGGTGTGCCGGCCTTGAGCAATTTATCGGCATATTCAGCCGGATAGATCGACGCAAAGCCCATGCTCAGTGCTGGGAGGAAGGTGGAATCGGCATGGTCGAGGGTGAAGCGTACGGTCAGTGGGTCAAGGGCGTCGATTTTCTTGACCAGTGCCGGCAATTGCAGGGATTGGGCGTGAGGAAAGCCGCTCTGGGCGATCTTGTGCCACGGGTTGGCCGGGTCGAGCATGCGCTCGAAGCTGAAGCGTACATCTTCGGCCGTCAGGGTGCGGCTTGGGCTGAAATAGCTGGTGCGATGGAATTTCACATCGGGGTGCAGTTTGAAGGTGTACGTCAGCCCATCGGGCGACACTTCCCAGCTATCTGCAAGGCTCGGTACCAACTTGCCACTGGCCGCGTCGAATTCCACCAAACGGTTCATCAGCACGTCGGCCGAGGCGTTGGTGGTGGTCAGTGAGTTGTACTGCACCACATCGAACCCTTCGGGGCTGGCCTCGGTGCATACGCTCAAGTTGGTGGCCGCAACGGCCATCGGCGCAATAAAGAGAGGGGCAAGCAATAGCGGTAGGGCAGCGAGGCGCATATTCGGTTTCCTGTGCAGATCGAAGGCCCATCTGCGAGTGCAGTCTGGAAAAAGCCTACCGTAGAGGTCTGATTGATAAATGACTAGCCCATTTTTGCCTGTGCTTTTGGCCAAAATGCTGTTTTGATGGCGCCTCAGCGTGTTTCGCCGTGCACTTCCCTGTGACCGCAGACGTTGTAAATCATTCTGTGCGACGAGCGGTCGGCTGTTACAGCGGCCCCTCCTGGCAGCGGTTCAGGCACTTGTGGCCAAGATTTACGCTGCTAAAAGTACACAGGTTGTTGTTGCACTGGGGTCTTTCTGGTATAAAGCAGCGCTCTTTTCTAGGGGCCCGGTTCCTTCACTGTAGGTGTAGCCGGTAAGACCCTAAAGAAACGCGGCGCCTGGCGCCAAATGACTGAGAGATTAAGCGGCCAACCCATGCCGGGTTGGGCATGTGGTTTTAGAGGGCTGAGGCATGTCGAGAGTCTGTCAAGTTACCGGTAAGGGTCCGGTGACTGGGAATAACATTTCCCACGCAAATAACAAAACCCGTCGTCGTTTCCTGCCGAACCTGCAGCATCACCGCTTCTGGGTTGAAGAAGAGAAACGTTTTGTTCGCCTGCGTGTATCTGCTAAAGGCATGCGTATTATCGACAAGCGTGGCATCACTGTCGTGCTGGCCGAAATCCGCGCCGCTGGCAAGATCTAAGGAGCTCTATCATGCGTGAATTGATTCGAATGATCTCTAGCGCCGGTACTGGTCACTTCTACACTACCGACAAGAACAAGCGTACTACCCCGGACAAGCTCGAAAAGAAAATGTTCGACCCGCGCGTTCGCAAGCACGTGATCTACAAAGAAGGCAAAATCAAGTAATTGATTTTCTTCCTTGTGAAAAAAAGCCCGTATCTCACGATGCGGGCTTTTTTTTGCCTGATCGTTCCCACGCTCTGCTGATCGTTCCCACGCTCTGCGTGGGAACGCCGTCTCGGACGCTCAGCGTCCCGTTGTCGATCAATCAATGATCAGGCTTTCTCTTCAAACACCACGTAGATCTTGCGGCACGCTTCCAGCACTTCCCAGGTACCACTGAAACCGGCAGGGATCACAAAGCGGTCGCCGGCCCGCAGTGTCTTGGCATTCCCCTCGGCATCGCGCAACACCGACACGCCTTGCACGATCTCGCAGTACTCATGCTCGGTGTAATTGACCTTCCACTGGCCCACTTCACCTTCCCAGACGCCGGCGTTCATCTGGCCGCATGGGCTGTTGTAGTGGTTGTAGAGTGTCTGCTCGGGATCGCCCTTGAGGATTTTCTCGGCGGCAGGGCGGTAGCGTTCGGGGGCGGTGTTGGCTTGGCTGAAATCGACGATGTCCTGGATGCTCATGTGCATTTCCCGTCTGGCCTGCGGTTGGAGAGCCCAAAGTCTATGTTTATTAAAATGAACATCGCAAGGGCGTTTGCCGCCGTTCTGTCAAATATATTGAAACATCCCCAGCCGCTGGTTTAGGGTGGCAGCTGCCTTGAGCCGAACAGCAGGCTGGTCGGGCAAGCATTCGTGATGGCGCCGGGATAAACCTCCCAGGCCCTTGTATTCAATAAGAGGAGGACACTCGCATGACCACCCTGACCCGTGCCGACTGGGAACAACGCGCCAAGGCTCTGAAGATCGAAGGCCGCGCCTATATCAATGGCGAATACACCGCCGCCGTTTCCGGTGACACCTTCGAATGCATCAGCCCGGTGGATGGGCGCTTGCTGGCCACTGTCGCCAGCTGTGATGCCAGCGATGCCCAGCGCGCCGTGGAAAATGCGCGTGCCACTTTCAATTCCGGCGTGTGGTCGCGCCTGGCACCAGCCAAGCGCAAGTCCGTCATGATCCGTTTCGCCGCGCTGCTCAAGGCTAACGCCGAAGAGCTGGCGCTGCTTGAAACCCTGGATATGGGCAAGCCCATCAGCGATTCCCTGAACATCGACGTCCCCGGCGCGGCGCAAGCCCTGAGCTGGAGCGGCGAGGCGATCGACAAGATCTACGACGAAGTCGCCGCCACGCCCCACGATCAACTGGGCCTGGTGACCCGCGAGCCCGTCGGTGTTGTTGGCGCCATCGTGCCGTGGAACTTCCCGTTGATGATGGCGTGCTGGAAACTCGGCCCGGCGCTGTCCACCGGCAACTCTGTCATCCTGAAGCCGTCCGAAAAATCCCCGCTCACCGCCATCCGCATCGCCGCGTTGGCCGTTGAGGCTGGTATTCCAAAGGGCGTGTTCAACGTGCTGCCTGGCTATGGTCACACCGTCGGTAATGCCCTGGCGGTGCATATGGACGTCGATACCCTGGTGTTCACGGGCTCCACCAAGATCGCCAAGCAACTGTTGATCCGCTCCGGCGAGTCGAACATGAAGCGTGTATGGCTGGAAGCCGGTGGCAAGAGCCCGAACATCGTGTTTGCCGACGCGCCGAACCTGCAAGCGGCGGCCGAATCCGCCGCCAGCGCCATTGCCTTCAACCAGGGCGAAGTCTGCACTGCCGGCTCGCGCCTGCTGGTCGAGCGTTCGATCAAAGACACCTTCCTGCCGCTGGTGATCGAGGCCCTCAAGGGCTGGAAACCCGGCAATCCACTGGACCCAGCCACCACTGTGGGTGCATTGGTGGATACGCAGCAGATGAACACCGTGCTTTCGTACATTGAAGCTGGCCACGCCGATGGCGCCAAGCTGGTCGCGGGTGGCAAGCGCACCTTGGAAGAGTCCGGCGGCACCTACGTCGAGCCGACGATTTTCGACGGCGTGACCAATGCCATGAAGATCGCCCAGGAAGAGATCTTTGGCCCGGTCCTGTCGGTGATCACTTTCGACAGCGCCGAAGAAGCCATCGCCATCGCCAACGACACCCAATACGGCCTGGCTGCGGCGGTGTGGACGGCGGACATCTCCAAGGCACACCTGACGGCCAAGGCGCTGCGCGCCGGCAGCGTGTGGGTTAACCAGTACGATGGCGGCGACATGACTGCACCGTTCGGTGGTTTCAAGCAGTCGGGTAATGGCCGCGACAAGTCGCTGCATGCATTCGACAAGTACACCGAGCTGAAGGCGACCTGGATCAAGCTCTAAGCAACACTGCTGATCCCCCTGTAGGAGCGAGCTTGCTCGCGAAGAACCTGAAGGCGCCGCGTTTATCCAGCATGAACGCGTCATCGTTAACGTTTTTCGCGAGCAAGCTCGCTCCTACAGTCGTTTTGCGAAGCAGAATTATTCACAGGAGCGTGGCAATGCGTTGGGCGACATATTTCGCCGTGCTGGCGTCGGTACTCAGCGTTGGCCTGGCCCTGGGTGTCAGCATGCCGTTGGTATCCCTGCGTCTTGAAGGCTGGGGTTATGGCAGTTTCGCTATTGGCGTGATGGCGGCGATGCCGGCATTCGGCGTACTGCTAGGTGCCAAGGTCTCCAGCCGCATGGCGTCCTGGCTCGGCACTGCCAACCTGATGCGCCTGTGCCTGTGGGCCGGTGCGGTGTCCATCGGCTTGCTGGCGATCCTGCCCAGCTACCCGGTGTGGCTGGTGCTCAGGCTGATGATCGGGGTGATCCTGACCATCGTATTTATCCTGGGTGAAAGCTGGATCAACCAATTGGTGGTCGAGCAGTGGCGTGGCCGCCTGGTGGCGCTCTACGGCTGCAGTTATGCCTTGAGCCAACTGTCGGGGCCGTTGCTGTTGGGCCTGATTGGCACCGACCATGACTACGGCTTCTGGGTCGGCGCGGGCCTTTTGGTGCTGGCGCCGCTGCTGTTGCTGGGACGTACCGGCGCGCCGACGGCGGATTCGTTCAGCGTGACCTTTGGCGACCTGTGGCGCTTTTGCCTAGGCCTGCCGGCGATTGCCTGGGCCGTGGCGTTGTTTGCTGCGTTTGAGGCGATGATCCTGACGCTGTTGCCGGTGTACTGCCTGCAACAGGGTTTTACTGCCGAGATCGCCTTGGCGATGGTCAGCACGGTGGTGGTGGGCGATGCGTTGCTGCAATTGCCCATTGGCGCGCTGGCCGACTATCTGCCGCGACGCACTCTGTTTCTGGCCTGTGCACTGCTGTTGCTGGCGTCGAGCCTGGCGGTGCCGTTATTGATGCACACCTTGCTGATCTGGCCGGTGTGGGTGCTGTTCGGCGCCAGTGCCGGCGGGTTGTTCACCTTGTCGCTGATTTTGATTGGCGAGCGCTACCGCGACGATGCGTTGGTGCGTGCCAACGCTCACGTGGCGCAGCTGTGGGGCATTGGCTGCCTGATCGGGCCGCTGGTGGCAGGAGCGGGCAGCCAGTGGATCAGCGGGCATGCGCTGCCGCTGTTGATGGCTGCCGGGGCGCTGGGGTTGGTGGTGCTGTTGCTGCGCCAGGGGGCTTTCGGCGCTACGCAGCCGGCCTGACCTTTAAACGCGGCCAATGTGGGAGCTGGCTTGCCTGCGATGACGGTTTGTCAGCCAGCTGATTTGTTGTCTGGCACACCGCTATCGCGGGCAAGCCCGGCTCCCACAGGTGATCCGCAGGGGTTTTAGAGCATGCGTTCCAGGCCAACACTGGTGGCGAACCAGGCGTTGAACCGCCGCCACCAACTGCCCGGTTCGCGCGTCAGAGTGTGCATCTGGCCGTTGTCTTCTGTCACCCACACCACTTGGCCGTCCTGCAGTTTGGCCTCATAGCTCAACGCTGGCGCCATACCTTCCAGCGCCAGGTTGCGCACGTGTTCGGCCAGTTCGGGGCTGTCCACCAGTACGCCGACTTCGGTGTTCCACAGCACTGAGCGCGGGTCGAAATTGAATGAGCCGATAAACGACTTTTCTCGATCGAAAATCATCGCCTTGCTGTGCAGGCTGGAGTCCGAGCCGCGCCAGCTGCCATGCCGAAACAGGTGCGGGCCGCTGCTTGCGCTGGGGTCGCCCGGTTGCCGGCGCAGCTCATAGAGCTTTACCCCGTGCTCCAGCAGCGCCTTGCGATACGGCGCATAACCGCCGTGCACGGCCGGTACGTCGGTGGCTTCGAGTGCGTTGGTCAGCAGGCGCACCGAAACACCCGCATCGGCACGCCCTGTGAGGTAGACCAGCCCAGGTTGGCCCGGTACGAAGTAAGCCGAAATCATGATCAGCTCATGGCTGACACCCGCCAGCTCTGGCGCCAGCTGAGTGGTCAGCAGCAGTCGAGGGTCGGGGTCGGCCTTGGCCAGTACCTTGCTCGGCGCGTCCCACAGCGCCTGGTTCCAGGCCCAGATCAACTCGCGGCGCCAGATGTCCATGCGGGGCTGGGTCTGGTAAGTGCGCAGGCGGTTATACAGCGCGTGGTTCTGTTGACGGGACTGATCCAGGGAGGCTTCAAGGCGCCCGCGGGCGACGGCGAGGTCGACCTTGGAGGGTTTGTTCGAGACGAAGTCATCGATAGGCTTGCTCAAGGCGCTGTTCCAGTACTGGTCGAAGCTGTGACCCAATTGCTCGGCCACCGGCCCGACGCTGAGCATGTCGATATCGGTGAAATTCAGGTTCGGTTCGGCGTCAAAATACTCGTCGCCCAGATTGCGCCCGCCAACGATGGCCACGCTGTTATCGGCCAGCCACAGCTTGTTATGCATGCGCCGGTGTTGCAGTGACAGGTTGAATACACGGCCCATGGCGCGCGTGACGCCGGTGCTACGGCCCAGATGCAGCGGGTTGAACAGGCGTATCTGCACCTTGGGATGGGCGGCGAGGGTGGCGATGATCTGGTCGAGGCCATCGCTGGTGGTGTCGTCCAGCAGAATCCGCACGCGCACCCCGCGGTCGGCGGCCTTGAGCAGTTCGTCCACAAGCATGCGTGTGCTGATGCCGTCGTGCACGATGTAGTACTGCAAGTCGAGGCTGGTCTGGGCGTTGCGAATCAACTCGGCCCGAGCCATGAAAGCCTCACTGCTGTTGGGCAGCAAGCGGAAGCCCGAGCGTCCTTGGTAGGGGGCGGCCTGGGCCTGGATCGAGCGACCGAACGAGGAGTCCTTCGCCGGCAGGGCATCGCTGGGGATGCGCGGGGTGTCGACCGTGGCACAGCCGCCCAGGGCCAGGGCTCCCAGCAGGCAAAACGGTAAAAGCCGTCGAATCATCAAGGAAACTGCTTCCAGGTCAGGGCGGTTGTGGCATATGACGGCATTTGCTCGGGAAAGGTCAGTCCGCCGTCTCTTCCAGCATCTTGCGTGCAGCGGCACCTACCTTGCGCACGGCCTCTTCAATCTGCGGCGTTGGCTTGGCAGCGTAGTTCATGCGCAAGCAGTTACGGTACTTGCCGGAGGCGGAGAAGATACTGCCTACAGCCACCTGTACACCTTGTTCCACCAGCACGCGGTTGAGCTTCAAGGTGTCGAAGCCCTCCGGCAGCTCAATCCATAGCATGAAGCTGCCCTGGGGCCGGCTGGCGCGCGTGCCAGCGGGGAAATAACGGCTGACCCAATCGAGCATCAAGTCGCGATTACGCTGGTATTGGGTACGCATCCTACGTAAATGAGGCTCGAAATGACCGCCTTTGAGGAATTCGGCAATGGCAATCTGCGGCTGTGTGGCCGTAGAGCCGGTGCTGATGTATTTCATGTGCAGCACCCGCTCCAGATAGCGTCCCGGTGCGACCCAACCAATGCGCAGGCCGGGCGCCAGGGTTTTGGAGAACGAGCTGCACAGCAGCACACGGCCGTCTTCATCGAAGGATTTGATGGTGCGCGGGCGTGGGTAGCTGTAGGCCAACTCGCCATACACATCGTCTTCGATAATCGCCACGTCAAAGCGCTGGGCCAGGGTCAGCAAGGCGCGTTTACGGGCTTCCGGCATGATGTAGCCCAAGGGGTTGTTGCAGTTTGGGGTGAGCTGGATGACTTTGATCGGCCACTGTTCCAGCGCCAGTTCCAAGGCCTCCAGGCTGATGCCGGTGAGCGGGTCGGTAGGGATTTCCAGGGCTTTCATGCCCAGGCCCTTGAGGGTCTGCATGGCGCCGTGGAAGCTGGGCGAATCCACCGCGACGATATCGCCGGGCTCACAAATCGCGTGAATGCTGGCGGAGAGGGCTTCGTGGCAACCGGTGGTGATCACGATGTCTTCGGCGCTCAGTTGGCAGCCGGAGTCCAATGACAGCCGGGCGATTTGCTCACGCAGTTCCATACAGCCAAGGATATTGTCGTAATACAGCCCCGGCAGGTCTTGGCGCCGGCTGACACGGGCGAGGCTACGCAGCAACGGCTTCAAGGTAGGCGACAATACATCCGGCATGCCTCGGCCCATCTGTATGACGTCTTTGCGCGGCACCGCACGAATCAGTTCCAGCACCAGGTCCCATTGGGAGATTTCCACTGGTCGTTGGGCCGGGCGGCCTATCTCGGGCAGTGCCGGTAGTTCACGGCCCACCGGAACAAAATAGCCCGACTTGGGCTTGGGCATCGCCAGGCCGTTGTCTTCGAGCAACCGATACGCCTGCTGCACGGTGCTCAGGCTTACCCCATGTTCCACACTCAAGGCCCGCACCGAGGGCAGTCGATCGCCCGGACGATAGAAGCCCTGTTCAATACGGGTGCCGAGCAATTCGGCGAGGTTGACGTAAAGGGTCATGGGTGGTCGCTCCCGAGGGACCAGTACAGATAGGGGGAAAATACAGGATTCAACCACTCAAAGGCAGCATCTGTATGTATTTAATAAAAGTTGGCTGAATCTGTAATGGTTCTGGCCGCCCGCGCATGCTGATCACTTAAGGCAACAGGCCAATGAGGGGCAGTCAAATGAGCGGCATGAGCGATGTACGGCTGGCGTTACGCAGTCAGGAACTGGAAGCAGCGCAGGAACAGGTGATCACTGCCTCGGCTTCTGGCCGCTGGAATCTGTTCTGGCGCCGTCGCCATACGCGCAAGGCCCTGCTGGATCTGAGCCGCGAGCAGTTACGCGACATCGGGCTGACCGCCGATCAGGCGCGCCGTGAGGGTTTGAAACCCTTCTGGCGCGATTGATCAGAGCAGTTCTTTGAGGCGGTGCCAGAGCATCCCCAGGGCCAGCAACGGCGAACGCAGGTGTTTGCCGCCGGGGAAGGTGATGTGTGGCACCTGGGCGAACAGATCGAAACGCCCCTCTTGCTGGCCGCTGATGGCCTCGGCCAGCAGCTTGCCCGCCAGGTGCGTGGCGTTGAGGCCATGGCCGGCATAGGCCTGGGCGTAATACACGTTGGGTTGATCGGCCAGGCGGCCAATCTGCGGCAGGCGGTTGGCGCCGATGCCGATCATGCCGCCCCATTGGTAGTCGATTTTCACATCTGCCAATTGGGGGAATACCTGCAGCATCTTCGGTCGCATGTAGGCGCCGATGTCCTTGGGGTCTCGACCGGAGTAGTGGCAGGCGCCGCCGAACAACAGGCGACGGTCGGCGGACAGGCGGAAGTAATCCACCGTCACGCGCTGGTCACACACGGCCATGTTCTGCGGTAACAGGCGGGTGGCTTGCGCCTCGCTCAAGGGCTCGGTGGCAATGATGTAGCTGCCGGCAGGCAACACCTTGCCGCTCAGTTGCGGGTTGAGCCCGTTCAGGTAGGCGTTGCAGGCCAGTACCAGGGTCTTGGCGCGCACAGTGCCTTGGGCGGTATGCACCTTGACCTCAGGGCCATAGTCGATACGGGTCACTTGGGATTGCTCGTACAGCGCCACGCCCAACTGCTGGGCAACGGCAGCCTCACCCAGTGCCAGATTCAGCGGGTGCAGATGGCCGGAACCCATGTCGATCATGCCGCCTACATAGCGATCAGAGCCGATTACCGTGCCCATCTCGCTGGCTTGCAACAGGCGCACTTCGTAGCGGTAACCGAGGCTGCGCAGCTCTTCGGCATCCTGGGCCAGGCCCTGCAGGTCGCGGGGTTTGTTGGCCAGGTCGCAGTAGCCCCAGGTCAGGTCACAGGGGATCTGGAAGCGCTCCACACGCTCGCGCACGATCTCCACGGCTTCCAGGCCCATCAGCTTCATCTGGCGCACGCCGTCGCTGCCGATCACCTGGGTGAACTGATCCAGCCCGTGGCCGACACCGCGAATCAACTGGCCGCCATTGCGCCCGCTGGCGCCCCAACCGATTTTGCGCGCCTCCAGCAACACCACGCGAAAGCCGCGCTCGGCCAACTCCAGGGCGGTGTTGAGCCCGGAGAACCCCCCGCCGATCACACAGACATCGGCGTTCACCTCACCCGTCAGCGTCGGGTAATCCGGTTGCGGGACGCTGCTGGCGGCGTAGTAGGAAGCGGTGTGCCGGGCGCTGGCGGTCATGGGGAACCTCCCTGTCTGGAAAATTTGACGCAGGATACAGGGGTCGCACGACGCTGTCTGCGCGGGGCTTTTTGCGTCAGAATCCACGTCTATTCGACGTTCGGTATGGGTTTCGATGAGTTGCAACAGTCAGAAAATCAGCGCGCTGCGTCGCCAGATTCCTTCGTTCGAGTGCGTCCCCGGTTGCCACGACTGCTGTGGGCCGGTGACCACCTCGCCCGAGGAAATGTCGCGTCTGCCGCGCAAGACCGCTGCCGAGCAAGAGGCGGCGATGGACGAGCTGAACTGCGTACACCTGGGGCCTAAGGGTTGCACGGTGTATGACGAGCGGCCGCTGATCTGTCGCCTGTTCGGCACCACCAAGACCTTGCCGTGCCCCAATGGCAGGCGGCCGGTGGAGCTGATTCATCCGCGGGTGGAGAAGCAGATTCATGAGTACATGGCGAGTACCCGGCAGGTGTTGGTCTAGCGGATGTACTCGGTTAAAACTGTGGGAGCTGGCTTGCCAGCTCCCACATTTGACCGTGTTGTGTCAGTGGGTCAGTCAGGGATCGGCAGGTTCAGGCTCTCTTTCACCTCTTCCATCACGATATAGCTTTTGGATTCCCGCACATGGGGGAGTTTGAGCAGGATATCGCCCAGCAATTTGCGGTACGACGCCATCTCCGAGATTCGCGCTTTCACCAGGTAGTCGAAATCACCCGACACCAGATGGCATTCCAGCACGTGAGGCAGTTTCAGCACGGCTCGGCGAAATTCTTCAAAGGTGTCACCCGACTTGTAATCCAGGCTGATCTCGACAAATACCAGCAAACTTCCCTTCAAATGCTGGGGATTGAGCCGTGCGTTGTAGCCCATGATGATCCCTTCGCGCTCCAGGCGCCGCACGCGCTCGGTGCAGGGCGTGGTGGACAGCCCGACCTTTTCCCCCAGCTCCGTGAACGAGATGCGCCCGTCGGTTTGCAGGATGCGCAGGATATTGCGGTCGATCTTGTCCAGCTCCCGCTTGGTCTGGGTGTTGGTACGCATAGGGGATACGCCTCTGTCAAAAGGGTTTTTGCCAAGAATTGTCGCCAAATATAGGCATTTATATAGTGAAATGCACTGCCGATTGTTTTTTACACTGCGCCCATCATTGCTCGAATAACACACGTCAGCGGCTGAGCCCGCGATGAGGATATAAAAATGCGCGTTCTGGTCTTGGGTAGCGGCGTCATTGGGGTGACCAGTGCCTACTATTTGGCGCGGGCCGGCTTCGACGTTGTGGTGGTTGATCGTCAGCCTGCCGCTGCCATGGAAACCAGTTTCGCTAACGCCGGTCAGGTGTCCCCTGGCTACGCCTCGCCATGGGCCGCGCCGGGTGTGCCGCTCAAGGCCATCAAATGGCTGCTTCAGCGCCACGCGCCGCTGGCGATCAAGGCCACCGCCGATATCGACCAATACCTGTGGATGGCGCAGATGCTGCGCAACTGCACGGCTAGCCGCTACGCGGTGAACAAGGAACGCATGGTGCGCCTGTCCGAGTACAGCCGCGACTGCCTTGACGAATTGCGCGCCGAGACCGGCATTGCCTACGAAGGGCGCAGCCTCGGGACTACCCAACTGTTCCGCACCCAGGCCCAGCTCGATGGCGCCGCCAAGGACATCGCCGTGCTGAAAGAGTCCGGCGTGCCATTCGAATTGCTCGACCGAGCCGGCATTGCCCGGGTTGAACCGGCCCTGGCCAGCGTCACCGATATCCTCGCGGGTGCCTTGCGCCTGCCCAACGACCAGACGGGCGATTGCCAGATGTTCACCACGCGCCTGGTCGAAATGTGCAAACAATTGGGCGTGGAATTCCGCTTCGAACAAGACATCCAGCGCCTGGACTACGCAGGCGACCGCATCAACGGTGTGCTGATCGACGGCAAGCTGGAAACTGCCGACCGCTATGTACTGGCTCTCGGCAGTTACTCGCCCAAGTTGCTCAAGCCATTGGGGATCAAGGCGCCGGTGTACCCGCTCAAGGGTTATTCGCTGACTGTGCCGATCACTAACCCGGCAATGGCGCCGACCTCGACCATTCTCGATGAAACCTACAAAGTCGCGATCACCCGTTTCGACAACCGTATTCGCGTCGGTGGCATGGCTGAAATAGCCGGTTTTGACCTGTCGCTGAACCCGCGGCGACGTGAAACCCTGGAGATGATCGTCAACGACCTTTATCCTCAGGGCGGCGATCTGGCCCAGGCCAGTTTCTGGACCGGCCTGCGCCCGACCACCCCGGACGGTACACCGATTGTGGGTGCCACGCCGTTCAAGAACCTGTTCCTGAATACAGGCCACGGTACCCTCGGTTGGACCATGGCCTGTGGTTCGGGTCGCTTGCTGGCCGACCTGATGGCGAAGAAAACGCCGCAGATCAGTGCCGCAGGCCTCGATATTTCCCGTTATGGCAACCACCAGGAGTCCGCACAACATGTCAATCCAGCGCCAGCTCACCAATGAGCGCATGAGCCAGATCGTTGTCCACAGCGGTACCGTGTACCTGGCAGGGCAAGTTGGCGACGACATGAGCGCCGGGATTGAGCAGCAGACCCGTCAAACCCTGGTCAATATCGAGCGCTTGCTGGACCTTGCCGGTACCGACAAATCCAGGTTGCTGTCGGTAACGATCTACCTGAAGGACATCGACGCCGACTTCGCTTTGATGAACGCGGTATGGGACAAATGGCTGCCCAAAGGCGTCGCCCCGGCCCGCGCCACTGTGCAAGCCAAGCTGTGCGAACCCGAGATTCTGGTAGAGCTGTCTGTCGTGGCTGCGCTGCCTTAACAACGATCCCTCTCCCGGTGCCGGCGTTGTTGGTCGGCACCGGTTTTTTTTGACTTTGCTGCCTAGAAGCCTGCCGCCATGCGTCCAGCCCGTGCCCTGATCGATCTCCAAGCCCTGCGCCATAACTACCAATTGGCCCGAGAAGTCACCGGGGCCAAGGCCCTCGCCGTGATCAAGGCCGATGCCTACGGCCATGGCGCGGTGCCTGTGGCCCAGGCACTGGAGGCGCAAGCCGACGGCTTCGCGGTGGCGTGCATCGAGGAAGCGCTGGAGCTGCGCGCCGCCGGCATTCGTGCGCCGGTGTTGCTGCTGGAAGGTTTTTTCGAAGCCGACGAGTTGCCGCTGATCATCGAGCAGGATTTGTGGTGCGTGGTGCATTCGCTGTGGCAGTTGGACGCCATCGAGCAAGCTCGTTTGAGCAAGCCGCTGACAGTGTGGCTGAAGCTGGACTCGGGCATGCACCGTGTGGGCCTGCACCCCAAGGATTACCAGGAGGCGTATCAGCGCCTGCTGGCGAGTGGCAAAGTGGCGAAAATCGTGCTGATGAGCCATTTTGCCCGCGCCGATGAGCTCGATTGCGTCAGCAGCAACGAACAAGTAACGGTGTTTGAGGCGGCGCGCCAGGGGCTGGCGGCTGAGGTCAGCCTGCGCAACTCACCGTCTGTATTGGGCTGGCCAAGCGTGTCCAGCGACTGGGTGCGCCCCGGTATCATGCTTTACGGCGCAACGCCCTTTGGCGAAGACCAGGCCCTCGCCGCGCGCTTGCAGCCTGTGATGACCCTGGAGTCCAAAGTCATCTGCGTGCGCGAGTTGCCGGCCGGTGAGCCGGTGGGCTACGGCGCCAGGTTCGTCACGCCCAAGCCGATGCGCATCGGTGTGGTTGCCATGGGTTATGCCGACGGTTACCCACGTCATGCGCCGACCGGTACCCCGGTGCTGGTCGCTGGCCAGCGCAGCCGGCTGCTGGGGCGCGTGTCCATGGACATGCTGTGTGTCGACCTCACCGACTTGCCCCAGGCGGGCCTTGGTTCCACCGTAGAGTTGTGGGGCAAGCACATCCTCGCCAGTGATGTTGCCGTGGCCGCCGAGACCATCCCCTATCAGATTTTCTGCAATCTGCGCCGAGTGCCAAGGCTCTATAGCGGCGCTTAGCCGCCGGCAACGAACCGAGCACACCGGGATTTAGGCCCAAGTGTTGTAAATACTGAACGCTGTCGCCATGATAACGCTCAATTACAACAAAGCCTGAATCCTAGGAGGCTCCTGCATTGGACGTCGGCGAACGACTGCAATCCATCCGTAAACTCAAAGGTCTTTCCCAGCGTGAGCTCGCCAAGCGTGCGGGCGTCACCAACAGCACCATTTCGATGATCGAGAAAAACAGCGTCAGCCCCTCGATCAGCTCCCTGCGCAAGGTGTTGGGCGGTATCCCCATGTCCATGGTCGAGTTCTTCTCCGAAGAAGTGCTCCAGGAAATACCGACGCAGATCGTCTATAAAGCCAATGAGCTGATCGACATCTCTGACGGTGCCGTCACCATGAAACTGGTGGGCCGGGCGCGCCCAAGCCGGGCTATCGCATTTCTCAATGAAATCTACCCTCCGGGTGCCGACACGGGCGAAGAAATGCTCACCCATGAAGGCGAAGAAACCGGAATTCTGGTGGAAGGGCGCCTGGAATTGGTGGTCGGTCTTGAAACTTTTGTGCTCGAAGCGGGCGATAGCTACTACTTTGAAAGCACCAGGCCTCATCGTTTTCGCAATCCGTTCGACGTGCCGGCGCGACTAATCAGCGCAGCCACACCCGCGAACTTTTAAGAATAGAGGCGCCCTGCCAGCGTTGCAGAGGTTCCCGCAGCTGTACACCGTGAGGCCGAATCTCCCTTTATTTAATAGGGTTGTTTCGGCCAGGCGGGCTAACCGTTATACTTTCGCCGCCTGCGAAACCGTGGCCGCAGGCGTGAATAGCCACCATTGAGGGTGAACGCGTGAACCTAATTATGAAAATGCTGGCTGCACCAGCAACCGTACTGGCCCTATGGGCTGTCAGCGCTCAAGCTGCGACCAATGATGACATTGCCAAGCGCCTGGAGCCTGTGGGCCAGGTTTGCGTCCAGGGCCAGGAATGCAAGGGCATGGAAGTTGCCGTGGCAGCCGGCGGCGGCGGCGCGAAAACCCCCGATGAGATCATCGCCAAGCACTGTAATGCGTGCCACGGCAGCGGCCTTTTGGGTGCGCCAAAAATTGGCGACACCGCCGCATGGAAAGAACGCGCCGACCATCAAGGTGGCCTCGATGGCATCCTGGCCAAGGCCATCACCGGTATCAACGCCATGCCGCCCAAAGGCACCTGCGCTGATTGTTCGGATGACGACCTCAAGGGTGCGATCAAGAAGATGTCCGGGCTGTAATCGGCCGATCTTCGTCAAAAATGCCGCTTACCAGCGGCTTTTTTGTGCCCGCGATTTGGTATTCAGGCTGTTCATTGCAGCAAAGACCCGGCAAGCTCGGTCCAACCCCTAATTCATGGAATGTTCGGGAGCAGTCGGATGGTGCAGTTGTGTTCAATCGAGCAAGCAGTTGACGACGTACTGGAGCGCCTGCCGGCGCATATCCACATGGGTATGCCGCTGGGGCTGGGCAAGCCCAACCTGTTCGTCAACGCGCTGTACCGGCGCATCGCAAAATTGCCCGAACGGGCGCTGACGCTCTATACGGCCTTGAGCCTGGGCCGTCCTACGCAGGGTGACGGTCTTCAAAAGCGCTTTATCGAACCTTTCATCGAACGAGTGTTTGGCGACTACCCCGAGCTGGATTTCCTCGCGGACCTGCACAAGGGCAGCCTGCCGAAGAATATCCGTGTGCAGCAATTCTTCATGCAGCCCGGCAGCTTGCTCCACAGCGCCGCGGCGCAACAGGATTACGTCAGCAGCAACTACAGCCATGCGGCCCGCGACATCAACGCCGCCGGCCTGAACCTGGTGGCGCAATTGGTTGCCAGTAGCAGCGAGCATCCCGACCGCCTGAGCCTGAGCTGCAACCCGGATATCACCCTCGACCTGATGCCCATGATCGCCAAGCGCCGCGCGGCTGGGGAGACCATCCTGGTCGTCGGCCAGGTCCATAGCGATTTGCCCTACATGCCTGGCGATGCCGAGTTGGGCATGGATGAGTTCGACTACCTGCTGGATGAAAAAGACAGCACCACGCTGTTCTCCACTCCGAACATGCCGGTGGGCTTTCAGGATCATTTTATCGGCCTGCATGCCAGCACCCTGGTGCGTGATGGCGGTACGTTGCAGATTGGCATCGGCTCCATGGGCGATGCACTGACGGCTGCCTTGCTGGCGCGCCAGGCCGACAACGAAGCCTATCGCCTGTTGCTCACCGACTTGGATGTGTACCAGTGGGCGCCGTTGATCAGCCGCGAAGGCGGCGTCGAGCCGTTTGCCCGTGGCCTTTATGGTTGCAGCGAGATGTTCGTCAACGGCCTGCTGGTATTGGCCGATGCCGGGATCGTGCGGCGCAAGGTCTACCCGGACGTGGCGACCCAGATGCAGGCCAACGCGGGCACCCTGGACGACGCGGCGCAGCCCGATGGCGTGTCGATCCATGGCGGTTTCTTCCTGGGGCCGCGCAGTTTTTACCAGCGTCTGCAGGAAATGACCCACGCCAAGCGCCAAGCATTCAACATGACCCGCATCAGCTATATCAACGAGCTGTACGGGCAGGAAGAACTCAAGCGCCTGCAGCGCCTGGATGCGCGGTTTATCAACAGCGCCATCATGGTCACCTTGCTCGGTGCTGGCGTGGCTGATCAGTTGGAAGACGGTCGCGTGCTCAGTGGTGTGGGCGGGCAATACAATTTCGTGGCCCAGGGGCATGCGCTGGAAGGTGCACGCTCAATCCTGATTTTGCGCAGCTGGCGTGAGTCGGCGGGTGAGGTCAGTTCCAATATCGTCTGGGAGTACGGCCACTGCACCATTCCCCGGCACCTGCGGGATATCGTCATTACCGAATACGGTATTGCCGACTTGCGGGGTCAGACGGATGCCAAGGTGATCGAAGCGTTGCTGAACATCACTGACTCAAGGTTCCAGCACGACTTGATTGAGCAGGCGCAAAAGGCCGGCAAACTGCCCAAGGACTTCCAGTTGGATCCGCGTTTTGCCGACAACACGCCGCAGCGGCTCCAGGCGATTCAGGCCAGGCACCGTCGCTTGTTTCCCGAATACCCCCTGGGCAGTGACTTCACGGATGAGGAGCGGGACTTGTTGCGGGCGCTGAACTGGCTCAAGAGCAAATTCAAACTCACGGAAATTCTGGAGTTGGGCAAGGCGGCACTCGACGCGCCGGAGCCGGAGGCGTTTCCCGAGCATTTGCAGCGGATGCGCTTGGATAAGCCGGAGGGCATCAAGGAAGACCTGTATCAACGCTTGCTGCTGGCCGGACTGCAGGCCACCGCCCACTGACAGCGCAACGCAAAACCTAATGTGGGAGCAGGCAAGCCAGCTCCCACACAGTGATTACTCGATAAAGGTCACGACACCACCGGCCAGCGACTTCACCCGCGCCAGCGACTCAACCCGATAACCCTGTGCATCCAGTTCTGCACGCCCACCCTGGAACGACTTCTCGATCACAATGCCCAAGCCGGCTACGGTCGCGCCGGCCTGCTTGATGATCGAGATCAGCGCCTGGGACGCCTTGCCGTTGGCCAAAAAGTCATCGATCACCAGCACGCGGTCGCTGCTGGTCAGGTGGCGCGGGGAGATCGCCACGGTGCTTTCGGTTTTCTTGGTGAAGGAATACACCGTGGCCGACAGCAGGTTTTCCGTGAGCGTCAAGGATTGTTGCTTACGGGCGAAGATCACCGGCACACCCAGGTTCAGCCCGGTCATGATCGCCGGGGCAATGCCCGACGCTTCGATGGTGACGATCTTGGTGATGCCCGAATCCTTGAACAGTGCGGCGAACTCGTCGCCGATCAGTTTCATCAGTGCCGGGTCGATCTGGTGGTTCAGAAAGGCGTCAACCTTGAGGACCTGATCGGAAAGCACGATGCCTTCTTCGCGAATTTTCTTGTGCAGTGCTTCCACGGAAAGCTTCCTCTAATGGCGCGTTGTGCGCCGAAAGTAGATTAAAAAGTAGTTGATTCTAGCGCTTTAACATCGCGCGTATATCCGCCAAGGCGGTGTTGCCGCGAACGGCCTTCACCTCGGTGGGAGTGTCGTCATTGCCTTCCCAGGCCAGGTCGTCCGGCGGCAGTTCATCCAGGAACCGGCTGGGGGCACAATCGATGATTTCACCGTATTGCTTGCGCTTGGCTGCAAAGGTGAAGGCCAGGGTCTGACGTGCGCGGGTAATGCCCACGTAGGCCAGGCGGCGTTCTTCCTCGATGGTGTCGGCTTCGATGCTGGAGCGGTGCGGGAGGATTTCCTCTTCCATGCCCATGATGAACACGTAGGGAAATTCCAGGCCCTTGGACGCATGCAAGGTCATCATCTGCACGCCTTCGGCACCGTCTTCCTCTTCTTGCTGGCGCTCGAGCATGTCGCGCAACACCAGCTTGCCGATGGCGTCCTCGACGGTCATCTCGCCGTCTTCGTCTTTTTCCAGGGTGTTCTTCAGCGCCTCGATCAGGAACCAGACGTTGCCCATGCGGTAATCGGCGGCCTTGTCGCTGGAGCTGTTGGTGCGCAGCCAGTTTTCATAGTCGATGTCCATGACCATGCTGCGCAGGGCGCTGATCGGGTCTTCGCCGGCGCACTGCTCGCGGACCTTGTCCATGAAGCGCTTGAAGCGTGACAGGCGATCAGTGAAGCGCGTGTCCAGGTGTTCGCCCAGGCCGATTTCGTCGGTGGCGGCGTACATCGAGATCTTGCGTTCGGTGGCGTAGTTGCCGAGCTTTTCCAGGGTGGTGGAGCCGATTTCCCGGCGCGGCACGTTGATCACGCGCAGGAAGGCGTTGTCGTCGTCCGGGTTCACGATCAGCCGGAAGTAGGCCATCAGGTCTTTGACTTCCTGGCGTCCGAAAAAGCTGTTGCCGCCCGACAGGCGATACGGCACCTGGTGATGCTGCAGCTTCAGCTCAATCAGTTTGGCCTGGTAGTTGCCGCGATACAGGATCGCAAAGTCGCTGTAGGGCCGGTCGGTGCGCAAGTGCAGGCTGAGGATTTCCACGGCGACGCGCTCGGCTTCGGCGTCTTCGTTGCGGCAGCGGATCACACGGATCTCGTCGCCATGGCCCATCTCGCTCCACAGTTGTTTTTCGAACTCGTGGGGGTTGTTGGAGATCAGCACGTTGGCGCAACGCAGGATGCGGCTGGTGGAGCGGTAGTTCTGCTCCAGCATCACCACTTTCAAGGAGGGGTAGTCTTCCTTGAGCAGCATCAGGTTTTCCGGGCGGGCGCCGCGCCAGGCGTAGATCGACTGGTCGTCGTCGCCCACCACGGTGAACTGGTTGCGCGTGCCGATCAGTAATTTCACCAGCAGGTATTGGCTGGCGTTGGTGTCCTGGTATTCGTCCACCAGCAGGTAACGCACCTTGTTCTGCCACTTCTCCAGGATGTCCTTGTGCTCCTGGAAAAGCTTGACTGGCAGCAGGATCAGGTCGTCGAAGTCCACAGCGTTGAACGCCTTGAGCGTACGCTGATAGTGGGTGTAGACGATGGCAGCGGTCTGCTCCTTGGGGTTGCGTGCAGCTTCCAGGGCTTCGGCGGGCAGGATCAGGTCGTTTTTCCACGAGCCGATCATGTTCTTGATTTCGTCGACGCCGTCGTCGCCCGCGTATTCCTTCTGCATGATGTCGGTCATCAGGGCCTTGACGTCGGTCTCGTCAAAGATCGAGAAGCCCGGCTTGTAGCCCAGTCGCACATGCTCCTTGCGGATGATGTTCAGGCCCAGGTTGTGGAAGGTGCACACGGTGAGGCCACGGCCTTCGCCACCCTTGAGCAGGGTGCCGACCCGCTCTTTCATTTCCCGCGCCGCCTTGTTGGTGAAGGTCATGGCGACGATGTACTGGGCGCGGATGCCGCAGTTCTGGATCAAGTGCGCGATCTTGCGCGTGATCACGCTGGTCTTGCCGGAGCCTGCACCGGCGAGCACCAATAGAGGGCCGCCGACGTAGTTCACGGCTTCTTGCTGCCGGGGATTGAGTCGGGACATACGGAATTTCAGGGGTCGTTGTTCAAAAGGGCGGGCATTTTAACAGGCTGGAAAGATTCTGCTGCCATAGAACGACGGTGTGACGTACCACTCGATCTAAATTTGCCGGTTTTGCTACTTTGCCGCAGGATGTTAAGGATTATTCGAGACTAATATTTACAGTCTGCGTGTTTGATAACACCTATCATTTGTCATCCTTTGTCATTGTCAGGCCGCACGTCATAATGGCACCGCTAATGAAATTTTGCAGAGTCTAGGGAGTTAGCGTGTCTACGCCTGTCGAACCCTTGCGTTTGCTGCTGCTGGCCGATGAGCCCGAGTGGGCAGCGTTGTTGCGCGAGTGCCTGGAGCCGATGGGCGAAGGGGCTGTGCTGATCAGTGCGCCCAACTGGGACTCGGTAAGCCGCCTGTTCGATGACGACCAGGGTGCTGTGTTATTGACCACGCCCAGCCTGCAGCCCGGCCCCGGCCGGTGCAGCCTGCCGTGTGTATTGCTGCTGGAGCAGGAGCCACTGGTGTCGCCGCTGGGTGTCAGCGATTGGTTGGTGTTGGATGCATTGGACGCCGACACATTGCGCCGCTGCCTGCGCCATGTGCGCGAGCGCGGCGTGCTGGAAAACACCTTGCAGCGCCTGGCCGAGCAAGACCCGCTCACCGGTATTGCCAACCGTCAGGGCTTCCAGACCTTGCTGGCCGCCCGGCTGGCAGAAAACGAAGGCCGTGGCCTGGCCCTCGGCCATCTGGACCTGGACAATTTTCGTCATGCCAACGATGCCCTCGGCCATCAGGCGGGCGACCGTTTGATCCTGCAAGTGGTGTCGCGGCTCAAGAGTCAGCTCGAAGCCGGGGACCAACTGGCGCGCCTGGGCAGCGATGAGTTTGCCTTGTTGATCGATACCCGCCGGGCGCCCCAGCGCGCCGAATGGATGGCCGAGCGCATCACCGAAGTGATGGCCGAACCCTATTGGGTGGATGGCGAAAGCCTGTTGATCGGTTGCAGCCTGGGCATGGCCCATGCTCGAGCCCGCGCTGGCGCCGACCCGTTGATGTGGCATGCCCATATCGCCATGCAGCAGGCCAAAAGCACCCAAGGCTGTACCTTTCATATCTTCAATGAACGCATCAACCGCAACGCGCGCAGCCTGGCCGACCTGGAAAGTGAACTGCGCCGGGCTTTGCGTCGCGATGAGTTGGAGCTGCATTACCAGCCGCGACTGGACCTGGACGATGGTCATATCGTTGGCCTCGAAGCTCTGGTGCGCTGGCGCCACGGTGAACGCGGCTTGTTGCCGCCTAGCGAATTCGTGCCGCTGGCCGAACAGAGTGGTCTGATCGTGCCATTGGGCTACTGGGTGATCTCCCGAGCTCTGCGCGACATGCAAGACCTGCGTGAACGCGGCCTGCCGCCGCTGCACATGGCGGTCAACCTGTCGTTTCGCCAGTTCCAGGACAGTCAGTTGCTGTCTACCCTCAGCCGCCTGATTGCCGAGCGCGGCGTGGAAGCGCAATGGCTGGAGTTCGAATTGACCGAAACCGCCGTGATGCGCCGCAGCGACCTGGTCAAGCAGACCATGGACGCCCTTGGCCGGCTGGGTGTGCGGTTTTCCCTGGATGATTTCGGCACCGGTTTTTCGTCGTTTGTGCACCTCAACAGCCTGCCGATTGCCTTGTTGAAGATCGACAAGAGCTTTGTCGGCGGCATGGAAGAGCGCGAAGAAAACCGCAAGCTGGTGCACGCCATGATCAACCTGGCCCACAACCTCAACCTGGAAGTGGTCGCCGAAGGCGTGGAAACCCCTGAGCAGCTTGAGCTTTTGCGCTTGTTTGGGTGCGACCAGGTCCAGGGTTACCTGATCAGCAAGCCGTTGCCGCTGCCCGAGCTGGTGGAATACCTGATGTTCGGGCAAAGCCAGCAGGCGCTGTTGGGTTAAGCCTTCAAAGTGGTTCAAATGTGGGAGCTGGCTTGCCTGCGATAGCGGTCGTTCAGCTAATAATGATTAGCCTGACACACCGCTATCGCAGGCAAGCCAGCTCCCACATGTGCCGCGTGTACTCGCTAGTCAGGCAGGGCCGCTCGGAATCCAACAGGAGCATCCGGCTCCTGCCGAATCATCCGCTTCATTTTCGCCTCAAATGCCCAGGTCAGGCTCACCGCCGCACACGCCAGGCCCAGTGCCAGGCCCCACCAGACGCCTGTTGGCCCCCAACCCAGGGTGAACGCCATCAACCAGGCTGACGGTGCGCCAATCAGCCAATAGCAACCCAGGCCCACCAGGAAGGTGGTCTTGGCGTCCTTCAAGCCACGGATACAACCCATGGCTATGGTCTGCACGCCATCGAACAATTCAAACCAGGCGGCGACGGCCAGCAGGCTCACCGCCAGGACGATGACGTCATGGAACGCCGGGTCGTCATGGTCGAGGAACAGTCCGATCAGCGGGTCGGAAAACAGCCACAGTACCGCCGCAAACCCCAACATCACCATGGCGCCGAATCCTATGCCCACTCGTCCGGCCAGGCGTGCCTGCAGCAACTGCCCGGCGCCGTAATGCTGGCCGATGCGCATGGTCACCGCGTAGGACATCCCCGCCGGCACCATGAAGGCCACCGAGACAATCTGCAGGGCGATCTGGTGTGCCGCCAACTGCGTGCTGCCCATGGTGCCCATGCACAACGCCGCAAAGGCAAACAACCCGACCTCTACCGCATAGGTGCCGCCAATCGGCAGGCCCAGGCGCCACAGCTCGCGCAGGTAGTGGGTATTCAGGCGCAGCAGGCCTGTGCCCAGCGGGTAGGCGGCGTAGGTGCGGTTGCTGCGGATGTACCACATCAGTGCCAGCGCCATGCCATTGGCGACGATGGCGGTCACCAGGCCGATGCCCATCAGGCCCAGTTTCGGCAGGCCGAACATGCCTTCGATCAGCGCATGGTTGAGCAGGTAGTTGACCACGGTGCCGCACAGGCTGATCACCATCACCGGGGTGGCCTTGCCGATGGCGCTGGTAAAGCCGCGCAGGGCCATGAAGCTCAGGTAGCCGGGCAGGGCAAAGGGCAGGATCGTCAGAAATTGTCCGGCCGCATGCACGTTGGTTTCGGTCTGGCCGAACATCAGCAGCACCGGCTTCAAGTTCCATAACAGCAACGCCGCCGCCAGGGCCATCAACCACGCCAGCCACAGCCCGGCCTGGGTCAGGCGAGTGGCGCCGTCGATATCGCCCGCGCCATGGCGAATGGCGACCAGGGTGCCCACGGCTGCGATCACGCCGATGCAGAAGATCGCCACGAACGAATAGCTCGCCGCGCCCAGGCCTCCGCCGGCCAGTGCCTCGGGGCTCAAGCGCGCCATCATCAAGGTGTCGGTCAGCACCATCAGCATGTGCGCCAACTGTGAGGCAATCAACGGCCCTGATAGCCGCAGAATGGCCCAGAGTTCGGTACGTGCCGGATGTTGCATGATCATCACACTCGAATGGTCAGGAAGGTAGGGAAGGGTTGATTCTCGGCGCATTCAGCGCATTGCACAAAAGGATAAAAGCGATCGTTGGCATGATTAAAACTCATGCATGAGCGATTCTGGTAGGGTCTCCAGATTGCGCAGTCGGAGCTTTCAGCATGTCTCGTCGTCTTCCTCCTCTTTATGCTTTGCGGGCATTTGAAGCCGCCTCCCGTCACCACTCGTTTACCCGTGCGGCTGAGGAATTGTCGATTACCCAGAGTGCGATCAGCCGGCATATCCGTACGCTCGAAGATTATTTCGCCTGCCGATTGTTCCAGCGCAGCGGGCGCACGTTGCAGCTCACGGAAGCGGCGCGTTTGTTGCTGCCAGGCGTACGGGAAGGCTTCGCTGCCCTGGAGCGTGCTTGCCATACTTTGAATGCCGAAGATGACATCCTGCGTATGAAGGCGCCGTCCACCTTGACCATGCGCTGGCTGCTGGCGCGGTTGAGTCGCTTCCGCGCGTTGCAGCCAGGCAATGAGGTGCAACTCACCAGTGCGTGGATGAGCATTGATGAAGTGGACTTCAACCAAGAGCCATTCGACTGCGCGGTGTTACTCAGCAACGGGCACTTTCCGGCGGACTGGGAGGCCAGTTATCTGTTTGCGGAAATGCTTATCCCGGTGGGAGCGCCGAATCTGTTGGACGACGGTCCCTGGGACGTGACGCGGCTGGCAACCGCCGAACTGCTGCACCCGACGCCTGACCGCCGCGACTGGCGTTACTGGCTGCAGCGCATGGGGTTGTCATCTCACGTTTCACTCAAGGGTGGGCAGGTGTTCGACACGCTTGAACTGGGCATGATAGCCGCCGCCCGAGGCTATGGCGTCTCCATGGGTGATTTGCTGATGGTGGCCGAAGACGTGGCGCAGGGACGCTTGAGCCTGCCGTGGCCTACGGCCGTCGCCAGTGGGGAAAGCTACTACCTGGTGTGGCCGAAAACCCGTCCGGGTGGCGAACGTTTGCGACGGTTGGCGGAATTTCTTCAAGGTGAAGTCAAGGCAATGGAATTGCCTCAGGTTGAACGCCTCGATTGAGTAGGGCCGGACCTTTTGTGCAATCGTTTGCGGGATACCCCTGTGATTCGCTCAAGTATTGCCAAATGCCGCCGAAGAAAGGTGTTGGAACCCTCGTGCACTACCGTTTCCCACTAGATAATTTGCCGAGCAGCGCTATGAGATCAGGATGATCCTGGCCTCGGCCAGGAGCTGTCATGTCTCAACCTCGTGCCCGGATTGCCTCCCAGTTAGGCCTTGCACTCGCCGTGATTCTGGCTGTCGTGATCAGCGGCAGTACGGTCTTTGCCTTGCGTACCCTCGACTCCGCCAACCTCGCCACCCGCGAGGAACACTTGGCCAGCGAGGCACGTTTGCTCGCCGACCAACTCAACACCTTCCACAGCACCTTGCGTGAAAGCACCCAGCGTTTGAGCGGGCTGTTTGAAAAGCGCTTCGGCGCCGGCTTGAGTGTGCGTGCGGACCAGTCCGTGGCCGTGGCCGGCATGCAGACGCCGAGCCTCTATCTGGGCAATGAGGTGCTGAACAATAACTTCGAAGAGGTGGATGAGTTCAAGCAGATGTCCGGTGGCGTGGCCACGGTGTTCGTGCGCAGCGGCGACGACTTTATCCGCGTCAGCACCTCCCTGACCAAGCAGGACGGCAATCGCGCCATTGGCACCGTGCTCGACCGTCAGGGCGCGGCCTACCAGCGCGTTGTGAGCGGCCAGACCTACATCGGCCGTGCCGTGTTGTTCGACCGCTCCTACATGACCCAATACAGCCCCGTACGTGACAGCAGTGGGCAGGTCATCGCCGTGCTGTTCATCGGTTTCGATTACACCGATGCCCAGAACGCCCAGTTTGAAAACCTCAAGCGCTTCCGCATCGGCCAGACCGGCTCCCTCGCGCTGCTGGATGAGCAAAAGCACTGGCTGGTGCCGCCGGCTGGCGTACAAGCGCCGGATCAGGCGATTGCCGTGATGCTCGACCTGGCGAAAAAGCCGGGTGCTGGCCGTTTCTGGAGCGACAAAAACGAAGATTTCTATAGTGTCTCGGTGCCGTTTGAAGGCGGCCCTTGGGCGGTGGTAGCGAGCATGCCCAAGGCTGAGATTCGCGCAGTGACCTGGGAAGTCGGCATCCGCCTGGTGATCGGCAGTGTGCTGGCGATGTTACTGGCAGTGGGCGCCACGGTGTGGCTGTTGCGCAGCAAGCTGGCGCCATTGAGCGAGCTGGTGCGCCAGGCCCAGGCCCTGGGTGCGGGCGATTTGAGTGCGCGGCTCAATGTGTCCAGCCATGACGAAATCGGCCAGCTGGCGCGTAGTTTCAACCAGATGGGTGAGGCGCTGTCGACCATGGTGTCGCATATCCGTACCGCCGCCGAACAGGTCAACAGCCGCGCCCAGGCGCTGTCGGGCTTGTCCGGCGGTGCCTATGAAGGCATGGAGCAGCAGTCCGGCGAGATCACCAGCATGGCCGGTGCGGTGGAAGAGTTCAGTGCTACCTCGCTGAACATTGCCGACAACATGGGCAACACCGAGCGCCTGGCTCAAGAGAATGCCCAGCAAACCCGTATCGGCCGCAGTTCGATGCAAGAGGCGTCATCGTCCCTGGAACATATCGCCACTGCGCTGAACAGCACCGCTGCCGTGATCAACACCCTGGGCCAGCGTTCCCAGGAAATCGGCGGGATCGTCGGCGTGATTACCGCCATCGCAGAACAGACCAACCTGCTGGCGCTCAACGCCGCCATCGAGGCTGCGCGCGCCGGCGAGCAAGGTCGTGGCTTCGCCGTGGTCGCCGACGAAGTGCGCAACCTGGCTTCGCGCACCCGCCAGGCCACCGATGAAATCTCCGGCATGATCCAGAGCATCCAGCAGGAAACCGGTAACGCCATCAGCACCATGGAGCACGGCAATGCGCTGATGCAGGAAGGCCTGTCGCGCAACGCCGATGTGGCCTCGGCCCTGGCGCGTATTGACGAGCAAAGCCGCTCGGCCGGCCAGCAATTTGCTGCGATCACCACCGCCACCCAGGAACAGAGCAGCACCGCGACCTTGCTCAGCAGCAACCTGCAGAGCATTGCGCTGGCCAACAGCGAGCAGCGTGAAGTGGTGTCCAACCTGGCGGTTACCGCCAAGGAACTGGAGACCTTGGCGGCAGGCTTGCGTCATGAGGTGGATCGGTTTCGTTGAGGCTCAGGCCTCCCCAAGCCCTGGGTCTACGCGCTTGCCAATGTCCTTGAGCCGCGCCAGTTGGTCGACCATGCCTGGCGCTTCGTCCAGGCTGGTGACGAAGGTCCACAGATAGGTCATGACGGCATAGATGTGGCCGGCCTTCACCGCTGGGGACATGGCCAATTGGCTGATCGCAACCACGAACAGTAAGGCCGCGGTCATGCCGATAAACAGGAACGCCGCAGCCTCGCGGTCTGACAGCCAGATGCGCAGGCGTGACAGCACCTGGTAGTGGCGTCGCAGGGTCGGCGCGCCGACCTTTTCGACCAGGCCGATTTCTTTTTCCAGGCGGTTGTTCAGACGTTCGTGCAGCGCCTGATTGCGCTGGGCAAAACGCGGCAACAAGGTGATGCACAGCAGCAGGGCCGCCAGGCACGCCATGCCTACCCATGGCTCAATCACGATCAGCATCACTGCCGCGCCCACAATCGACACCAACGCCGTGGCGATGATAGGCACGTGCTTTTCAAAGAAGTCGACAAACTCCCGAGCAAGTACTACCCGTGCCGCCGATTTCGAGGTGCTGTGGTTCTGTTGGCGCTGGCTGAGAATGACCGGCACCGCAAGGTCCGCGTAGATGCGCGTGAACGTACGGGTGTCCAGCGCCCGTCTCGCCGCCCCAACGGCCCAGAACGCCATGACCACGGCGGCATACAGCAACGCACTGGTGGTATCGCCACGGATAATCGAATCCACCGCGAACCCGGCAAACAGTGGGTAAGCCAACAACAGCGCGTTCTCCAGCGCCACCAGCGACAAGGTGCAAGACAGCTTGCCGGGATAGGCTCTGGCAATAGCCTTGAGGGTCTGGCTGGCAGACTGCTGGCCGATTTTCTTGCTTTCTTCGATCAGAATTTGTGGGGTGACGGATGTCATGGGTGCACCAGAGGAGTAATAGACGCTATTATTGAGCGACTGCTCAAGTATCCTTGAGCGATCGCTCAAAAAGCAAGCGCCGCTTATCTGCTCGTGCTCGAAGGAATTGCCCATGTCGCGTACCGACCGTAAAGACCAGATCATCGCCGCCGCCCTGGAGCTGTTTCGCAGCAAGGGTTTCGCCGATGTATCCACCCGTGACCTCGCCGAACATGCCGGCTTGTCGCGCAGTCATGTCTATCACTACTTCAGCGACTGGAATGAACTGCGCCGCGAAGCCTTCGTACGCTTTGCCAATGAGCAACTGGATGAAGTGCGCGAGCCGTTGGCCGATGCGCCACCCCTGGAGGCGCTCGTGGGTTTTTTGCGCGACTGCCTGCCCAGCACCGCTGACGCCGGCTGGGCGCTGTGGCTCGACGCCTGGGACGAGGCCATGCATGACGCGCAAATGACCCAGGCTTATCTGGTAATCAACGCCCAATGGCAAAGCATGCTTGCCGAGGTGATCGAGCGGGGCGTTGCCGATAGCGTCTTTCGCTGCGAGTCGGCTCAACGCGCTGCACGGCAGATCTTCGCCCTGGCGATGGGCTATGCCGATGACCTGATGCTCAAGCCTTCCGCAGAGTCCGCAGAAGCGGCGCTGCAAGAAGTGCTGGAAGTGGCGAGGCTGCTGCTGGATTTTGCCTGACAAGTGCTAGCCATTTGCGGCTGGTCGGTACTGCAACGCCTCCGCCAAATGATGGCGGGCGATGCCTTCCACTTGCTCAAGGTCCGCCAGGGTGCGAGCCACCTTGAGCAATCGATGGGCTGCGCGCAGTGATAATGTCAGCCGCTCACACGCGCTTTCCAGCCAGCTTTCATCGGCTTTGGCCAACTGGCAGTGTTCGCGCAGCCGGGGCAGATCGAGGAATGCATTGGCGCAACCCTGGCGCTGGTGCTGGCGTTCCCGGGCTTGCGCCACCTGAGCGGACGCTTGCGCGGTGGTATCACCGGCTTGTTGGGCGGGGTTCAGCGCAGTGACCTCCCGCGCGACTGTCAGGTGCAAATCAATCCGGTCCAGCAACGGCCCGGAGAGCTTGTTGCGATAGCGCTGGATCTGCTCCGGTGTACACCGACAACGCCCGCTGGGCTCGCCCATGTAGCCGCAAGGGCAGGGGTTCATCGCCGCGACCAGTTGAAAGCGCGCCGGGAAGCTCACGCGGTCACGGGCGCGGGAGATCACGATATGTCCCGATTCCAATGGCTCACGCAGCACCTCCAGCACCTTGCGATCGAACTCTGGCAGCTCATCCAGGAACAACACCCCGTGATGGGCCAGGGTGATTTCCCCCGGTTGTGGCTTCGAGCCGCCACCCACCAGCGCCGGCCCGGATGCCGAGTGGTGTGGCTGACGGAACGGGCGGTTGGGCCAATGGCTCAGAGGGGCCAGGCTGACCACGGATTGGATTGCGGCCACTTCCAGCGCTTCCTGCTCGCTCAATGGCGGCAGCAAGCCCGGTAGCCGGCTGGCCAATAAGGTCTTGCCGGTACCCGGTGGCCCGCTGAACAGCAGGTTATGCGCGCCCGCCGCCGCGATCAGCAATGCTCGCTTGGCCGCGAGTTGGCCCTGCACTTCACTCAGGTCTGGGTAAGGCTTGTTCAAGTACAGCAAACCGTCGGACCTGTAGGGCTCAATCGGCACATGTCCATTCAGGTGCGCCACCACTTGCAGCAGGTGATCCACCGCAATCACCTTCAACCCCGACGCCAGGCACGCCTCCTCGGCATTGGCGCGCGGCACTATCACGGTGCGCCCGGCCTTGCGCGCCGCCAGCGCGGCCGGCAACACCCCCTTCACCGCGCGCACCTCGCCGGACAGCGCCAATTCCCCAAGGCATTCCACGTCATCGAGCATCAACGCCGGCACTTGCACACTGGCTGCCAGGATGCCCAGGGCAATCGCCAGATCAAAACGCCCGCCGTCCTTGGGCAGGTCGGCGGGCGCGAGATTGAGCGTGATGCGGCGGGCCGGATATTGCAGCGCCGAGTTGAGGATGGCACTGCGCACGCGATCCTTGCTTTCCTTCACTGCAGTTTCGGGCAAACCCACGAGAGTGAGAGACGGCAGGCCATTGGCCATGTGCACCTCGACGGTGACGGCGGGGGCTTCTACACCGACCTGGGCGCGGCTGTGGACGATGGCGAGGGACATGCTCGTTCCTTGAATGGGAGGGCCGCTTCCTGCGGTTTTTTCAAGGGTAGACGAGGTGGGATGGAGCGGGGCGGGGAGGTTTTACAGAACGTATCCGGGCGGCAATGCAAAACAAATGTGGGAGCGGGCTTGCCTGCGATGGCTGTGTGTCAGCAAAGAATCATCCGCTGATGCACCGCCATCGCAGCTTAGATATCTACACAACTTTGTAGGTTGTCGCAGCAAGGTAACCACGATGCGAAGCGAGTCGCTCTTGATCTGCTTTTGATCTTAGGCGCCCCGTTAAACCACGCTGGCGAATTACGGGCACACCGAGCCTAAGCGAGGTGCCGAGTGGTCGGGCAAGAGCGTTTTGCTTACTTTTGTCTGGGCCGGCATTCCGGCTTTTCAAAAGTGAGCCGCCGTCAGGGCGGAACCCTAAGTGGCCGTTACCGCAGCAATGGATATGTACACAATCCAGCTGTGTTGACTGTCAGGGCGCTATCGCAGGCAAGCCAGCTCCCACATTTGGATCGCGGTGCGTCAGTTAGAACAGCGTCGGCTATCCGGTCGTCAAGGGAGCAAGCTCCCTCGCCACAAGTCCAGCGTCGCCACAGCTGTGTAGATACCTATGGCCATCGCAGGCAAGCCAGCTCCCACACTCACCGTGTTTATTCAGCAGAGGGTGGCGTCAACCGTGCTTCAAGTTCAGCCACCTTCGCCTCCAGGCTCTCCAGCCGCGCACGTGTGCGGGCCAGCACCACCATCTGGCTGTCAAACTCTTCCCGGCTGACCAGGTCGAGCTTGCTGAAACCACTCTGTAGCAAAGCCTTGAACTGGCTTTCGATTTCATTGCGGGGCAGCGGGGTGTCGCCGCTGAACAGGCGAGAGGCGTGGCCGCTCAGGGCGTCGAGGAAGTCTTTGGGCGCGAGCATTGGACATATTCCGGAAAACAGTTGGCCGGCAGTGTACCACGCAGCGTCTATAGTCATTTTCACGCCCCGCTGCGCACGGTTTTCGCGCATTGGGGCGGGCGGCTGCGCACTGTTTTGATGCGCATTGCGGCCGCGCAGGTGCCCCGTAGGTGGGCATAAGCGGGCAAAGGATTGATTTCGGTGGTTTTTACGGAGCTGGCAAGGTTTCTGCTTAGACGATCATGACCCATGCACTGATGCAGTCGCTGTGACGAATGCAGTGCGCCGACGGATCCGGGGTACAGGGCTCGTCACCAGTGGTTCGCTGGCGTCGCGACGGCAAATGCCGAGGCGACGATGCGTTACAAAGCCAGGCACTGCGCTTAGACTTGAGACGGGTTTGTTTTCCTGGGGCAAGTCCACCAAATTCGGGAGAGAGTTTTCATGAAGCTAGTCACTGCCATCATCAAGCCGTTCAAGTTGGACGATGTACGCGAGTCACTGTCCGAGATCGGCGTGCAGGGCATTACCGTTACTGAGGTCAAGGGCTTCGGTCGGCAGAAGGGTCATACCGAGCTGTATCGCGGCGCGGAATACGTGGTCGATTTCCTGCCGAAGGTGAAGATCGATGTCGCCATTGACGACAAGGATCTTGATCGGGTTATCGAGGCGATAACCAAGGCGGCCAACACCGGCAAGATCGGTGACGGCAAGATCTTCGTGGTCAATCTGGAACAGGCTATTCGCATCCGTACCGGCGAAACCGATACCGACGCAATCTAAGCCGCCAAACCCCAACGCCCCAGGAGAAAACAATATGACTCTGCGTAAATTCGCAGGGCTCGGAGCCCTGCTGTCCATCGTAATGCCAAGCCTGGCCATGGCGGCAGATGAAGTGGCTGCTCCAGTCCTCAATTCCGGCGACACCGCCTGGATGCTCACCGCCACCGCGCTGGTGCTGTTCATGACCATCCCTGGCCTGGCGCTGTTCTACGGCGGCATGGTCCGCTCCAAGAATATTCTGTCGGTGATGATGCAGTGTTTCGCCATCACTGGCCTGATCAGCATCCTGTGGGTCGTCTACGGCTACAGCATCGCGTTCGATACCACCGGTATGGAACAAGGTGTGGTCAACTTCAATTCCTTCTTCGGCGGCATGGGCAAGGCGTTCCTGGCGGGTGTCACCCCGGCCAGCATCACCGGGCCGGCGGCGCTGTTTCCGGAAGCCGTGTTCATCACCTTCCAGATGACCTTTGCCATCATTACTCCGGCGCTGATCGTCGGTGCTTTCGCTGAGCGTATGAAGTTCTCCGCGATGCTGATCTTCATGGCTATCTGGTTCACCCTGGTCTATGCGCCGATTGCGCACATGGTCTGGAGCGGCAATGGCGGCCTGATGTGGGACTGGGGCGTGCTGGACTTCGCTGGCGGCACCGTTGTGCACATCAACGCGGGTGTGGCTGGCCTGGTGGCGTGCATCGTGCTCGGCAAGCGCAAAGGCTTCCCCACCACCCCGATGGCCCCGCATAACCTGGGCTATACCCTGGTGGGCGCGGCCATGCTGTGGATCGGCTGGTTTGGCTTCAACGCCGGTTCCGCTGCGGCGGCCAACGGCACCGCGGGCATGGCGATGCTGGTAACTCAAATCGCTACCGCAGCTGCGGCCCTGGGCTGGATGTTTGCCGAGTGGATCACCCACGGCAAGCCAAGCGCACTGGGTATCGCCTCGGGCGTGGTCGCCGGCCTGGTCGCCGTGACGCCAGCGGCTGGCACCGTGGGCCCGATGGGCGCCCTGGTGATTGGTCTGGTCGCCGGTGTGGTGTGCTTCTTCTGCGCGACCAGCCTCAAGCGCAAGCTGGGTTATGACGACTCCCTGGACGCCTTCGGCGTGCACGGTATCGGCGGTATCGTCGGTGCGATCCTCACCGGTGTGTTCGCAGCTCCTGCTCTGGGCGGCTTCGGCACCGTGACCGACATCGCGGCCCAGGTCTGGATCCAGTGCAAAGGCGTGGGCTTCACCGTGATCTACACGGCGATTGTGACCTACGTCATCCTCAAGGTGCTCGACATGGTTATGGGCCTGCGTGTCACCGAAGAAGAAGAGGCGGTCGGCCTCGACCTGGCGCAACACAACGAGCGCGGCTACAACTTGTAACTACGCGAAAAAAACATGCCCGGCTTGCCGGGCATTTTTTTGCCCGGCGTTTGTCTGTGGCTAAAGGTGCATGGGTTTTTCATCGACTTTGTGATGGGATCCACACTGCACTTTTAAGGGTGCAAATGTCTTACAGGCATGAAGGCGTATTAGGCACTTTGTTTTTTCCCAGAGCGCGCTAGAATGCGCGCCGATGGGCGGAGAACTGTATGTGGCAACAGACCCTGATTACCCTGCGGGCCAAGCCCCGGGGCTTTCACTTGGTAACGGACGAGTTGCTTGCCGGCTTGCCTGAATTGAGGGCGTGCCGTGTGGGCCTGTTGCATCTGTGGCTGCAGCACACCTCGGCCTCGTTGACCGTCAACGAGAATGCCGACCCGGCGGTTCGCCGTGACTTCGAGCGTTTTTTCAACCTGCTGGTGCCACAAGGTCGCGCAGGGTTTGAACATAACGACGAAGGTCCGGATGATCTGCCGGCGCACTTCAAGGCCAGTCTGCTGGGCTGCCAGCTGAGTTTGCCGGTCAAGGCCGGCCGCTTGGCGATAGGGACCTGGCAAGGTGTTTATCTGGGCGAGCACCGTGATCATGGCGGTGCTCGTAAAGTCCTCGCCACCTTGCATGGTGAAGGGGCATAAGCCACTGGTGATCCAGTGGATGTTGATTTTTTTCCGGCAACCTCGACAGAGGGTGAAGCTGGGCTATAACTAATCTGCTTTTCGCAAGTCATGAGGTAGAACATGAGCGACGATGATCTGGAACAAGACGACCTCGAAGTAGGTGATGAAGACGACACCGAAGACGGTCTTGAAGTTGCGGCCGAAGACGTTGCTGAGGACGTCGATGACAGTGTTGGCGATGACGCGGCTCCCAAAGCCAAAGGCAAAGCCAAGGCGGCTGTGTCGGTAGACGAGTTGCCGAGCGTTGAAGCCAAGAACAAAGAGCGCGATGCCCTGGCGCGTGCGATGGAAGAGTTCCTCGCTAAAGGCGGCAAAGTGCAGGAAGTCGAGGCCAACGTGGTGGCTGATCCACCGAAGAAGCCGGATAACAAGTACGGCAGCCGACCTATCTGAGGTCTGCCTCCTGCTTGTAAGAAAAAGCCCGCCGTCGCTGCGGGCTTTTTCATGCCTGGAGCAATTTACCGGTTTGCTGCAATACCCTGTGGGAGCTGGCTTGCCTGCGATAGCGGTCTATCTGCGAGCCCTGTGTTGACTGATCCACCGCTATCGCAGGCAAGCCAGCTCCCACATTGGGGTCAGTGTTAGCTCCAGCGACTCAGCAGTGGCGGTAACTCCGTCAGGCTGCGAATCTGCGCATCCGGGCGCTTGTCACCCTCCCAGGCCTTGCCCGTGGGGTTGAACCACACTGCCCGCAGTCCCGCCTGCTGCGCGCCGGCGATGTCATCCCCAGGATGATCGCCCACATGCACTGCCGCGCTGGCATCCACACCGCCACGTTGCAGTGCTTCATGAAACAGCCGTGCATCCGGCTTGGCGATGCCGATATCTTCAGCGCGCAGGGCAAAGTGAAAGTAGTCCGCCAGGCCCACACGCTGCACATCGGCATTGCCATTGGTGATCACGCCGAGCAGGAAGTGCTGGCGCAGCGCCTTGAGCATCGGCTCGGCTTCCGGAAACACGCTGAGTTGGTGGCGTGCGTGGATGAACGCTTCGAAGCAGACATCCGCCATCTCTGTGGCCTCAGGCTGGGGATAACCGGCCTCCTCGAACGCATGCATCAACACGCGATGACGCAGCAGGCTGATACGGTGTTTGAGTTCGGGATGACGCTGCAGCACCTGCTGGCGCAGGCTGGCAAAATGCTCAAGGGGCAGGTCGCCGACCTTGGACGCGTGGGTCGCCAGCCATTCGCGCATCGACGCTTCGGCGCTGATGATGACGGGTACGTTGTCCCAGAGGGTGTCGTCCAGGTCGAAGGTAATCAGCTTGATACTCATGAGTCGCCGCCCTTGATGCGTTTGGCCCGTGGATGGGCGCTGTCGTACACCGTTGCCAGGTGCTGGAAGTCGAGGTGGGTGTAGATTTGCGTGGTCTTGATATCCGAGTGCCCGAGCAGCTCCTGCACGGCGCGCAGGTCCTGGGAGGATTCGAGCAGGTGGCTGGCAAAGGAATGACGCAACATGTGCGGGTGCAGATTCTGCCCCAGCTCGCGCTCGCCGGCAGCCTTGACCCGCAGTTGAATCGCGCGCGGCCCCAGGCGCCGGCCTTGCTGGCTGACAAACACGGCATCGTCTGCAGGGTTGGTCAGAAGGCGTAGCGGCAGCCATAGCTGCAAGGCTTCGCGGGCTTTCCTGCCCACGGGCAGTACGCGCGTCTTGCTGCCTTTGCCGAGCACTTGCACCAGGCCATCGGCGAGGTCTAACTGATCGAGGTTCAGGCCCGTCAGCTCCGACAGGCGCAGGCCCGAGGAGTAGAACAGCTCCAGGATTGCCTGGTCGCGATGGGCCAGGAAGTCATCCTCGACGGCACCGTCGAGCAATTGCAGGGCGCGGTCTGTGTCCAGGGTCTTGGGCAGGCGCCGTTCGCCTTTGGGCGGTGACAGGCCATTGGCCGGGTCGTGGTCGCACAGGCCTTCGCGATTGAGGTAGTGATAGAGGCCGCGCACCGCCGATAGCAGGCGAGACAGGCTGCGGGAGGATTGGCCCTGTTGGTGCAACCGGGCGACCAGGCTGCGCAGGGCCTGGATATCCAGGGCCTTCCAACTGCTGACGTGCTGTTTTTCGCAATAGGCCAGGACCTTGTTCAAGTCCCGCCGATAAGCTTCCAGCGTGTGGGACGACACCTGGCGCTCATTGCGCAGGTGAGCGCAGTAAGCGTCCAGTTGCCGCTCCATGATCAGCGCACCGCGCGCAGGGTGGTGGTGTGGCGTGGCAGGACGCGGCCCAGCACTTCGGCGATATAGGTCAGGAACAACGTGCCCACCGAGCTTTTGTAGTGCGCCGGGTCGCGGCTGGCGATGGCCAGTACCCCGTGCAAGCCTTGATGGCTGAGGGCGATAACGGCCGTAGAGCCGATCTGCTTGCGCTGTTCGGCGCCAAACAGGAAGTCCAGCTCATGCTCGCGCAAGGTGCCGCTGACGGTCTTGCCTTCGGACAGCAGGCCACCGATGGCCGTCTGCGCTTCGCCACCTGTGACCCAGCGCCCCACCGGCATCGGGTTGTCGCTGAACAGGATCAGGCTGACGAAGGGCACCTGGAAATCCTCGCGCAGGCTGTCTTCCACGGCGATCACCGTTTCTTCCAGGCTGGCGGCATCCATCAGGGCCAGAATCAGGCGGCGGGTCTTGTCGAACAAGCGGTCGTTGTCGCGGGCCACGTCCATCAGATGAGAGAGTCGGTGGCGCATTTCAATGTTGCGCTCGCGCAGGATCTTCATTTGCCGCTCCACCAGCGACACGGTATCGCCGCGCTGGTGGGGGATGCGCAGGGCCGGCAGCAGTTCTTCGTGCTCGACGAAGAAGTCCGGATTAGCCTCAAGGTACGCCGCGACAGCAGCGGCCTCCAGGCTTTCACTCGGGGTAGCGTGTGCGGGTACTTGAGGCTTATCGGTCATTAGCTTGGCTCACTCATAGACGGACCTGTCCTTCGTATACACGCGTGGCTGGCCCGGTCATCATCACCGGGTGGCCAGGGCCTGCCCATTCGATGGACAAACGTCCGCCGGGCAGGTCGATCAACAGTGGCGAATCCATCCACCCCTGGCTGATCGCGGCCACGGCAGCGGCGCAAGCACCGGTGCCGCAAGCCTGGGTTTCGCCGGCGCCGCGTTCCCATACGCGCAATTGCGCACGGTTACGGTCGATCACCTGCAGGAAGCCCACATTGACCCGTGCCGGAAAGCGCGGGTGATGTTCGATCTTCGGCCCCAGTTCATGCACGGGGGCGTTATTGATGTCGGTGACCCGCAGCACCGCATGGGGGTTGCCCATGGACACGGCGGCGACCTCCACGGTTTTGCCCTCCACATCCAGTGGGTAACTGAGGGCCTGCTCGGTGGCCTGGAACGGAATATCCGCCGGCACCAGGCGTGGGGCGCCCATGTTGACGCTGATCTGGCCATCATTGCGGATGTCCAGTTCGATCACGCCACCCTTGGTTTCGACGCGAATCTGGCGTTTGGCAGTCAGGCGTTTGTCGAGCACAAAGCGCGCAAAGCAGCGCGCGCCGTTGCCACACTGTTCCACTTCGGAACCGTCGGAGTTGAAGATCCGGTAACGGAAATCCACCTCCGGGTTGCTCGGCGCCTCGACCAGCAGCAACTGGTCGAAACCGATCCCGGTGTGGCGATCGCCCCACTGTTTGGCGTGCTTGGGCAGGATGTGCGCGTGCTGGCTGACCAGGTCGAGGACCATGAAATCATTACCCAGCCCGTGCATCTTGGTAAAACGCAGCAGCATGGCTTACTCCGGCAGCAGGCTTTCGCCAGCATACAACTCGGCTACCGTCTCGCGGCGACGCACTTCAAATGCTTGATCACCGTCCACCAGCACCTCGGCGGTGCGCCCGCGGGTGTTGTAGTTGGAACTCATGACAAACCCGTAGGCACCGGCCGAATGCACGGCCAGCAGATCACCTTCTTCAAGCGCAAGCTGACGGTCCTTGGCCAGGAAGTCGCCGGTCTCGCAGATGGGCCCGACGATGTCATAGGCGCGGGCGTCGCTTGCGCGCGGCGTCACGGCGGTGACGTCCATCCAGGCCTGGTACAGCGCCGGGCGGATCAGGTCGTTCATCGCCGCATCGACGATGGCGAAATCCTTGTGCTCAGTGTGCTTGAGGTACTCGACCTGGGTCAGCAGCACGCCAGCGTTGGCGACGATGTAGCGGCCTGGCTCGAACATCAGCGTCAGGTCGCGGCCTTCGATGCGTTCGCGCACGGCCTGGATATAATCGGCAATCAGCGGCGGCTCTTCATCGCGATAACGCACGCCCACGCCACCACCGAGGTCGATGTGGTGCAGGTAGATGCCGCACTCGCCCAGGCGGTCGATCAAGGCCAGTAGGCGGTCGAGGGCATCCAGGAACGGTGGCAGGGTGGTAAGTTGCGAGCCGATATGGCAGTCGACACCCAGCACTTCCAGGTTCGGCAGTTGGGCGGCGCGGATGTACACGTCCTCGGCGTCGGCGATGGCAATGCCGAACTTGTTCTCTTTGAGACCGGTGGAGATGTACGGGTGGGTGCCGGCGTCGACATCCGGATTGACGCGCAGGGAGATCGGCGCACGCACGCCCATCTCGGCGGCGACCATTTGCAGGCGCTCCAGCTCGTCGGTGGATTCGACGTTGAAGCAATGCACGCCGACTTCCAGGGCGCGGCGCATGTCTTCGCGGCTCTTGCCGACGCCAGAGAAGACAATTTTGTCCGCCTGGCCGCCGGCGGCCAGTACGCGTTCCAGCTCGCCACGGGATACGATGTCAAAACCAGCGCCAAGACGCGCCAGGACATTGAGTACACCCAGGTTGGAGTTGGCCTTGACTGCGTAGCACACCAGGTGCGGCACGCCGTCGAGGGCGTCGGTGAACGAGCGGTATTGAGCTTCGATATGCGCACGCGAGTACACATAGGTCGGGGTGCCGAAGCGCTGGGCAATCGCGGACAATGCCACGCCTTCCGCGAACAGCTCGCCGTCCCGGTAGTTAAAAGCGTCCATAAGTTTCCCTTAACTTAGTAGGTGTCGTGCTTATGGGCTTTTGACGGCTTTTGCGACGATTGCGCCTGTTCGTTTGGATCTTTGCTGTCATCCGGCAGGTACAACGGGCCTTTCTGGCCACAGGCACTAACGAGGCAAGCGACCGCGACGAGCGCAGCAAGGGAAGAGATCAGGCGCTTCATGGCGAAATCCTTGAATATGCATTAATTGCGCCCGAGTATACCGACCACCCGCCAGCTTGCCTATGCGCCGCACCACCCGTCCGGCGGGGGTTTGCCGAGACAGTAGGGAAGCAGGCTACGATGCCTGGGGATATTTCGTACCGTCATCCGTGATGAAATCAGTATCCTTTGCAATCGGCGAAGCTCGCCCGTATCGTGCGGCGCTTGAGCAAAACCAGACACTTTTGAGGTTGCCACAATGAGTTTGACCGAAGCCCGTTTTCACGACCTGGTGGATGCCACCCAAGAGAAGCTGGAAGATATTTTCGACGACAGCGGCCTGGACGTGGACCTGGAAAGCTCGGCCGGTGTGCTGACGGTCAAGTTCGAGAGCGGCCAGCAATTGATCTTCAGTCGCCAGGAGCCGCTGCGTCAGTTGTGGCTGGCGGCGCGCTCCGGTGGCGTTCACTTCGACTACGATGAAGAAAGCGGCAAATGGCAGTGCGACAAGAGTGAAGAGTTGCTGGGTGAGATGCTTATGCGCCTGGTTCAGGAATACACCGGCGTCGAGCTGGATTTCGACGAGATCTGATGGTGAGTGAGCCTGTAGCCGTACGCCCGCCCAAGCCGCTGTTCAGCAATGTCAGCCCGGCGGTGCCGTCACCTTGTATCAGTTTGTGTCGCCTGGACGAGCGGAAAGTCTGCCTTGGCTGCTTTCGCCATGTGGAAGACATCCGGGAATGGCGCTCTGCCGACGATGCGCGGCGCCGGGTGATCTGCGCCGAGGCCGAGCAGCGCAAGGCGAGCGCCTGACGGCGTCTTGTTTATTTGTGTCGCTGTGGTAGTGTCCGGATACACCTCCATTCATCGAGGTCCGTGAGAACCCCGCCTTTTCCTGGCGGGGTTTTGCTTTTTTGTGCAGAAAAAAGGAGTCTGCCTGAATCATGACCACCGCACCGTCCATCATTCTTACCCGTCTTGACGTGCAGCGTCTGGAGCAACTGATCGACCGCTTGGGCGACGAGTTTCCCGGCGTCGAAGCGTTGCAAGCCGAACTCGACCGCGCCGAAGACGTGGTTGGTCACGATGAAGTGCCTGCGGGTGTCGTGACCATGAATTCCAGCGTGCATTGCCGTGAACAAAGCAGCGGAAAGGACTATCACCTGACGCTGGTCTACCCCAAGCACGCGAACGCCGACGAAGGCAAGATTTCGATCATGGCGCCCGTGGGCAGCGCATTGCTTGGCCTGCAAGTGGGCCAGCACATCGACTGGCCGGCGCCTGGCGGCAAGACCCTCAAGCTGGAATTGCTCAGCGTCGAAGGCCAGCCCAAAGATGGCGGCGCCTTCCCGCTCTAAACCTGATCCAAGGCCGCATTGAGTGACTGTTCCAGTTCGGCTTTATAGCGCAGGTACAGATTGCTTGGGCTTTGCACATCACCGAGCAGCCCCGACAGATCCAGATCAGTGATATAGCCGCGGTAACGCTCGGTTTCCCGACGTTGCCCGACGATCTCCCGGGCGACCACTGCAAACAGCTGGTCGCCAAATTCCAGTTCGGAAAACTCCCGCTGATTACAGTACAGGGTGATCCCTACCTGGCCTGGCGCGCCTTTACCGATGATGGCCTGCACGTCATAAAACGCCTTGTTGGGCGGGTCTTGCGGGGCCGGTCGTGGCTCCACGCCCCGCGCCCGGCCGTTGCCCGATGGCAACAGTTGGTAGTACAGGATCTGTACTTCGCCCGCAGGTTGCTGGGTGTCCAGGGACAATAGCGCTTCCCGGCGGTACAGGATCGATTGCAAAAAGCGTTGCAGTGGGGCCAAGAGGCTTTGCTCATCATGAAACGGCAAGCGCTGTTGCCAGAGCGCGTTGAATTCGTCGAGCACATAGACGTCGGCGAAGCCTTCATTGACCCGGTAGAACACCTGCACACACTCGGCTTGGCCCATGGGCAGCAGCAGCGCCAGGTCGTGGTCTTCCAAGGCCATGGCGTCCAGGTGCCACGGGCTGTAGCTGGCCAGCTCCTCGCTAAGGTAAGCGATCAGCGCGTCCTGAGTCGGCAGTGATACATGGGTGGCTTGGCCCGGTACCAGTTCCATGACGTGATAATGCTGTTGCACCTGGAGCAGGTAGCGATGATTGCCCTGGCCGAGCAGCAGATGCTGCGCGGTGTCGAATACTTCTTCCACCCGCTGGGCAATGAACTGTGCCCGGTTGTGACAAAAACAACGCACTCGCAGGCGTGGCAGATGGTTCGATGGCAATTGGTTGAGATAGTCGCGCAGGCAGTCGAGCAGGGCGTGCGGGCCGTCATAGCGGCTGACCATTACTTCGTTCCAACTGTTGAGCGTGACTTGGTCCAGAGTCAGCACCAGGTTGTCGCGCACGCCGGCATAGCTCAGGGAGTCGGTGCGCTCCGTGGTCATCAGAATATTCAGGTCGCGATGATGCTTGAGCGGGTCAACCCCGACGTTGATCAGCAGCAGCACCTCTTCTGGCACTGCCGGGCGCAGCAAGCGGACCTCGTCGACACTGGCCAGGGGCAGGGTGATGGTCTGTTGCAGGCTGCCCAGCAGGTTGAACAGCTCGAACTCGGTCATGTCACTGGTGCCGGGGTGCAGCGCCAGGCGGGTGCTGCTGTCGATCACGCCGTTGCGATGGCACCAGGTGAGCATTTCCAGCAGGTCGCGGCTGCGTTTGATCGGTGCAAAGTGTTCCCATTCGAGAGCGGTAAGGTTGCCGTTATACAGGCCCCAATGGTATTGGCCCGGCTCCTTGCGGTTGGGCGACTGCACCAGAGTCAAGGTATCTTCGGCCAGGTCAGGGGCGATGCCGGGGTTGATGAACTCGACCTTGCCGGCCTTGCGCTCGAACGCCGCGTACAAGCGGCGGCCCAGTACATTGAGTTCGCGCTTATTGACCGCGCTGGCGGTCTGTTCGCTGCGGGTGAACTGCGTGAGGAAGCGGTAGCTGTAGTTCAACTCATTGACCAGAGCACGGCGCTCGGAGGCGACCTGGCGCACTTTCCATTGGCTGCGGCTGTCCAGCAGGGCCAGTTGGCGCGTGTCCCAGCTCCACTCCTGCGCCAGGCGTTCCAGCAGTTGCCGTTGCCAACCGGCGGTGCGCTGGCCGGCGCTGAGCTTGCGGTTGACCTTCAGGTACAGGCTGCGCCGCACCAATTCCAGGCGCTCCAGCTCGTTGCGGGCCTTGAGGTACTCCTCGATACGGCGGTAGACCATGATGTACGGGTCCAACTCATCCAGGTCTACCTGATGGCTGAACACCGCCTGTTTGAAGCGCAGGCTCAGGCAGCGCACGTTCGGGTGTTCGCTTGCGTAGACCTCGGTCAGCAGCAGCTTGAGCACCGACTTGTAGGGCGACTCGATGCCCTTGAACAGTTGCCACAGCCCGGCCCCGATAAACTCCCCTGGAGGAATATGAGCCAGATGGCCGAGGTCGAGGGTTTCATCGGTGCGGATAAAACGCTTGGACACCAGGGTGTGAGTAAATTCGGCGTAGCGGCTTTCTTCGTAGACCGGCACCAGCCACCAGATGGGCGTGCGCCCGGCCAGCCAGATCGCGGTGCGATAGAACTCATCCAACAACAGGTAGTGCTGGGTGGTGCCGCAGTCGTCGGAACTCAGTTGCGTATCGCGATCACCCAACACAAAGCGCGTCGGGTCGATCAGGAAGAAATGCGCTTCGGCGCCCATGCCCAAGGCCCAGGTTTCCAGCAGTTGGCACTTTTTGCGCAGCTCGGCCAGCTCGGTTTCGCTCAAGTCGGGAGCGTGGCACACCCACACGTCCATATCGCTTTGATCGGCCTGGGCCAGGGTGCCAAGGCTGCCCATCAGGAACAAGCCGTGGATCGGCGTAGGCGGGTTGCCGTGGCGCGGTTTATAGGAGAACGAACGGGTCAGGCGCTGGGCATCGGCCAGGGTCTGGGCGTGCGGTTCGAAATTCGACAGCCCGGCCGGCGTGCTGCTAGAGACATAGCCCGGCAAGAGCGGGTGATTGACGTGGAAAAACAGCGGCAACAAGGCCAGCACGCTTTGCTGACGTGGCGTCAGCCCCTCGACGGCCCGGGCCATGCGGCCTTGATTGAGGGTCATGAAACGCGCGCGCAGTTGGGTCAGCACCTTGCGGTCGATGCCTTCGTCCAGATCGGGGCGGATTTCATGGGTGCGGGTCATGTCGAACTCGTTGGCTCGCAGGGCCCGACGCGGGCGGCCATGCAGGAGTTTACAGACAGTAGCGTAGGAGTTTTAGAGGGAAATGGCTTTTTGGCGTCAGAATTCTGTATGCCGCGCAGCAGTGCCCGCGGAATCCGCAGGCGGCGGACTCCATGGGCAGTATCAGGTATCAGGCGGCTTCTTTGGTGCTGGCAGTGGTGAGGATGGTCAGCAGGGTTTGGGCTTGCTCGGCAGCGTCCCGGCCAAGACTCGTCAGGTAGCCCCCGTCCGGTTGGTCGATCAGCCCTTTGGCATGGAGGCGCTTGGCAGCGGCGATGGCAGTGGGGGCGGCAGTCTGATGGACTTTCAAGCCTTCCTTGGTGCTGTCCAAGGGGAAGAGTACAAGGATTTCCAGTTCGGCAACCAACTCAGGGGTATACGACATAAGGACTCCAGACTTTCTAAAATTTATTAGAGGCTAGCAGGCCATAAGGTGAACGCACTTTGCCGAACTGTCCAGCGTGTTGCTGCGTGCCGGGGTTATTCCTTTTCCGGCGGCAGCTCGGGCAGTGCCCGCAGTGCCGTTTCATACCACTCGGTATTGAAGGCGCGGTCATCTTCGAGCATGGCATCGATCTCGAACGCCAGCACGTGAGCCATCAGATTCAGGATATCTTCGCGCTCGTAACCCACCAGGGTCAGTTTGTTGAACGTAGCCTTGGCCGCTGGCGGGTTATCGCTCTCGATCTGGTTCTCGATGGCTTCGATCAGCGTGGTCTCGGTGAATTCTTCTTCGTCGTTGTCGATATCGGTCGGCTCGCTCATGGCAGGCTCCTCAAGGAAAGGGCGTCAGTCTACCCCCATTCAGGTGGGTGATGCTGCTGGTCAGGGTGCCCTCAAGGATCTATAACTCTTGCAGCCAACCCCACACCCGGCCTGGAGGCTTTGCGATGCTCAAGCTTTACGGATTTTCGGTCAGCAACTACTACAACATGGTCAAGCTGGCGTTGCTGGAGAAAGGACTGCCCTTCGAAGAAGTGCCTTTTTACGCCGGGCAAACCCCCGAAGCTTTGGCGGTCAGCCCCCGCGGCAAAGTGCCGGTGCTGGGTGTGAAGCAGGGGTTCATCAACGAAACCAGCGTCATCCTCGAATACCTCGAGCAGAGCCAGGAAGGCCCGGCGCTGTTGCCCGCCGACCCGTTTGCGCGGGCTCAGGTGTTGGCGTTGTGCCGTGAGATCGAGCTGTACATCGAACTGCCTGCGCGGGCGTGTTACGCCGAGGCTTTTTTCGGCATGACGGTGCCGGAGGCGATCAAGGAAAAATCCAGGGCCGAGCTGCTGCTTGGGATGGGTACGTTAGGCCGGCACGGTAAGTTTGCGCCTTATGTGGCAGGTGAGAGCTTCACCCTCGCGGACCTGTATTTCATGTACAGCCTCAGCCTGGCCTGCGGTGTGGGCGAAAAGCTGTTTGGGCTGGACCTGCTGGAGCAGTTGCCGAAGGCGAAGGCATTGTTGGCGCGCCTGAATGAGATGCCCAATGCGCAGAAGGTAGAGGCGGACAGGCAGGCGGCGATGCCGGCGTTCATGGCGATGATTGCGGCCAAGAAATAGAGTCGCTTTTGTGGCGAGGGAGCTTGCTCCCGCTGGAGTGCGAAGCGCTCCCAAGATTTTGGGG
>NZ_JALJRP010000029.1:0-72737 GCF_024519715.1 Pseudomonas sp. Pse35 | reverse complement strand
AGCTTGCTCGCGAAAAACGTCAACGATAACGCGTGCTTCCTGAATAAACGCGGCGTCTGTGAGTTTTTCGCGAGCAAGCTCGCTCCTACACGCGTTAGGGCAAGCCAACAGCTCAGAACATCGGCCGAGCCGAAGCCACCGCCACCACCACCAACCCCACGATCAAATTAATCCCCACCAACCTGCGAATCTGCCCCAGCGCTGCCGCGCCCGCCGGCCAATCCTCAGCCGCCACCGCTGCCTTCAGCTCCGGGAACTTCAAGGCCTGGATGCGGATAAACAACGCCGTCATCACCAGATACAACCCCATCATCACCTGTACATAACGCGGCGCGGTCTCAAAACCACTGAAGCGCAGTTGCAGCAAACCAATGCCGCTGATCGGCAAAAGCACCACAGCCACCCATACCCAAACAAAAAAACGTTGAAACACATTTGCCCACAGCTTGAGCCGGGCAGGGCCCTCAAGTGCCGCCACGGCGGCGGGGCGCAGGATCATCCAGGCGAAAAACATGCCGCCTACCCAGATCAAGGCGGCCAGTACATGCAGGGTATAGGCGAGGCTAAACGCGGTCATTGTGGTACTCCGTTCTGCGCGGGATTAATTAGCGGGGTATGATAGCGGCCGATCCGAACCACTGAAAATTTATCCAGCGTTTTTTGCGCCCGACTATCCATGATCAGCACTGAACTCAAAACCACGATCCAGGGCGCCTATTCGCGTTTTCTCGAAGCCAAGAGCTTGAAACCGCGCTACGGCCAACGCCTGATGATCGCCGAAGTGGCAAAAGTCCTCGGGGATATCGACACCGACGACGAAGGCCGCCGCGAGGGCGAGCCTGCGGTAGTGGCCGTCGAGGCCGGTACCGGTACCGGCAAGACCGTGGCCTACAGCCTGGCTGCGATCCCTACGGCCAAGGCTGCTGGCAAGCGCCTGGTGATCGCCACCGCTACCGTCGCGCTGCAAGAGCAGATTGTCTACAAAGACTTGCCCGACCTGATGCGCAACAGCGGCTTGAGCTTTACCTTCGCCCTGGCCAAGGGCCGTGGCCGCTATATGTGCCTGTCCAAGCTCGACGTATTGCTGCAGGAAGGCCACGCCCAAACCGCCACCGCCTCCTTGTTCGAAGAAGAAGGTTTCAAGATCGAGGTGGATGAGGCCAGCCAGAAGCTGTTTACCAGCATGATCGAGAAGCTGGCCGGCAACAAATGGGACGGCGACCGCGACAGTTGGCCCACCGCCCTGGAAGATTCAGACTGGGCGCGCCTGACCACCGACCACAGCCAATGCACCAACCGCCATTGCCCTAACTTCGGCCAGTGCGCCTTCTACAAGGCGCGCGAAGGCATGGGCAAGGTAGATGTCATCGTCACCAACCACGATATGGTATTGGCTGACCTTGCCCTGGGTGGCGGTGCGGTACTGCCCGACCCACGCGACACCCTCTATGTGTTCGACGAAGGCCACCACCTGCCAGACAAGGCCATTGGCCATTTCGCCCATTACACCCGCTTGCGCTCCACGGCCGACTGGCTGGAAACCACTGCCAAGAACCTCACCAAGTTACTGGCCCAGCACCCGTTGCCCGGCGACCTGGGCAAGTTGATCGAGCAAGTGCCGGAGCTGGCGCGCGAGATCAAGACCCAGCAGCAGTTCATGTTCAGCGCCTGCGAGCAGGTGGCGGACTTCAAGCCCGGTGAAGACGTCGAAGGCCGAGAGCGCCCGCGTCACCGTTTTGTCGGCGGGATGATTCCCGAGCACATGCGCGAAATGGGCATCGAGCTGAAGAAAGGCTTTTCACGCCTCACCGACCTGTTCACGCGCCTGACGGACTTGCTCAAGGAAGGCATGGATGGCGAGGTCAATATCGGCATCGCCAGCAACCAGGCCGAAGAGTGGTACCCCTTGTTCGGCAGCCTGCTGTCTCGTTCCCAAGGCAATTGGGAGCTGTGGACCGCCTTCACCGTCGAAGACCCGGAAGACAACCCGCCCATGGCCCGTTGGCTGACGTTGTCGGAAAGCGGTGCGCTGTTCGATATCGAGGTCAACGCCAGTCCGATCCTCGCCGCTGAAATGCTGCGCCGCAACCTGTGGAACGTCGCCTACGGCTGCCTGGTAACCTCGGCCACGCTGACGGCCCTGGGCACCTTTGACCGCTTCCGCATGCGCGCCGGCCTGCCGAAAAAGGCCGTTACCGCCGTGGTGCCCAGCCCGTTTCATCACGCTGACGCCGGCGTGCTGCGGGTGCCAGACCTCAAGGCCGACCCACGGGACGCTGCGGCGCACACGGCGGCGATCATTCGTGATCTGCCGTCGTTGGTGGAAGGCTCCCGCGGCACTCTGGTGCTGTTCTCGTCGCGCAAACAGATGCAGGACGTGTTCGACGGCCTCGACCGCGACTGGCGCAAGCAGGTGTTTATCCAGGGCAACCTGTCCAAGCAGGAAACCCTGAACAAGCACAAGGCGCGGGTCGACGGTGGGGATTCCAGTGTGTTGTTCGGCCTGGCCAGCTTTGCCGAAGGCGTGGACTTGCCCGGTGCCTACTGCGAACACGTGGTGATCGCCAAAATCCCGTTCTCGGTGCCGGATGACCCGGTCGAGGCCGCACTGGCCGAATGGATCGAAGCCCGGGGCGGCAACCCGTTCATGGAAATCTCGGTGCCGGATGCTTCACTGAAGCTGGTGCAGGCCTGCGGGCGTCTGCTGCGTACCGAAGAAGACCGCGGCACCATCACCTTGCTCGACCGTCGCCTGGTTACCCAGCGCTATGGCAAGGCGATCCTCAATGCATTGCCGCCGTTCAGGCGCGAAATTTCTTAAGCCACCGTGGGCGGATTCGCCCACTCTGTGGTCTATCTCATCACTATCATCAGGCCAGTCATCGGCCGTTTGGGAGAACCTTGTTCGTATGATTCGCACGCTGCCCGCTCTTTTTGCCCTGCTGTTCGCTGCGCCGTTGATGGCGGCGCCCGAGGGGCAACAAACGCTGTTCAACTTCGTCCGGCCGGCCGATGTGGTCAAGGTGGCGACCCAGGACGCCAGCCTGCCGCAATACAATGCCGAACAAACCCCCGAAGGCGAGGTGCTGCGCCGCATCACCTTCAACCCAGCGGCCGAGCCGAGCCTGGTGCTCAGCCCGCAGATGGGGACGTGGGACTGGTCGCAATCGAGCGCCATGAGCCTGCGTATCCAGAGCGCGATGAACTGGGCGCTGACCCTTTACGTCAAGGTGCAGAGCGCCGACGGCAAGACGCTCGTCAGCCGCATCGACCTGCCTGCCGGCCCGGCCCAGACGCTGCTCGTCCCGCTGCAAGCCAACTCACCGCTGAGCCAGGGCATGAAGGCCGGCCCGCCGATGCCGATGACTGTGGATGGCCAACGGGTATTGCTGGCCGCCAGCGCCGGGGAAATCGACCGCAGCCAGGTCGTCTCGGTGACCCTGTCGATGCTCAAGCCCAATGCCGCTCAAAGTATCCTGCTGGAGCGCTTTGGCGTGCAGGACAGCGAGCCGGTATTGAAGGCTGCCTACACTGAACTGGTGGATGCCTATGGCCAATCCAACCGCGCACGCTGGCCGGAGAAGGTCAGCAGTGACGAGCAACTCAAGGCATCGGCCGCCAAGGAAAAACAGCAGCTCAAGACCTGGCTGGCCGAGCGGGACAAGTCCTCCCTGGATCAATACGGTGGCTGGAAGAAGGGCCCGGCCTTCGATGCCAGCGGTTTTTTCCGCACCCAGAAGCGCGACGGCCGCTGGTACCTGGTGACGCCGCAGGGGCATCCGTTCTACTCGCTGGGGGTGAACACCGTGGCGCCGGACAACAGCCAGACCTATGTGGCGGGGCGCGAGTGGATGTTCGCGGCGCTGCCCAAGGCCGGCGAACCCTTTGACAAGTACTACGGCAGCGACGACAGCCGCACCGGCAACGGCGCCGGTGAAGGCCGCGGTTTTGGCTCCGGGCGTTGGTACGATTTCTATGGCGCCAACCTGCAACGTACTTACGGCGGGGACGCGTTGGACCAGCCACGCTGGGTGACCCACACCCTCGATCGCCTGCAAGCCTGGGGCTTCAACACCGTCGGCAACTGGAGCGATCCGGACCTGGCCACTGCCGACCGCGTGCCGTACACCTTGCCGCTGTCGATTGTCGGTGACTATGCCAGCATCAGCACCGGCACCGACTGGTGGGGCGGCATGCCCGACCCCTTCGACCCGCGCTTTGCCATGGCCACCGAGCGCGCAGTGGCTATTGCCGCACGCGATCACCGTGACGATCCTTGGCTGATCGGTTTCTTTGCCGACAACGAACTGGCCTGGGCCGGTCCTGGCGAGGATGCAAAATCCCGCTACGCCCTGGCGTACGGCACCCTGCGCATGACCACCGACGTGCCGGCCAAGCGCGCCTTCCTCAAGCAACTGCGCGATAAATATCGCAATGAAGAGGGCCTTTCCAAAGCCTGGGGTATTCAACTGGCTGGTTGGGAACTGATGGAAGACCCAGGCTTCGAGCCGCCGATGCCCAGCCCTGAACACCCGGAAATCGAAGCCGACTTCAAGTATTTCCAGAAGACCTTCGCCGATGCTTACTTCAAGACCATTTCCGACTCGCTGAAGTGGCACGCGCCCAACCAGCTGTTGCTGGGCGGCCGTTTTGCGGTGAGCACGCCCGAGGCCGTCGCTTCGTGCGCGCAGTATTGCGACGTGCTGAGCTTCAACATGTACACCTTGAAACCCCAGGACGGTTACGACTTCGCCGCCCTGCGTGCGCTGGACAAACCGGTACTGATCACCGAATTCAACTTTGGCTCCGCCGACCGCGGCCCGTTCTGGGGCGGCGTGACGCAACTGGCCCGCGAAGAGGACCGCGGCGCGGCGTACTCCGCGTTCCTCAAGCAGGCGGTGGCCGAGCCGTCGATTGTCGGGGTGCACTGGTTCCAGTACCTGGACCAGCCGGTAACCGGGCGTCTGCTGGATGGTGAAAACGGCCATTTCGGCCTGGTCGGCATCACCGATGTACCTTTCCAGGGCTTTGTCGAGACGGTGCGCAAGAGCAACCTGGCCGCGCTCGACCAGTTGGGCCGTGAGGCGCAAAAAGCCAAGGCCACCCAAGCGATGCGTGAAAGTGAAGCGGGCAAGCCGGGGCGCGACGGCAAAGGCGCGGGGCAGGGCGCTGGGCATGCCGGTGGACACGCTGGAAACGGTCATTGATTCATCGTTGACGGGTTCACAAAACCTACAATGGCTGAAAGAATGGCGACCACTTTTCATGGTGTTTTCCGAGGGGACTTAGGTGCAGATTCAGGGTCATTACGAGCTGCAGTTCGAAGCGGTGCGCGAAGCCTTCGCCGCACTGTTCGATGATCCTCAGGAGCGTGGTGCCGGGCTGTGCATCCAGATCGGCGGGCAAACCGTCGTCGACCTGTGGGCCGGTACTGCCGACAAGGACGGTGCCGAGGCCTGGCACAGCGATACCATCGTCAACCTGTTCTCCTGCACCAAGACCTTCACGGCAGTGACCGCCCTGCAACTGGTGGCCGAAGGCAAGCTCAAGCTCGATGCGCCGGTAGCCGAGTACTGGCCGGAGTTTGCCGCTGCTGGCAAGGACGCGATCACGCTGCGCCAGTTGCTCTGCCACCAGGCCGGGCTGCCCGCCATCCGCGAAATGCTGCCCACCCAAGCGTTGTACGACTGGCAATTGATGGTCGATACCCTGGCGGCAGAAGCCCCGTGGTGGACACCGGGCCAGGGCCACGGCTATGAGGCGATCACCTACGGCTGGCTGGTTGGCGAACTGTTGCGTCGCGCCGACGGGCGCGGGCCGGGGGAGTCGATCGTGGCGCGGGTGGCACGGCCATTGGGGTTGGACTTCCATGTAGGCCTGGCGGATGAAGAGTTTTATCGCGTCGCTCATATAGCGCGCAGCAAAGGCACTATGGGGGATGAAGCCGCGCAACGGTTACTTCAAGTAATGATGCGCGAGCCGGCGGCGATGACTACCCGTGCATTTGCCAATCCACCGTCTATTCTGACCAGCACTAATAAGCCTGAATGGCGACGCATGCAGCAGCCTGCGGCGAATGGCCACGGTAATGCACGCAGCCTGGCCGGGTTTTATAGTGGTTTGTTGGACGGTAGTTTGCTGGAAAGCGACATGCTCGAACAATTGACCCGCGAGCACAGTATCGGGCTGGATAAAACCTTATTGACCCAAACCCGCTTCGGCCTGGGCTGCATGTTGGATCAACCGCAGTTGCCCAATGCCACGTTCGGCCTCGGACCACGTGCATTCGGGCATCCCGGGGCAGGGGGCTCAGTCGGGTTTGCCGACCCTGAACATGATGTAGCCTTCGGTTTTGTGACTAATACCTTGGGGCCCTACGTACTTATGGACCCGCGGGCCCAGAAGTTGGTCGGAATATTGGCCGGTTGTCTATAAACCCCTTGCTGTTTCACAATTTTTTGTTACAAAGGCAAGTATAAAAAAGATGCTGAACGACATGTTGTAACTTGAATGCTCTTTTAGCGTCTGTTTAACGGGTCCTGCGACCCTCTGTTTTTTTCTCATTTTGTGGATATCTCATGTTATCGAACAAGTCTTTGGCACTGGCGCTGTGCCTCACTATTACGGGTTGTGCACAAACTCCACAAAATGATGCCGAAGGTGGGCATTGGTGGTCATTTGGATCTGACAAAACCGCGACCAAGGATCCAGTGGCCCAGACCGACGCCAAGTCGGATGCCAAACCCGACGCCAAGCCGGCCGCCGGTGCCAAGCCTGTTGAGCCTGTCACCGCTGCTGCCGCTGCCCCGGCCGCCAAAGCTGACACCGGTTACAGCTGGTGGCCGTTTTCCACCAAGAGTGCCGAAGACAAAGCCGCCGACGCCAAGGCCGACCTGAAAGCCGACCTCAAGGCGGCAACCCCGGCCTCGGACGCGGCACCTGTCCTCGCCAAGACCGACAGCGAGCCGCGCTGGTGGTGGCCGTTCGAAAGCAAGCCAAAGCCATTGGCCAAGGTCGATGTGACCAATGTACAAATGCCTGACCCGAAGATCACCCAAGCCTGGCTGGACGAATACGAACCACGCCTGCGTGCCGCCATCAAGGACAGCAACCTGCAACTGGAGCGCCGTGACAACACCCTGGTGGTGATTGCCCCGGTAGACGGCTCCTACAACCCGAAGCGTCCGGCCATGTTGCTGCCGGTGACCCTGGGCCCGTTCACGCGGGTGGCCAAGGCCGTCGAAGCTGACCCGAAGACCGCCGTACTGGTGCTGGGCCACGTTGATGCCACGGGCAGCGCCCCGGCCAGCCAGGCGTTGAGCAAGGAACGTGCGCAGTCCATTGCCTCGATTTTCAGCCTGAGTGGTTTGAAACAGGATCGCTTGATGCTGCGTGGCATGGGCGACCTTATGCCGCGTGCCGCCAACGACAGCAATCAGGGGCGTGCGCTGAACCGTCGCATGGAAATCATGTTCACTCAGCGTACAACGATGTTGGCACTGCTGAGCAAGTACAACTCCGGCAAGACCCCGCCCGTAGCCGAAATGGTCGCGGTGCAGAATGTGCCTGCGCCAGCACCGGCGGCCAAAGCGCCTGCCAAAAAGGCCACGGCCAAGAAAGCGGCGGCCAAGCCAGTGGCTAAAAAGGCTGCGGCCAAGCCGGCTGCGAAGAAACCTGCCACGGCAAAAGCCAAGGCGGCACCCGCTTCGAACGACCAGGCGAAGAACTGAGCTGTTGAACCACAAGGATAAAGCCGCATGACCCAGGCACTGGCCGATATGCGCCGTGACTACACACGGGACGGTTTGAGCGAGGCCCAGGCCCCGGACGAGCCGTTTGCGTTGTTCCACCATTGGTTTGCTGATGCGGTGAAAACCGAACAGCCGCCAGTGGAGGCCAATGCCATGACGCTGGCGACAGTGGATCAGGACAGCCGCCCGCACTGCCGCATCCTGCTGCTCAAGGGCCTGGATGCACAGGGCTTTACCTTCTTCACCAACTATCAGAGCGCCAAGGGTGAACAACTCGCGGCGCGGCCGTTTGCGGCCATGACCTTCTTCTGGCCCACCCTGGAGCGCCAGGTACGCATTGAAGGGCGCGTGGTCAAGGTCACGCCTGAAGAGTCGGATGCTTATTATCAGGTGCGCCCGTTGGGCAGCCGTCTGGGTGCCTGGGCCTCTCCGCAGAGCAAAGTCATTCGTGATCGCGAAGAGCTGCAGGCGCTGCTCAAGGCCACTGAAGAGCGTTTCAGCGATACCCAGCCCGATTGCCCCGAGCATTGGGGAGGGTACCGTTTACTGCCTGAGCGCATCGAGTTCTGGCAAGGCCGCGCCAGCCGCCTGCATGATCGCCTCAACTACCGCTTGCAAGACGGCCAATGGTGCCGCGAGCGCCTGGCGCCCTGAGCGTCACCTTTCGTCATCCCACCTGAATCAACACCGTTGCGTCGAAGTCTCTGTTCAAGAGACTTCGGACGCTTTCGGCTGTGCGGCTACACTGATCGAGCCGGTTATGGCATCGTTCCGTACCCTGGCTTGGTTACCGTTCGTCGAGTTCTCTGGTGCTGGCAGTCTGTACTCAGGCTGAATGAAAGCAAGTTTCTGCCTGGTGCGCCGTGACACGCGCCAAGCCACAGCGTTTAATGAATACCTGTCCTTTGGAGTTGATGCTATGCGTAAGTCCGTTTTACTAGTTGCCTGCTTTACCACCCTGTCGTTGCTGTTGGGTGGCTGCGCCTCGAGTCTGACCGGCGACTCGTACTCTCGTGATGAGGCGCGTCGTGTACAGACCGTTCGCATGGGCACCATCGAATCCCTGCGTCCGGTGAAAATCGAAGGGACCAAGACCCCAATCGGCGGCGCCGCGGGCGCAGTCATCGGCGGCGTTGGCGGCAGCGCCATCGGTGGCGGCCGTGGCAGCATCGTTACTGCTGTGATCGGCGCAGTTGCGGGCGGCCTGCTGGGCTCGGCCACTGAAGAAGGCCTGACCCGTACGCAGGGCGTGGAAATCACCGTGCGCGAAGACGACGGCAGCATGCGTGCCTACGTACAAGCCGTGCAGGAAAATGAAATCTTCCGCATTGGTGACCGCGTACGCATCATGACCGTCGACGGTACCAGCCGCGTTACTCGCTAAGCCTTAAGCTTCAGGCGAAGAAAAACCCCCAACCGGGTGACCGGTTGGGGGTTTTGTTTGTAGGAGCGAGCAAGCTCGCTCCTACAACTGACTGACTTCAATCATGCAACGACGACTTTCTTGCGACTTGCCATCGCCGTCACGGCATACCCGATAAAGGCCGCCAGGATCGACCCGGTCAGAATCCCCATGCGATCTTCACCGGCAAACTCACTGGCGCCTGGCACAAACGCCAGGGAGCCGACAAACAGGCTCATGGTGAAGCCGATCCCGCACAGAATCGCCACGCCCATTACCTGACCCCAGTTGGCGCCGCTGGGCAGTGAGGCGATGCCGGTCTTGATCGCCAGCCAGGTGAGGCCGAACACACCGACGGTCTTGCCGATCAAGAGACCGGCGGCGATGCCCATGGGCACGGAGTGGGTGAAGCTCTCCAGGCTGACACCTGTCAGAGAGACCCCGGCATTGGCAAACGCGAACAGCGGCAGGATGGCGTAGGCCACCCACGGGTGCAGGGCGTGTTCCAGGCTCAGCAGCGGTGAGGTTTCAGCATTTTTGGTGCGCAGTGGAATGCAGAACGCCAGGGTTACACCCGCCAAGGTCGCATGCACACCGCTCTTGAGCACGCACACCCACAGGATCAGGCCGATGATCATATACGGCCCCAGCTTGATCACGCCCAGGCGGTTCATCGCAATCAGCGCAATCAAGCACGCCCCCGCGCCCGCCAGGGATGCCGTGGACAAGTCAGCGGAATAGAACAAGGCAATGACGATGATGGCGCCAAGGTCATCAATGATCGCCAGGGTCATCAGGAACAGCTTCAGCGACACTGGTACGCGCTTGCCCAGCAGGGCCAGAACGCCCAGCGCAAAGGCAATGTCGGTGGCCATGGGGATCGCCCAGCCGGCCAGGGCGGCCGGGTTGTCCTTGTTAAGCGCCCAGTAGATCAGCGCCGGCACAACCATGCCGCCGATGGCCGCTGCGCCAGGCAGCACCACTTGCGAAGGCTTGGACAGGTGACCATCCAGCAGCTCACGCTTGACCTCCAGGCCGATCAGCAGGAAAAACAGGGCCATCAGGCCATCGTTGATCCAAAGCAGCGCCGGCTTGGCGATTTTCAACGCGCCAACCTGAGCCACCACCGGCGTGTCGAGAAAGGCGTTGTACAGGTGCGACAACGGTGAGTTGTTGATAATCAGCGCCAAAGCGGCAGCGGCGATCAACAACAGACCACTGGCGGCTTCCAGCTGGAAGAAACGGGTGAAAGTGCTACGCAGAGGCAAGGGATGCTCTCCAATCCAGGTTCAATAGGTGGGTACCCTAACCCGTACCGTTAGTTGTTAAAACAAAAGTTATATTCTTATTTGTTATAAGGAGTTGGCCGGAACATCGGTGGGTTAAAGACTAGCAATTGTGTGTCCAATTGCGTCGTCACTGTATCTGTGTGAAGTGTGGGAAACATCCTAAGATCACCGCTGAAAACCTTTAGAGAAGCCACCATGAGCGACCACCGTACCTGGGCCCGCGAAGCCATTCGTATCATTGAAGCGGACTTCCAGCGGAGCGCCGATACCCACCTGATCCCGCTGCCATTACCGGGTTTGCCAGGCATCGAGTTGTACTTCAAGGATGAGTCCAGCCACCCCACCGGCAGCCTGAAACACCGGCTGGCGCGCTCGCTGTTCCTGTATGCGCTGTGCAATGGCTGGCTCAAGCCGGGCGCCCCCGTTATTGAAGCGTCCAGCGGCTCCACCGCGATCTCTGAAGCCTACTTCGCGCGCTTGCTCGGCTTGCCGTTCATTGCCGTCATGCCCGCGACCACGTCCCAAGAGAAGATCGCCCAGATTGCCTTCTATGGTGGCAAGAGCCATCTGGTCCAGGACCCGACGCAGATCTACGCCGAATCCGAACGCCTGGCCCAGGAAAGCGGGGGGCACTTCATGGACCAGTTCACCTACGCCGAGCGTGCCACCGACTGGCGGGCGAACAACAACATCGCCGAATCGATCTTCCAGCAGATGCGCTTTGAACAGCACCCGGAGCCGAGTTGGTTGATTTCCAGCCCTGGCACCGGCGGCACCACCGCGACCCTGGGCCGCTATGTGCGTTATCGTCAACATTGCACGCGTGTTCTATGTGCCGACGCCGAACGCTCGGTGTTCTTCGACTTCTACCAGAGTGGTGACGCCAGCCTGCGCCTGGACTGTGGCTCACGGATTGAAGGGATTGGTCGCCCACGGGTGGAGGCATCGTTTCTGCCCGCGGTGATTGACGCCATGGTCAAAGTGCCGGATGCATTGTCCCTGGCGGCCATGCATTACCTGGCTGAGCGTTTGGGGCGACGGGTTGGCGGGTCCAGCGGGACCAACCTGATCGGTGCGCTGATGGCGGCGCAACAGATGAAAGCGGCGGGGGAGTCGGGGTCGATCGTTGCGATCTTGTGCGATGGTGGTGAGCGCTATGCCACGACCTATTACGATCAAGCTTGGCTGGCGGGGCAGGGCTATGAGCTGGAAGGGTTGATCGCGGCGGTTGCGGCGAGTGTCGAGCGCGGTGAGGCGCTACCCGCTAACATCCTGCGCGCTAATATCTGACAAGCAGCGCCAAGTTGTAAGCTCCAAGCTACAAGAAAAGCAGGATGCATACCTGTTTTTAGCTTGTGGCTTGAAGCTTACAACTCGAAGCTTCAACCGTGGATGCCGAGCATATCCCGCGCCAACGCCTCGGCGATCCGAATCCCGTCGACACCCGCCGACAGAATCCCACCGGCATACCCCGCGCCTTCTCCGGCCGGGAACAAGCCTTTGACGTTCAGGCTCTGCATTGACTCGTTGCGGGTAATGCGCAAGGGCGATGAGGTGCGGGTCTCGATGCCGGTCAGCACCGCATCGTGCAGCGAGTAACCTTTGATCTGTTTCTCAAACGCCGGCAAGGCTTCGCGGATGGCTTCGATGGCGAAGTCCGGCAGGGCCAGGGCCAGGTCACCCAGCGACACTCCGGGTTTGTAGGACGGCTCCACACTGCCCAGCGCGGTGGAGGGTTTTCCGGCGATGAAGTCACCTACCAGTTGCGCCGGGGCCTCGTAGTTGCTGCCGCCGAGGATGTAGGCGTGGGACTCCAGGCGCTCCTGCAACTCGATACCGGCCAGCGGGCCACCCGGGTAATCCACCTCGGGGGTAATCCCTACCACGATGCCAGAGTTGGCATTGCGCTCGTTACGTGAGTATTGGCTCATGCCGTTGGTCACGACGCGATGGGGCTCCGAGGTCGCAGCCACGACGGTGCCGCCCGGGCACATGCAGAAGCTGTAGACCGAACGGCCGTTCTTGGCGTGGTGCACCAGCTTGTAGTCCGCAGCACCCAGCTTCGGGTGGCCGGCGTATTTACCCAGGCGTGCGGCGTCGATCAGCGACTGTGGGTGTTCGATACGGAAACCCACCGAGAACGGCTTGGCTTCCATGTACACGCCACGGTCGTGGAGCATGCGGAAGGTGTCACGGGCGCTGTGGCCCAGGGCAAGAATCACGTGCTTGGAGAGGATCTGCTCGCCGCCGTCGATGACCACGCCGTTCAACTGGCCGTCTTCGATCAACACGTCGGTGACCCGCTGCTCGAAGCGCACTTCACCGCCCAGGGCGATGATCTGCTCGCGCATGTTTTCCACCACGCCGGTCAGGCGGAAGGTGCCGATGTGGGGCTTGCTGACGTAGAGAATTTCTTCCGGCGCGCCGGCCTTGACGAACTCGTGCAGCACTTTGCGACCGTGGAATTTCGGGTCCTTGATCTGGCTGTACAGCTTGCCGTCGGAGAAGGTGCCTGCGCCGCCTTCACCGAATTGCACGTTGGACTCGGGGTTGAGCACGCTTTTGCGCCACAGGCCCCAGGTGTCCTTGGTGCGTTGGCGCACTTCCTTGCCGCGCTCGAGGATGATCGGCTTGAAGCCCATCTGTGCCAGCAGCAGCCCGGCGAAGATCCCGCAGGGACCGAAGCCCACCACGATTGGCCGCTCAGCCAGGCCTTCCGGCGCCTGGCCCACCACCTTGTAGCTGACATCCGGTGCCGGGTTGACGTTGCGGTCGTCGGCAAACTTGAGCAGCAGCGCGGCTTCACCCTTCACGTTCAGGTCGACGGTGTAGATGAAGCACAGCTCAGAGGTCTTTTTACGCGCATCGTAGCTGCGCTTGAACAGGGTGAAATCGAGCAGGTCATCACTGGCGATGCCCAGGCGCTGCACGATGGCAGTGCGCAGGTCTTCTTCGGGATGGTCGATGGGCAGCTTGAGTTCGGTGATTCGTAACATGACAGGATCCGGTAGGCGGCGGGCAAGGAGGCCGGCTGTTTTGCAAACCGGCGATTATAAGCCCCAATGGCAAGTTTCCGTCAGGTTAAAACAGCACAGGGCCTAATCAGTCGTCCCGCGAGCCGCCGAATGCTGCGCAACCACGCTGCACCTGGCCGTTCACGCGCAACTCGGCGCTCATGTGTTGCAGGCTGCCGCTCACACTGTCGACGCAGCGCTGGGGCGCCACCCACAGTTCGATGTGCTGGTTGTTGGCTTCAGTCATCAGATTGAAGCGGCCGTCGCCCAGTTGTTCCTCGACGTAGGGTACTGCCAAAGGTGGATGGCCTTCGCGTTCCAGCACCATACCCTTGGCCGTGACATTCATTGCCCAGGCGGGTTTATGGCCGTTGGCCCGCAGAATCATGCGCTTGAAGTCCGGGTCGGAGCACGCTGAAGTCGAGCGTTCGACGCGATACAGCTGTTGCAGGTCCACTGAACCCTGGGTGCCGCTGGCGACCCCGGAAAACTTGCCGCGCAGGTCGGCAAACAGCTTGCCCTGCTGGCCGGCCAGCGAGGCGGCTTCCTGCAGGACGCTGGTGCCGCCGGTGTCGTTGACCACGTAGCTACGCTGGTCGCCGCACGGCTGGAACAGCAGTTTGCCGTCCACCGCGGTCAACTCACCCTGCATACGGGTCAGCCCGACAGTCGATGGCTTGGCCGGCTCGCTTTCGAACAATTGGCAGGCGGCGAATACAGGAAGCAAGGCAAACAGGACGAGGGTACGGGCGGCGCGCATTATCGGGTCTCCAGGCAAGTGCCGCCACGTTACGCAGGCTGGCCGTGCATCACAAGCCCGCTTGCCAGCTTCAGGCGTTTCTTACAGTACTCACCCTCATCCCACGATAAAGGTCTGACCAGTTTGTAGGCCCTCGACGCTTTTTGCGTAAGCCAGCGCCACATCGGCGGCGGGGGCAGGTTTGTAGCCACGGAAATAAGGGGCATAGCTGCCCATGGCTTCCAGTAGCACAGTCGGGCTGACCGAGTTGATACGCAGGCCGCGAGGCAATTCAATGGCCGCCGCTTTGACGAAGGCGTCCAGAGCACCGTTGACCAAGGCCGCCGAAGCGCCGGTACGGATAGGATCACGGTTCAGGATGCCGCTGGTGAACGTGAACGAAGCACCGTCGTTGGCGTACTCACGGCCGATCAACAGCAGGTTGACCTGGCCCATCAGCTTGTCACGCAGGCCCAGTTCGAAATCGCTGTCGTTCATGTCTGCCAGGGGCACGAAGTTGACGCTGCCTGCCGCGCAGATCAGGGCGTCGAACTTACCGGTCTGCTCGAACAGCTTACGGATCGAGGCGCTATCGCTGATATCCACCTGGAAGTCACCGCTGGTGCGGCCGATGCTGATCACTTCGTGGCGCTGGGCCAGTTCCGCCTTGACCGCTGAACCGATGGTGCCGCTGGCACCGATCAATAGGATTTTCATCGTGCTGTTCCTCTGGGGCTGATTTCCTGCAGGGGCAAGCGTGCTCGCGAAAAACTCAAGGTCGCCGGCGTGTAGTCAGGCTTACCGCGTGATCGTTGACGTTCTTCGCGAGCAAGCTCGCTCCTACAGGGGTTGGGATTTGCGTTCAGTCTAGTGTGGCTTTTTAATTGGATAAACGTGCTAATAGGCAACCTTTGGTTTTCAAATGGAAACAGTCCATGAGCGAAATGGATGACCTGGCGGCGTTCGCCGTGCTGATCGAAGCCGGCAGTTTCACCGTGGCGGCCGCACAATTGGGCTGCAGCAAAGGGCAGTTGTCCAAGCGCATCAGCCAGTTGGAAGCGCAGTTTGCCGTGGTTTTGCTGCACCGCACCACGCGCAAGCTGAGCCTGACTGCTGCCGGCGCGGCGTTGCTGCCCCAGGCACAAGCATTGGTGGTGCAGGTGGAACGCGCCCGCCAGGCATTGGCGCGGCTCAAAGATGATTTGGCTGGCCCTGTGCGTATGACCGTTCCAGTGTCGTTGGGTGAAACCTTCTTCGATGGCTTGCTGATGGAGTTCTCCAAGCAATACCCGCAGGTGCAGATCGAGCTGGAGCTCAATAACAACTACCGAGACTTGGCACGGGATGGTTTTGACTTGGGGGTACGGTCGGGCGCCATCGAACATGAACGCTTGGTGGCTAAACCTTTGCTGGCCTGGCATGAGATGACCTGCGCCAGCCCGGCTTATCTGGAACAGCATGGCGAGCCGCAGACCCCAGCGGACCTGGCGGCGCACAGCTGTTTGCTCAACAGTCATTACAGTGGCCGCGAGGAGTGGTTGTACCACCAGCAACACGAATTGCTGCGGGTAAAGGTGAGCGGCACCTTCGCCTCCAACCACTACAACCTGTTGAAAAAAGCAGCGTTGGTCGGCGCCGGTATTGCCCGCCTGCCGTCCTACGTTCTACCCACGGAGCTGGCTGACGGCCGATTGCGCTGGCTGCTGCGCGATTATCAGACACGCAGCATGCCGATGTACTTGGTGCATCCCTACCAAGGCGGTTTGCCTCGGCGTACCCAGGTGTTGGCCGACTACCTGGTGGACTGGTTCAAGCGCAGCGGCGAAGCGCTGGATCGGCTTCAGCGATAACGACGGGCAATCAGGTGGTCGATGGACAGGCACCCGGGGCCTTTGGCAAGCAACAACAATAACAGCGCAAGCCAGGTGCCGTGAGTGGGGTAGGCGTCAGGGTAGACGAACAGCTGGATGGTCAAGGTCATGCCTATCAAGGCCAGGGCCGAGAAGCGCGTGGCGAACCCCAGCAGAATCAATACCGGAAAAAAGTGCTCGGCAAAGGTTGCCAGGTGCGCGGCCACCTCTGGCGACAGCAGAGGCAATTGGTATTCGCTGCGAAACAAAAAGAGCGTCGAGGCGGCGAGTTTGGGCTCACCCCATTGGAAGGTGCCGCTGATCAGGTCAATGGCAAAGCCTTCGACCTTGGTCTGGCCAGACTTCCAGAACACCGCAGCAATGGAGAAGCGCGCGATAAAGGCGATCAGGCTGTAGGGGATTTTTTCAAACAGTGCGACGGTTCGTTTTACCAGGCAGGGAGCGGGAAAGTTCATGGCGATACCTCTGGTTGCAGATGCAAATGGGTGATGGCGTCGTGGCTGATCAACAGCGTGAGACATAGGTGCAAGTCGAATTCGTCAGAGGCTTTCAGGGCATCAGCTATGGCCATTTCCAGCCCTGCGCCTTGGTTGAGTCGGTTGATAAAGGTCACAGACCCGCGGTCGATGGCGAATACCTTGACCACCAACCCTTGGCGCAAGACCAGCCCGCCTTGAGCATGCCAGGGGTTAAAGCTGGTAATGGCCCCGTCGGCCTGGTGCGCCGTCCAGACCGATACCACCGCGTAGGAAGATTCCAGCGTGGCAAGTGATGGATGCAGTCGTACACGCAGTTGCCCCAGTTGCGCGCAACCTTGCAGTTGCCGAAGTACGCTGTGCTGATCCAGAACCTGGCAATCCGCCGCGTGATAAGCGCGGACCCTCAAGCGTTCCAGCCGGGCGACATCGGCCAGGTAGGGCACGCTCCAGGCTGGTTCGAAACCCTGGATAAAGTCAGCGAACGTGCCGCCGTACTCACTGATCAAGGGGCTGGTGGGGGGGTGGGCCTGGGCATACAGGCCGGCCATGGCGCGGAAAAACTCATCGCCGACCAGTTGCCGCGCCACCGGGTAGGCGGCTGCCAAAGCATTGATCAAAGCGCTATGGACATTGTTTCGATACACCGCAAAGCGGCTCGCCGGTTCAGCACCGTTGCTGCTGAACACGCCCTCGGGGCAGGCTGCTTGCGGGGCCAGTAAAGCCTCGGCGAATGTTTGCTGAATGCTCATCGGGCCACCTGCGACAAATACCATTCGGCCTGCCGGGCCTCTGCTTGCAACACGCTGAACGCGGGCACCTGGTTATCCCGCTCGATCAGCGTCGCCACCGCTCCGGTCCGCGCCAGTACCTGTGCGTAAAGCTGCCACACGGCGTTATCGATCGGCGCGCCGTGGTCATCAATCAGCAGGCGGTCGCCCAGGCTGTCGGTGTCTTCGGCAAAACCGGCCAGATGAATCTCACCCACTGCGTGCAATGGCAAGGCATCGATGTAGGTCAGCGGGTCGCGCTGATGATTGATGCAGGACACGTAGACGTTGTTGACGTCGAGCAGCAGGCCGCAACCAGTACGGCGGACTATCTGGCTGATGAAGTCGGTTTCGTCCAGGGTAGAGCGCTGGAACTGCAGGTAAGTGGAGGGGTTTTCCAACAGCATCGGCCGCTTGAGCGTGCTCTGTACCTGATCCACGTGTTCGCATACCCGCTCCAGGGTGCAGGCGTCGTAGGCCAGGGGCAGCAAGTCGTTGAGAAACACCGGGCCGTGGCTGGACCAGGCCAGGTGTTCGGAAAAAGACTGGGGTTGATAGCGTTCGATCAGCGTGGCCAGGCGTGCCAGGTGCTCGCGATCCAAGGGGGCTTCGCCGCCGATGGACAGGCCGACGCCGTGCAGTGACAGGGGGTACTGCGCACGAATCAACCCCAGGTAGTGATGAAACGGGCCGCCGGCCACCATGTAGTTTTCGGCGTGTACTTCGAAAAAACCGATGTCGGGGCGGGTCTCGAGAACCTCGGTGAAGTGCTCGGTCTTGAGCCCCAGCCCGGCCCGATAGGGGAGGCCGGGCACCTGAGCCGGTGAGACCGCGTGTTGGGCTGTAGGCGTCATCATCAGTACTCAGGCTGCGCGGGGTTCAGGATTTGGCGGTGAAGGCCGCTTCCTGGCCAAAACCGGTCGGCGAGGTGGTGCTTGGGGTCTTGGTGCAAGTGCCGGCGGGTACCAGCTTCCAGGCATTGGCCTGGTCTTTGGTTTTGGAGGTGCCAGCGCAGGAAGTGCCGGCGCCCGCGGCGCAGTCATTTTTGCCGGCTTCAGCCACGCCGAAGCATTTCTGCATGTCGTCGGCCGCGTGGGCGGTGGTGGTCAGGGCGGACAGGCTCAGGGCAGAACCAAGGGCCAGAACGAGGGTGGCAGCGGACAGTTTGGTGGTCATGGTGTGTCTCCAGCAGTGGTTGAATGCGCAGGCTTGATTGCCTGCATGCACCACTAGAGAAAGGGGGAGGGAATTCGTTACAAAGCCATCGAAAAAAACTGCAAACAACACCTGTTTAATGACTTATACAAAGCAAATGTGGGAGTCGGGCTTGCCCGCGATGCAAACGCCTCGGTTCTTCAGATACACCGGGGTGATGCCATCGCAGGCAAGCCAGCTCCCACACAAGCCAGCTCCTACTTAGAACTCACTCTTTCTTAGCCGCCGAGGTAGGCCTCCCGCACCTTCGGATCGGTCAGCAATTGCTCACCCGTACCCTGCATCACCACCCGGCCATTCTCCAGTACATAGGCACGGTCAGCGATTTTCAGCGCCTGGTTGGCGTTCTGTTCCACCAAAAACACCGTCACACCGTCCTTGCGCAGTTGTTCGATGATGTCGAAGATCTGCTGGATGATGATCGGTGCCAGGCCCAGGGAAGGCTCGTCCAGCAGCAACAGCTTGGGCTTGCTCATCAGCGCCCGGCCGATGGCGAGCATCTGCTGCTCGCCGCCGGACATGGTGCCGCCGCGCTGGCTGAAGCGTTCCTTGAGGCGGGGGAACAGGTGCAGCACCTTGTCCATCTGCTCCTGGTAATCGCCCTTGTCGGTGAAGAACCCACCCATGGCCAGGTTCTCTTCCACGGTCAGGCGCGAGAACACCCGACGGCCTTCGGGCACCACCGCAATGCTCTTGCGCATGATCTCGGCGGAGTGCTTGCCCACCAGTTCTTCACCCATGTAGCGGATGCTGCCACTGTAGGCTTGCGGCGAACCGCACAAGGTCATCAGCAAGGTCGATTTGCCGGCACCGTTGGCGCCGATCAGGGTGACAATCTCACCCTGGCGCACTTCCACATTGACGCTGTGCAGGGCCTGGATCTTGCCGTAGAAAGTGGAAACGTTTTCGAATTGCAGCATTTTACGCTTCCCCCAAGTAGGCTTTGATCACTTCAGGATTGTCGCGGATCTGCTCCGGCGTCCCGTTGGCCAGCGGCGTGCCCTGGTTGATCACCACGATATGGTCGGAGATGCTCATGACCAGTTTCATGTCGTGTTCGATCAACAGCACCGTGGCGTTGTTTTCCTCACGCAGCACACTGATCAGCGCCTTGAGGTCTTCGGTTTCCTTGGGGTTCAGGCCCGCGGCAGGTTCGTCGAGCATCAGGATGCGCGGGCGGGTCATCATGCAGCGGGCGATTTCCAGGCGACGTTGCTGGCCGTAGGCGAGGGTGCCTGCCGGGCGGTTGGCGAACTCGGTCAGGTTGACCTTGTCCAGCCAGTACGCCGCGTATTCCATGGCCTCGCGTTCGCTCTTGCGGAACGCCGGGGTCTTGAACAGGCCAGCGAAGAAGTTGGTGTTCAAGTGACGGTGCTGGGCGATCAACAGGTTCTCGACCGCCGTCATGTCCTTGAACAACCGCACGTTCTGGAAGGTACGCACCACGCCTTTGCGGGCGATTTCGTGGCCGGCCAGGCCCTGTATGGGTTGGCCGTCCAGCAGGATGCTGCCACCGCTCGGCTTGTAGAAACCGGTGAGGCAGTTGAACACCGTGGTCTTGCCGGCGCCGTTGGGGCCGATCAGCGCTACCACTTGTTTCTCTTTGACGGTCAGGGCCACGCCATTGACCGCCAGCAAACCGCCGAAGCGCATGCTCAGGTTTTCGACTTTCAGGATCTCGCGGCTCATTTGCGCAGCTCCATGTGTGGACGTTGCATGGGCAGCAGGCCTTGAGGGCGCCAGATCATCATCAGCACCATCATGGCGCCGAACATCAACATGCGGTATTCGCTGAACTCACGCATCATTTCCGGCAGCAGGATCATCACGATGGCCGCCAGGATCACGCCCAGTTGCGAGCCCATGCCACCCAGTACCACGATGGCGAGAATGATCGCCGACTCGATAAAGGTGAACGATTCCGGCGTCACCAGGCCTTGGCGAGCGGCGAAGAAGCTGCCGGCAAAACCGGCGAATGCAGCGCCCAGGGTGAATGCGGAAAGCTTGATGATGGTCGGGTTCAGGCCCAGGGCACGGCAGGCGATTTCATCTTCGCGCAGTGCTTCCCACGCACGGCCGATGGGCATGCGCAGCAGGCGGTTGATCACGAACAAGGCCGCCAATGCCAGCAACAGTGCGACCAGGTACAGGAACACCACTTTGCTCACCGGGTTGTAGGCAATCCCGAAGTACTCGTGGAAGGTCTGCATGCCTTCGGCGGCGGTGCGGTCGAACGACAGCCCGAAGAACGTCGGCTTGGGAATGCTGCTGATACCGTTGGGGCCACCGGTGATATCGGTGAGGTTACGCAGGAACAGGCGAATGATCTCGCCGAAGCCCAGGGTCACGATCGCCAGGTAGTCACCGCGCAGGCGCAGCACCGGGAAGCCCAGCAGGAAGCCGAACGTCGCCGCTGCCATACCGGCCAGTGGCAGGCAGATCCAGAAGCTCCAGCCCAGGTAATGCGAGAGCAGCGCGTAGGTGTAGGCACCCACGGCGTAAAAGCCCACATACCCCAGGTCGAGCAGGCCGGCCAGGCCCACCACGATGTTCAGGCCCAGGCCCAGCAACACGTAGATCAGGATCAGCGTGGCAATGTCGACCGCGCCGCGCGAGCCGAAGAACGGCCAGATCAGCGCCGCGATGATCAACCCGATGATGATGTAGCGCTGGGTGCGCGGCAGGGTCAGAAATTGGCTGACCTTGGGCGACACCAACGGGCCACGGTTGCCCTTGAACAAGGCACCGACCTGCTGGGTGAACAGTACACGCAGGAACATCAGCACCGAACACAGGGCGATGACGGTCAGGGTCACAGGCCCGGTGCCGTGCACCTCCAGGTTGATGCCGACAATGCTCAGCTTGAGGCCGAGTACCGGGAAGGCCACGGCCCACACCAGCAAGGCGCTGAAAAACGCCGATTTAAGATATCTGCTCATACTTTCTCAACCTCCGGACGGCCCAGGATGCCGGTCGGACGGAACAACAACACCAGAACCAACAGGCCGAACGCGACGACATCCTTGTACTGGTCACCGAAGATATCGGCGCCAAAGGCTTCGGCCACACCCAGCACCAGCCCGCCGAGCATGGCGCCCGGAATGCTGCCGATGCCGCCCAATACCGCAGCGGTAAAGGCCTTGAGGCCCACCAGGAAGCCGGCGTTGGGGTTGATCACGCCGTATTGCATGCTCAGCAACACGGCCGCCACGGCCGCCAGCGCAGCACCAATGACGAAGGTCAGGGCGATGATGTTGTTGGTGTTGATGCCCAGCAGGTTGGCCATCTTGATGTCTTCGGCGCAGGCCCGGCAGGCGCGCCCCAGACGGGAGCGGGAGATGAACAGCGTCAGGCCCAGCATGGCCACCAGGGTGACCACGAAAACCAGAATCTGCATGTACGAAATCAGCACTTCTTGTGCGCCACCCGGGCCGAAGGAGATGCTCCCCGGAATCAGGTTGGGAATGGACTTGTCCTTGGAGTCCTGGGACAGCAATACGGTGTTCTGCAGGAAAATCGACATGCCGATCGCGGAAATCAGCGGGATCAAACGGTTGCTGCCCCGCAGGGGACGGTAGGCAACCCGCTCGATGCTGTAGCCATAGGCACTGGTCACGATGATCGATGCCAGGAACGCAGCGGTCATCAACAGCGGCAGGGAGTGGATCCCCATCATGGCCAGCCCGGCAAGGGCGATAAAGGCCACGTAGGAACCAATCATGTACACCTCGCCATGGGCGAAGTTGATCATTCCAATGATGCCGTAAACCATTGTGTAGCCAATGGCTATCAAGGCATAGGTGCTGCCAATGGTCAGGCCATTAACCAGCTGTTGGAAAAAATGATAGATCTCAGGCATTACAGCGCTCCTAAAAACCCGATACGCATTTCACTGGTGGAGTCATTTCCGGCTCGGTGCCCTGTTCTGTGACCAGGTTGCACGAAGCGTTTGCCAGCGAACCGCTGGTGACGGTTTTAAGATTTTCAGGTGAGCCAGCGCCCGGATCGCGGGTGACATGGCCCATAAACCTCGTAAAACAAAGCCCACTGCTTGCACAGTGGGCTTGTTGACCAGTAACGCCTGGCTTACTGAGGGGAAACTTCGGTTTTTGGTTTACCGAAGTGCCATTCGTAGACCACGAACTTGAAGTCCTTCAGGTCGCCCTTGGCGTCGAAGCTCAGATCGCCGGTAGGGGTCTTGAAGGTACCCGCGTGGATGGCCTCGGCCACTTTGGCGGTGTCTTCGCTCTTCGCGGCAGCGATACCGCCGGCGATGACTTCAACTGCCGAGTACGCCGGGAATACGAACGGACCGGTTGGGTCCTGTTTGTTCTTGGCGAACTCTTCAACGATGGCTTTGTTGGCAGGGTCGGTGTCGAAGGATTTCGGCAGGGTCACCAGCAGGCCTTCGGAAGCGCCCTGGGCGATTTGCGAGATGGAGTCGTTACCCACGCCCTCTGGGCCCATGAACTTGGCGTTCAGGCCTTTTTCCTTGGCTTGGCGCAGGATCAGGCCCAGCTCAGGGTGGTAACCGCCGTAGTAGACGAAGTCGACGTTGGCTTGCTTGAGTTTCTGGATGATCGAGGAGAAGTCTTTGTCACCGGCGTTCAGGCCTTCGAAGACGGCAACCTTGGTGCCTTTTTCTTCAAGGGTCTTCTTCACGGCGCTGGCGATACCTTCACCGTATTGCTGCTTGTCGTGCAGCACGGCAACGATTTTCGGTTTCACGTGGTCGGCGATGTAGTTGCCGGCCGCTGGGCCTTGCGCGCTGTCCAGGCCGATGGTACGGAAAATCAGCTTGTAGCCACGGGAAGTGATTTCAGGGCTGGTGGCAGCGGGGGTGATCATGATGACGCCTTCGTCTTCATAGATATCCGATGCTGGCTGAGTGGAGCTGGAGCAGAGGTGGCCGACGACGAACTTGACGCCATCATTGACCACTTTGTTGGCAACGGCCACGGCTTGTTTTGGATCGCAAGCGTCGTCGTATTCCTTGGCCTCAAGCATCTTGCCGTCTACGCCGCCCTTGGCGTTGATGTCTTTGATGGCTTGCTTGGCACCCATGAATTGCATGTCGCCGTATTGCGTCACCGGACCGGTCTTGGGACCGGCGATGCCGATCTTGATGGTGTCGGCTGCGAACGAATGGCCGGCAACCCCAGCCAGGACCATAGCGGCAAACAGTTTGGAAATCTGCTTAGTAGCCTTATTCATAGTGCTCCACTCTTACTGTTGTATTTTTTATAGTTCTAGCGGCCTTGTGAGCTGCAGAACCGGATCAGATATCGCGGATATCCCCCCGGCATTGCCCTGGCAACTGTACCGGTACAGTGTAGAGCGCCGGTTGATCGCTTGAAAAGCTGGCAGCTGGGGGCAAAACCTGGGTATGTCGCTTAAGTGAAAGAAAAAGACAGAATTGCGCCGGGCTGCTAACAGCTTTCAAGGCATTCCTTGGCTTTCCTGGCAGTTTCAATCGCTACTTCATTTGCTACTGGGTTTTTCTGCCTGAGCGACGGGGCTATGATTGCGCCGATTTTCTACTCAGGTGAATTCCCATGACGCAAGAACCAAGCACCCTCTATGCCAAGCTGCTCGGTGAAACCGCCGAAATTTCCTGGAAGGAGCTTGAACCGTTCTTTGCCAAGGGTGCCCTATTGTGGGTCGATGCCGGCCTGGATTTGATCGAGGCCGCCGAAGGAATGGCCGAAGACAACCGTGACAAAGTCGCCGCCTGGCTGGCTGCAGGCACCCTTGGCGAGGTGTCTGCGACGCGGGCATTGGACCTGGTCGAACGGGATCCAAGCTTATGGGCAGTGGTGGTCTCGCCATGGATCCTGATCCAGGAAAGGGCAGCATAAGAATGGCGTGCACGAAAAAGGTGCGTATTTTTCACGCGCTGAAGTGTGTAGCCGAGTAACCGCTGAACGCGTGATGGCACCTTGCCGTAGAGAAAGGTCACAGCCGAGGGTGACGTAAGCGTCACGGGAACAGTTGAGGTCCGAAGGAATGAGTGGCGCAATTGTTTCCAGGTATGACCCGGCGTGAAGAGAAGCAGCGATTACACCACCACTCCCCGTGCCTGGGTCTCAGCGAATCGGCCTGACAATAGACGGCGGGCCGATACGCCCTGGCGCCGGGTCTTTTGGCTGTGGAGCGTCGTTGTTCTCCACGCTGAGCGGGTATAGCGGGTTGCGCATGGCAATCCCCTGCATCACGCCGATGATGTCATTGAAAGGCACCGCCGGGCTGAGCAGGTAGCCTTGGATGTAGTCACAGCCATGCTTGAGCAGCAACTCGAACTGTGCCTGGGTTTCCACGCCTTCGGTAACCACCTGCAAGTGCAGGGTGTGGGCCATGCCGATAACCGCCTGGACGATTTCACTGTCTGCGGTGGATTTGGGAATGTCCTGGATAAACGAGCGGTCGATCTTCAAGGTGTTGAGCGGCAAGCGCTTGAGATAAGCCAGCGACGAATAGCCAGTGCCGAAGTCATCGATGGCCAGTGACACACCCAGGGCGCGAATTTGCCGCAACAGTGCCAGGGTGCTGCTGATGTTGCCCATCAGCGCATTTTCAGTGACTTCCAGTTCAAGTCGGTTGGTGCCTATGCCGGCGAAGCGCAGGGCGTCTTCGATTTCATCGGCCAGTTCGTCACGCGCCAGGTTCAACGCCGAGCAGTTTACCGCCATGATCAACTCGGTGTAGCCCCGGTCAGACAACAGGCTCAGGTCGTGACAGGCCTGGCGCAATACCCAGTGGTCCAGCTCGGCGATCAGCCCGTTGTTCTCGGCAATGCCGATAAAGCGGTCCGGAGCCAGGAGTCCGTGCTGGGGGTGTTGCCAGCGCACCAGGGCTTCCAGGCGCGTGACCTTGCCCAGCTTCATGTCGAAGATCGGCTGATAAAACAGCACCAGCTGGTTGCGCGTACGCAAGGCGGCGCGCAGTTCCTCCTCCAGTTGCAGCTCAAGGAACGCGCGTGTTTTCAGGTTGGAGCTGAAGAAGTGCAAGCTGTTGCGCCCGGCGTCCTTGGATTGGTACAGCGCCAGGTCGGCAGTTTTCAGCAGCTCTTCGCAGGTGTGGCCGTCCTCGGGAAACAGGCTGATGCCGATGCTGGTGGTCATCACCATGCGCCGGCCAGCCAGCTCGATGGGCTCTTTCATCTTCTGCATGATGCGCTGGGCCATCTGCCGGGCTTCGTCGCGGTGATGAATAGTGATCAGAATGCAGAATTCATCGCCGCCAAAGCGTGCCACTACATCTTCATGGCTGCGTATCGAGCCCTTGATATGCCCGGCCAGCACCGTGAGCAACTGGTCGCCCGCATCGTGGCCAAGGCTGTCATTGATGCGCTTGAAGTGATCAATGTCGAGAAAGATTACCGCCAGCATGCCTTGGCTTCGGGTTTTTTCCGCAACCTTTTCCGCGAAGATCTGATTGAAACCACGGCGGTTGAGCAGGCTGGTCAGCGCATCGAAGTGGGCCACTTGTTGCAGTGATGCGCGGGCCTGGTCGAGTTCGCTGAGCAGCGCATTGACCCGGCGCAGGTCCCGCTCTTTGTGCTGCAGCTTTTTATCTGCCAGGGCTGCGCTGACACTACTGCCGATCACCAGCAAGGTAATTACCGCCACCGACAACCCCAGTTGAATCGGGCTGCCATCCACCGGCAATGAAAGATCCGCGCCACCGGGCACCAGCATTTGCATGGCCGCCATGCCGGTGAAGTGCATGCTCAGGATTCCGGCTCCCAGCACCAGGCTGGCGGCGTATTTGAGCAACTGGTGAAACACGCCGGCTCCGTTGCGCAGGTAGCTGGACAGCAACAATGCCGCCAGGCTGGCGCCAATGGCAATCGCCACCGAGGCCAGGAACAGCCGTGTTTCGAAGTACACCTGGGCCTGGGAACGCATGGCCGACATGCCCACGTAGTGCATCAGCGCGATACCCAGCCCCATCCACACCGAAGCCACCAGGTACTGATGAAAACGCAGGTGGGTATGACTGAGGGTCTGCATCGCGAGCAGCGACGCGATCAGGGCGATCAGCAGCGAGGCGAACGTCATGATCAATTCGTAGTGAATGGCGATGGGGGCCTGGAACGCCAGCATGCTGATGAAATGGGTCGACCAGATTCCGCCTGCCAGGCAACCCGCGCCCAGCCAGCGCCAATGGCGGCGGGCGGTGGGGTCTTCGACATGGCCCACACGTTCGGCCATGTCCAGCGTACCGAAGCCCGCCGCGCAGGCGACCAGGTACGCCAGTAGCACCAGAAAGGGGTTATGACTGCAATTGAGTAATAAATGCCCACTGTCTGGAAGGTCGGTAAAAAAGTGCTGCCCCAGCCATTCCATAGCGTATCCCGTCATAGAGCCATGTCACTGCCAGAGGCGATGACCGATGAGATCGAGTATAGAAGTCTCCGAAGATTTGCCATGAATAATGGCGTTTTGATCTCAAATTATTTTGACATGCCTTCCATAGCGTTTGGTGCTAAGCGCTGATGGGCAAGTCGAGTTCGAAGTGTGGGGCTTCCAGCGGCGCCAGGCCGAATGCGGCACGGGCGGCGTCGCAATCGACATTTTGCACGCCCTGGCTCCAGGACGAGTCGAACTCACGGCATACGCTGGAGCGTTGCTCATAAATAGAGCAGCTGGTGGCCTGTCCGACTGCACCTTCAAGGCTGCAGCACCGTGCAGGTTTCTGATCGGTGCCGATCATCGCCACGCGGCTGGGGTTGATCTGCACCACCAGGTCATCGGGCACCGTGCCCCCGGACGAGGCGCACTCACCCCAGAAGAAAGACACGCGAAAGTGTGAACAGCAGGCACCGCAATTCAGACACGGACTGGCTTCGGACATGGGCGTCATCAATAAGAAAAGTAGGAGGAGGGTGCTACGAAAGGCTCGCCATTCTATCCGTGCCATCGCCATTGGGAAGAGGGGCACGCACTTATATTTTCGTGGGCAAAATCCGCTGTTGCCTGGGTGAAATCATGTCCTATCAGCTTTACGAATCATTACAGACAATCACTGACAGCCTGACTATGTTGCAGTGACCTGAGCAGGATGCATCGGGCATCGCAGCTCTCATAACAATAAAAGAGACGGACCCATGCAGAACTCGACCCAAGCGGCGAATGCCTGGCGCATTCTGTTCCTGCTGTTCCTCGCTAACCTGTTCAACTTTTTTGACCGCACCATTCCCGCGATCATCATTGAGCCCATCCGCATGGAATGGCACCTGAGCGACTTCCAGCTCGGTATCATCGGCACCGCTTTTACCATCGTCTACGCCATTGCCGGGCTGCCGCTCGGGCGCCTGGCCGACACCGGTTCACGCAGCAAGTTGATGGGTTGGGGCCTGTTCGCCTGGAGTGGGCTGACGGCGGTCAACGGCATGGTCGGCAGTTTCTGGACCTTCCTGCTTGTGCGCATGGGCATTGGCATCGGCGAAGCCAGCTATGCACCCGCGGCCAATTCGCTGATTGGCGACCTCTTTCCCGCCCACCGCCGTGCCAGAGCCATGGGGATTTTCATGCTTGGCCTGCCGTTGGGCCTGTTGCTGGCGTTTTTTACGATCGGTGCGATGGTCAAGGCGTTCGACAGTTGGCGCGCGCCCTTCTTTATTGCGGCGGTGCCGGGTCTTATCCTTGCGGTGTTTATGTTCTACATAAAAGAACCCAAGCGTGGTGCGGCGGAAACCGTGCAAGTCTCCCAAGAGCGCGTCGACCGCCCGATCCGTCGCGTGCTGGCTGTGCCGACCTTTCTGTGGCTGGTGCTGGCCGGGTTGTGCTTTAACTTTGCCACCTATGCGTGCAACTCGTTCCTGGTGCCGATGCTGCAGCGCTATTTCCTCATGCCGTTGCAGGACGCGGCCGTCGCGACGGGTGTCATCGTCGGCCTGACCGGTTTGGTGGGCTTGACGCTGGGGGGCTGGATTGCCGACAAGATTCATCAGCGGGTCGCCAATGGCCGACTGTTGTTCGCCGCCTTCAGCTTGATCATCTCCACGGTCACCACCGCCTGGGCATTGCATGCCGGGCGTGTCGAAATCGGGGTGTTTGTCGCGCTGTTCAGTGTGGGCTGGCTGTTTGCCTACAACTTCTATACCTGCGTGTATACCGCGATCCAGGACGTGGTCGAACCACGCTTGCGCGCAACGGCGATGGCGCTGTTCTTTGCCGGGCTGTATCTGCTCGGCGGTGGCATGGGGCCGGTGGTGGTCGGGGCGTTGTCCGATCACTTTGCCCATTCAGCGATGTATGCGGCTGGGGCGCAGCAGATGACAGAGGCTTATAAAGCGGTAGGCTTGCATGACGCCATGTACCTGATTCCAGTGGCGTTGTTCTTGACCATGCTGTTTCTGTTCCAGGCCTCGCGCAGTTTTGTGCGTGATGCCAAGCGGATGAAGGAAGGGTTGAGTGCGGTTGAGGTGCCGGCAGCGGCGGCAACGGCGTGAGACCGAGTGATCGTTCCCATGCTCTGCGTGGGAACGCCGCTCTGGACGCTCTGCGTCCGCTTAAAAGTCGTGACGCAGAGCGTCACATGATGCATTCCCACGCCGAGCGGGGGAACGATCTCTAGGCCGGATAGCCGACGCTGTTCTAACTGACGTGCCGCGATCTAAATGTGGGAGCTGGCTTGCCTGCGATGACGGCCTGATAGCCGACACCCATCTACCTGGTACACCACGATTAACCTGTGGGGGGGCTTGCTCGCGAAGGCGGCCTAACATTCAACACAGTTGGACCGGGTACATATCCGTTATTTAGGTAACGGCCACCTAGGGTTCCGCCCTGACGGCGGCTCACTTTGCAAAAGCGGCAAAGTAAGCAAAACGCTCTTGCCCCACCACTCGGCACCTCGCCTAGGCTCGGTGTGCCCGAACGCAGTCTTGAATCCGTGGGCCGCCGCCACGCGCCATCCATGGCGCGGGGCGGCTAACCCGGCGTCCTGCCGGGTTACCCACGAATTCAAGCCTGCGTTCGGCCAGCGTGGTTTAACGGGGCGCCTGAGATCAAGATCACAAGCAGATCAAGATCAAGAGCGGCTCGCTTCGCATCGTGGTTACTGTCGATCGCTTCAGAGTTGTGGAGATATCTATGCCGCGATGAGGCCGGCAAGGCTAATAAAAAGGCCCGCATTGCGCGGGCCTTTTACGTTCAGCGGATTATCAACCCGCCACCAACACCCGAATCGCTTCCAGTCGCAGTGCCGCTTTATCGAGCATGGCCAGGCCTTGCTCGCGCTGGTTACGCAAGGCGACCAACTCGCTGTCTCGCACGGTCGGGTTGACCGCTTGCAGCGCGGTCAGGCGCGCCAGCTCTTCGTCGGTGTCTGCCGCCAGGCGACGCTTGGCTTCGGCTACACGCTCGGCGTGACGCGGGGCGATCTTCTCTTCACCGGCGTTGATGCGCGGTGTGAGTTGGTCGCGCTGCGCCTGTACGAATTTGTTCGCGCTGGCCCGTGGCACGCTTTCCAGCTGGTCATTCAAGGTTACGAACGACACGCGGCCCGACAGGTCATTACCGTTGGCATCCAGCAGGCAGCGCAAGGCGGCCGGTGGCAGGTAGCGACCCAGTTGCAGGGAGCGCGGGGCGACCACTTCGCTGACATACAGCAGTTCAAGCAATACGGTGCCTGGCTTGAGCGCCTTGTTCTTGATCAGTGCCACGGCGGTGTTGCCCATGGAACCGGACAGCACCAGGTCCATGCCGCCTTGCACCATCGGGTGCTCCCAGGTGATGAACTGCATGTCTTCGCGCGACAGCGCCTGGTTACGGTCGTAGGTGATGGTTACACCCTCGTCGTCCCCCAGGGGGAAGCTGGCGTCGAGCATTTTTTCGCTGGGCTTGAGGATCAGCGCGTTTTCCGAATGGTCTTCGCTGTCGATGCCGAACGCGTCGAACAGGGTTTCCATGTAGATCGGCAGGGCGAACTGGTCGTCTTGTTCGAGGATGTCCTCGACCAGTGCATCGCCTTCGCCAGCGCCGCCTGAATTGAGTTCGAGCAAGCGGTCGCGACCGGTGTGCAGCTCCTGCTCCAGGCGCTCGCGCTCGGCACGGGCTTCGTCGATCAGGGCTTGCCACTCGCCGTCGTCGGCGGCTTCCAGCAAGGGCACCAGGCGTGGGCCGAACTGATGCTGCAAGGCGTTGCCGGTCGGGCAGGTGTTGAGGAAGGCATTGAGCGCCTCGTGGTACCACTGGAACAGGCGCTCTTGCGGGCTGGTTTCCAGGTAGGGCACGTGCAGTTCGATCACGTGTTTCTGGCCGATCCGGTCCAGGCGCCCGATGCGCTGTTCCAGCAGGTCGGGGTGGGACGGCAGGTCGAACAGCACCAGGTGATGGGAGAACTGGAAGTTGCGGCCTTCACTGCCGATTTCCGAGCAGATCAGCACCTGGGCACCGAACTCTTCATCGGCAAAATAGGCAGCGGCGCGGTCACGCTCCAGAATATTCATGCCTTCGTGGAATACCGTGGCCGGGATGCCGGAGCGCACACGCAGGGCGTCTTCCAGGTCCATGGCGGTTTCGGCGTGGGCGCAGATCACCAGGACCTTGGTGCGCTTGAGCATTTTCAACTGGTCGATCAGCCACTCGACCCGAGGGTCGAAACGCCACCAGCGGTTCTCTTCCTCGATGTCCGGTTGCGCCTGGAAGCTGACTTCCGGGTACAGCTCGGCGTGTTCGCCCAGGGGCAGTTCGAGGTATTCGTCCGGGTTCGGTAGCGGGTAGGCGTGCAGCTTGCGCTCGGGGAAGCCTTGCACCGCAGCACGGGTGTTGCGAAACAGCACGCGGCCGGTGCCGTGGCGGTCCAGCAGTTCACGCACCAGGCGCGCGCTGGCCTCGGTGTCGCCATCGTTGACGGCGGTGAGCAGGGCTTCACCTTCGTCACCGAGGAAGCCTTGAATGGTCTTGTGCGCGGTCGGCGACAGGCGGCCCTTGTCCAGCAGCTCCTGCACGGCTTCGGCCACCGGGCGATAGTTTTCGCTCTCGGCGCGGAAGGCTTGCAGGTCGTGGAAGCGGTTCGGGTCCAGCAGGCGCAGGCGTGCAAAATGGCTGTCCTGGCCCAGTTGTTCCGGGGTGGCGGTTAGCAGCAGCACGCCAGGAATCACTTCGGCCAGTTGTTCGACCAGCGAGTATTCGGCGCTGGCCTTGTCTTCGTGCCACACCAGGTGGTGGGCTTCGTCGACTACCAGCAAGTCCCAGCCGGCGGCGAACAGCGCGTCCTGGGCCTTCTCGTCGTCCACCAGCCATTCCAGCGCAACGAGTGCAAGCTGGGTGTCTTCGAACGGGTTGGTGGCATCGCTTTCGATAAAGCGCTCTTCATCGAACAGCGCAACCTGCAGGTTGAAGCGGCGGCGCATTTCCACCAGCCATTGGTGCTGCAGGTTTTCCGGGACCAGGATCAGTACGCGGTTGGCACGGCCCGAGAGCAGTTGGCGATGGATCACCAGGCCTGCTTCGATGGTCTTGCCCAAACCCACTTCGTCCGCCAGCAACACGCGTGGCGCGATACGGTCAGCGACTTCGCGGGCGATGTGCAGTTGGTGGGCAATCGGTTGGGCGCGTACGCCACCCAGGCCCCACAGCGAGGACTGCAACTGGCGGCTGGTGTGTTCCAGGGTGTGGTAGCGCAGCGAGAACCACGCCAGCGGGTCGATCTGCCCGGCGAACAGGCGATCACTGGCCAGGCGGAACTGGATGAAGTTGGACAGTTGGGTTTCTGGCAGGGTGACCTGCTCGTTCTGCCCATTGAGGCCGTGGTAGACCAGCAGGCCATCGACGTCGTCGACTTCCTGTACGGTCATTTTCCAGCCTTCGAAATGGGTGATGGTGTCACCCGGCGAAAACCTCACGCGAGTGAGGGGCGCATTCCGTAGCGCATACTGGCGAGTGTCGCCAGTGGCCGGATAGAGCACGGTCAACAAGCGGCCGTCCTGTGCCAGAACGGTGCCTAACCCCAGCTCTGCTTCGCTGTCACTAATCCAGCGTTGCCCCGGTTGATACTGCTGCGCCATGCTGCCTGACTCCCGCCGTGAAAAAGCCGACTATGTTAACGGAACACGGCCCGGCGCCCAAGAACTCTGACAAAAACTACGCTGTTTGTACGGGCAGGCGGAAATTGAATCGACGGGTGGCGGGCACTTGAGAGTGTCGACTGAGTCACAGCTTGGCACGCGGGTGCTCAAGTCGCCCTGCCACCCGCCGACAGCCTGTTGATCAGGAGAATAATTATCATGCTGCCACCCATGCTGCCCGTCAGTGTTGTGCCGGTCACGTCGCAACTCGACCCGGCACGCCAGAAACCGGATATTCCGCCGGTGGTGCCCATTCAACCGGGCTCCAACGAGAGCACGATCGACCTGAAAAAAGGCGATGCCGAGCAATCGACCTTTCTGCTGCGCGAAGAGCAGCGTCGCCAGCAGGAGCAGCAGAAACGCCGGCGCGAAGCCGACGACGACGCGGAGCAGCATTTGCCGATTCCCGGCGACTTGCTCAACGCTGACAACACCGTGCCCGTGGCGCCGCTGATCGAAGACGCGCCGCGCCAGGGCCTGTGGGTGGATATCGAGGTCTAACCGTTCAGTTCGCGCAGGGCCTTCACCAGCAGCTCAATATCGTCATCGGTGTTGAGCGGGCTGACGGAGATGCGCGCAATGCTGTTCAACCCACGTGCTTGCATATCCAGCGGGGTGTAGGCCACGCCATTGGCGCCGATGTTGATGCGCTTGCAGGCCAGGCGTTGCTTGAGTTCAAAGCTGTCCCAGCCGGCCAGGTTGAACGCGATCAAGCCTGAATGCGTTCTGCCTAAGTCATGCAAGGTAATTCCCGGTATCTGACGCAGTGCTTCGCGGATTCGCGCGCTGGTCTTCGAGACCCTTTGCCATACTTGCTCAATCCCCAGTTGATTGATCTCGTGCAACGCATTGCCCAGGCCGGCCAGCAGGGCGAAAGAGACTTCGCTGGTTTCAAAGCGCCGGGCGTCGTTGCGCAGGTCGAAGCCTTCTGCGGTCCAGGGCGCTGAAAACACGTCGCGTTGGGCCGGGTTCAGATGCGGCAGAAAATCCGGCCTGATATACAGCAGCGCGGTACCGCGAGGCCCGCGCAGGTGTTTGCGGCCGGCAGACTTGAGCACATCGCACTGCAACGCTTGTACATCCACCGGCACCTGGCCGACGGCTTGGCCCGCGTCGATGAAGTAGGGAATGGTATGCCGCCTGGCCACATCGCCGATGGCCTGGGCCGGGTTGATCAAGCCACCGTTGGCCGGGAGCCAGGTGAGGTCGATCAGCTTCACCTTTGCATCCAGCATCGCCTCCAACGCCACCGGGCAGGCCGCGCCGCTGGCATCGCACGGGATGACCTCCACCCGCGCCCCGGCTTGAACGGCCAGTTCCATGCTCGCCAGGTTACCGCCCCATTCGTGGCGCCCCACTAGAATACGATCGCCCGGCTGCCATGGCCCCAGCGCCTGGAAGGCCATGCTCCAGGCCGTCGAGCCACTGCTGGCGAAGGCAATCGATGAGGCGGGCGCATTGAGCAGTTGGCCGGCGGCTCGGCGGGCATTTTCCACTAAGACGGCACCCTGTTCTCCGGCCTCCATCGGGCCGTCGCGGGCTTCGCGTTGCAGCTGTTCGATGATGGCGTCGAGCGTCGCCTGGCTGGGCAAGGATGCCCCGGCGTGGTTGAAGTGCACGATGCCGGACTGGCAACCGGGCGTGGCTTCTCGCAAGTGCTGGACTTGCAGCGGGGTCATGGCTGCAGCTCGAAAATGGCGTCCACTTCCACGGCGACACCAGCCGGCAGACTGCAGACCCCTACGGCGGTGCGCACGTGCCGGCCCTTGTCGCCGAGGGCATTGACCAGCAGGTTCGAAGCGCCATTGGCGACCAGGCTTTGGCGCTGGAAGTCGGCGCTGCTGGCAATGAACACGCCCAGGCGCAGGATGCGCACCACCCGCGACAGGTCATCGCCCAACGCGTCGCTCAATTGCCCCAGCAGGCCCAGCGCCGCCAATTCCGCCGCTTGGGCGCCATCTTCATCGCTGAGAGAATCGCCCAGCCGGCCAAGGTAGGCAGGTTTGCCATCGGCCATGGGAATTTGTCCCGAGATGAACAGCTGGTGTTGGCTGATCACATGATTGACATAGTTGGCAGCGGGTTGGCTGGGCGTGGGCAGTGTCAGGCCGAGGGCGTGTACGCGCTGGCGGATGGAGTCGGTCATGGTGAAATCCTCTGGTGTCAGAAGGTTCCAGCATGTTGGCGGTGGCGAGGGGCGACAAACGGATAGATCTCAACCGACGTATCTAAAAAACTCACGCGTCGGCACACGCCTGCTTCAACCACTGGCTGAAGCATTCAGCCGCCTCACTGAGCGGACCCTGAGGTGCGATCAGCCAATAACCGATCTCGCTGTGATAGGGCGGCCAGTCAAAGGCCTCCACAAGGCTGCCGTCGTGGAGCCTGCGTTCAATCAGGCGATGGCGGCCCATGGCGATACCCTGGCCGGCCACGCTCGCTTCGACCACGATGTTGTAGTCATGCAGCATCACGCGGGGGTGGTGATCAAGGTTGACCTGGTAATGGGTCGACCAATCGGTCCACTCGAAAGGGCGGTGCGAGGTCGCCATCAACAACGGGCCTGTGGCGACCTGTCTGGCCTTGAACGCCGGGCTGCATACCGGTGACAGGGTTTCGGTCATCAGGCGTGTGGCGAGCACGTCGGGCCAGTCGCCCTTGCCGTAGCGGATGGCCAGATCAACTTCGGCCGTGGCGACGTTGGCCAATTGAATCGCGGGCAGCAACTCCACCTGGATATGCGGGTAGCACCGTAGAAACTCGGCTAGGCGCGGCGCCAGCCATAACGTGGCAAAGGATGCCAGCAAGCCGATACGCAACACACTGGCGCTGGGCGCACCCCGTTGGTTGCGCGTCGCAGCGGCGATGGCGTCCAGGGCAGGGCGGATTTGCGCGTAGTAATCTTGCCCGGCCAACGTCAGGTCAATCGCACGGGTTCGCCGGATAAACAACGGTTTGCCCAGGTGGTGTTCGAGCTTATGTACCTGGTGGCTCAGCGCGCTTTGGGTCACCGACAACTCGTTGGCCGCCTTGATAAAACTCAAGTGCCGCGCCACGGCCTCGAAGGCGCGCAGGGCCAGCAGCGGTGGAAGGTCGTTGTGCAAGGCCACCTGGATGCGCCTCCTGGGCAGGGTAGAAAATGCCGATTTTGGTCGATGGCCTGCATTTTGTCGCCCGCTTAATTGCCGTCGGGCGGGGCAGGCCGCATTATTGAGGCATTCCCGCCACGACGTAAGCCAAGCCATGAGTGATGACGACAAGCTGATCGACCTGAACGCCGAACGTGCCAAGCGCGTGCACGACCTCAATGACAAACGCTTGAATGAAGTGCGCCAAGCCTTTGAACAAGCCATGCCCTTGGGCAAGCCCAAGAAAAAGTCCAAGAACAAGCCGAAAAAACGTTGAAACGCCCTGCATCCATTGATGCAGGTCAGTTATTCCCCTTCTTTACGCCCCGTTGTGGGCGACATTGATCCTGGTCAATTTCCCACTGCGCCTTCTCCATTAACTTAGCCCTATCGCAACAGGGCAAGTGCAGGAGGCCGGTCATGTTTTTCGATAATGTGGTTTTCGCCGGAGTGCTGACTGTTAGCCTCATGGTGCTGTTTTTTGTAGGGTTTGGATTTTTTATCTGGAAAGACGCGAACAAGCGTAAAAAACCTTAAGTCTTTCCGGGTTACATGAGCACGCAAGGCATTTTGGGCGACTTCGGTCGCCCTTTTTTTTGGCTCGTTCCCACGCTCCGCGTGGGAATGCATCCTGTGACGCTACGCGTCACCCGTGCGCGAGTGGGACGCGGAGCGTCCGTGGCGGCATTCCCACGCAGAGCGTGGGAACGAGCATAAAAAAAGGTGCGACCCTCGCGGATCGCACCTTTTTTATCGCCGGCTGGCTATCAGTTGCCCAAAGCCTTGGACGCCAACCAGAACAACCCGGCCGAGAGGCCTACGGTCGCTGGCAAGGTCAATACCCAGGCCATCAGGATGGTCTTGACGGTGCCACCTTGCAGGCCGCTTTTGTTGGCAACCATGGTGCCCGCCACGCCAGAAGACAGGACGTGGGTGGTGGACACTGGCAGGGCGAAGATATTGGCAAAGCCGATCATGGTGGCCGTGGTGATTTGCGCCGACATGCCCTGGGCATAGGTCATGCCTTGCTTGCCGATCTTCTCACCAATGGTCAGTACCACGCGCTTCCAGCCCACCATGGTGCCCAGGCCCAGGGCCAGTGCGACCGCGAGAATCACCCAGAACGGGGCGTACTCGGTGGTGGCGGTCAGGTCTTTGCGCAGCTTGTCGAGGTCTGACTTCTCACGGGAGTCCAGGCCTGGCAGCTTGCCGACCTTTTTCGCGGTGTCATCCAGGCAAAGCAGGTAGCGACGCACTTCGATGCGGTGGTCGGCCGTCAGCGAGTGGTAGTCCGAGACGCCCTTGAGGGTGCCCAGCAGCGCGTTGATCGTCGGTTCGGTCTGCTGCGGGTTGCAGCGGAACTTGCCCGGCAGGTCATCCTTCACGCTTTTGCCCAGGGCCAGGAATTCACCGAGGGTCTCGTGGTTGCGCTGGTAGAACTGGTTCAGGTGCAGGGTGGCGTCGCGGGTACGTTCGATCTGGTAAGTGGTGCTGCCCAGGTCCAATACGAACTGCGCCGGCACGATACCGATGAGCACCAGCATGATCAGGCCGATGCCCTTCTGGCCATCGTTGGAGCCGTGCACGAAGCTCACCGCCATGGCCGAAATCACCAGGACGAGGCGGTTCCAGAATGGCGGGTGCTTTTTGTCGTCAAGCTTGCGGCGCTGGTCCGGGGTCTTGTGCATCTTCGACAGCGGACGCCACCACTTCAGACCGATCAGTACCAGAGCGGCGACCAGAAAGCCCGCCATCGGCGAGAACACCAGGGACGCGCCGATATCCACGGCCTTCTGCCAGTTCACACCGTCAGCCAGGGGGATGTCGTTGATCAACGCGTTGGCCAGGCCGACACCGAGGATCGAGCCGATCAGGGTGTGGGAGCTGGAGGCGGGGATACCGAAGTACCAGGTGCCCAGGTTCCAGGTGATCGCCGCCGCCAACAACGAGAAGACCATTGCCAAGCCGTGGCCGGTGTTCACATTGATCAGCAACTCCACCGGCAGCAAGTGCACGATGGCGTAGGCGACACCGACACCGCCGAGCAATACGCCGAGGAAATTGAACACCCCGGAGAAGAACACGGCCAGGTGTGGCGGCATGGCTTTGGTATAGATGACTGTGGCCACCGCGTTAGCGGTGTCATGAAAGCCATTGATGAACTCGAAGGCGAGGACAAAGGCCAGGGCGAGCAACAGGCTCACGAGAACCCAAGCATCCAGTCCGCTGAATAAATCGATCATGAAGGTTTTCTGACCCGGTCGTAAGGGGGCGCGATTATGCCAGAAAACATCAGTAATCGATGCATTAGCTGCTCATCGGTAACAATCTTCCTGGAAAAAAAACCGGCAAGACACACGTATCCCAGGGTTTTCGGGGCTTTGGCAAGTCTTTGATTTATAAAGCGCAGGCCGCGGAAGGCGGACTTTTGTCATGAAAACGCCATGCCTGAAACATTTGTATGAAATTTCGTGGGTAGCTGTAGGTTACTGACCAGCGGCCGTTGAACCAGTGGTTGACCGGCAGCGACTGCAAGGCGCTGAACTCGACCGAAGTGCTCAGGGCTCCTCGGTCTTGAGTTCCTCCTCGATTTTTTGGATTTCCTGGGCAAATGCCTGATCCAGCAGGCTGGCTCGTTTGCGCCATGGTTTGCGTTCCGGCTCAGGTTGCGCGGCGTAGGTGGTGACTTCCCCGCCGTAGACGTCCTTGTAACGTTGCTCCTGGCGCTCAAGTTCCGCGCGCAGTTCATCTTTCGTCACAGTATTACCTAATTGAGTTGAGTTATTGATTGCGCAGTGTCATGCCTGAAAGTCGTGCTCGGGGCGATTCCAAATAGAACAGTAGAACCGTTCAAGTTGGTATACGGGCCTGAGGGCCGTTCTTTTAAGCGAGTACTTGTGGCCGGCGTTGCCTGCAGCCTGCAATGCCTGGTGAGCTCCCCTCCCGATAGTGATACCGGGCTGACCTCTGCACAGGTTGCAGTATAGCGGCGCATTTGAAGAACACTATCATCATGAAGTTAAAAAGCGTCAACGGCGTGCTTGGGTTTTGTTACATATCGCCGACGTATTTGTGAACAGCGTCATCTTCATATCTGTATTCATACTGATAGAAGGGTAAATACCTACACTTTTCGGCGACATCAGCTAAATCTCGAACGTTATCTGCGGGATCTGCACCCATGCCGGCCAAATTGCGATAATCGCGTGGTTGTCCGATAATCGCCCAATGTTACCGGCGTTGACTTGTGCAGGGCGGCCGGCACGGCTTGTAATAGCCGCCAACCCTCCCGTGGTGATAACAAGAGAAGGCCCGTTGAAATGAACGATCAATTGCGCAACTCCTTTGCATCAGTAGCGCCGCCGATCGTGGCTTCACCGGCCAAGCGCATCCAGGCATTCACCGGTGATCCGGATTTCATGACGTCCCTGGCCCGTGGCCTGGCCGTGGTGCAGGCGTTCCAGGAGCGCAAGCGTCACCTGACCATCGCCCAGATCAGCCACCGCACCGAAATTCCCCGCGCCGCCGTGCGCCGTTGCCTGCACACCTTGATCAAGCTCGGCTACGCCACCACGGATGGGCGCACCTACTCGCTGTTGCCCAAGGTGCTGACCCTCGGTCACGCCTATCTGTCGTCCACACCGCTGGCCGTTTCGGCACAGCCTTATCTGGACCGCATGAGCGAGCAGCTCCATGAAGCCTGCAACATGGCTACCCTGGAAGGCGATGACATCCTCTATATCGCCCGTTCCGCCACCACCCAGCGCCTGATCTCGGTTGACCTGTCGGTGGGCGGGCGCCTGCCTGCGTATTGCACGTCCATGGGTCGCATTCTGCTGGCCGCCCTCGACGATGCCTCGCTGCAGGATTATCTCGACCATGCCGACCTGCAAACCAAGACCAGCCGCACCCTGACAACACCGCAAGCGTTATTCGAATGCCTGCAACAGGTGCGTCAGCAGGGCTGGTGCATTGTCGACCAGGAACTGGAGCAGGGCCTGCGCTCCATCGCGGTGCCGGTGTATGACGCGTCCGGCCAGGTATTGGCCGCGCTGAATGTCAGCACCCACGCCGGTCGGGTCAGCCGCAGCGAGTTGGAGCAGCGCTTTTTGCCGAGCATGCTCAGCGCCAGCCGTGAGCTGAGTGCGCAGCTGTTTGCCTAAGCTGTTCGGTGACCGCACAGATCCCGGCTGGCTCGATTGACGGTGTTTCCCTTGGCTTATTAATGTGCGGCAGCGCTCTGAGGAGCTGCCCAATAAGAATGACGGCCCCAGGTCGTCAGCCCGCCATCGGTGTGGAATAAAAATAATGAATCAGCCTTCTGTCGGTACCACCCTGGACGTACAGTCCTTTATCAACACCCAGCCACTCTCGCGCTATCAGTGGCGCGTGGTGATCCTGTGTTTCCTGATTGTCTTTCTCGACGGCCTCGATACAGCCGCCATGGGCTTTATCGCGCCGGCACTGTCCCAGGACTGGGGTATCGACCGCGCCAGCCTCGGCCCGGTGATGAGCGCCGCGTTGATCGGCATGGTGTTTGGCGCACTCGGTTCCGGCCCGCTGGCCGACCGCTTCGGCCGCAAAGTCGTGCTGGTCGGCGCGGTGTTGGTGTTTGGTGCGTTCAGCCTGGCGTCGGCCTACAGCACCAATGTCGACCAGTTGCTGGTGCTGCGCTTTCTCACCGGCCTGGGCCTGGGCGCCGGCATGCCGAATGCCACCACCTTGCTGTCTGAATACACCCCCGAGCGGCATAAATCCTTGTTGGTGACCAGCATGTTCTGTGGTTTCAACCTCGGCATGGCCGGTGGTGGGTTTATTTCGGCCAAGCTGATTCCCGCGTTCGGCTGGCACAGCCTGTTGCTGATAGGCGGCATCCTGCCGTTGATCCTGGCGGTGGTGCTGTTGGTGTGGCTGCCGGAGTCTGCCCGCTACCTGGTGGTACGCAATCGCGGCACCGACAAGGTACGCAAGACCCTTGCCCCCATCGAGCCAAACATCGTTGCCCAGGCCACTCACTTCAGCGTACCGGAGCAAAAAACCGTCAAGGCCCGCAATGTCTTCGCAGTGATTTTCTCGGGCACCTACAGCGCTGGCACGTTGCTGTTGTGGCTCACGTACTTCATGGGCCTGGTGATTGTTTACCTGCTGACCAGTTGGCTCCCCACTTTGATGCGTGACAGCGGCGCGAGCATGGAGCAGGCCGCGTTTATCGGCGCGCTGTTTCAGTTTGGTGGGGTATTGAGCGCGGTGGGCGTGGGCTGGGCGATGGACCGGTTCAACCCGCACAAAGTGATCGGCACTTTCTATCTGCTGGCCGGGGTGTTTGCCTACGCGGTGGGGCAGAGCCTGGGCAACATCACGCTGTTGGCCACCCTGGTGCTGGTCGCCGGGATGTGCGTCAACGGTGCGCAATCGGCAATGCCATCCCTGGCAGCACGTTTCTACCCCACCCAAGGCCGTGCCACCGGGGTGTCGTGGATGCTTGGCATCGGCCGCTTCGGCGCGATCCTGGGGGCGTGGATGGGCGCTACTTTGCTGGGCCTGGGCTGGAACTTCGAGCAGGTGCTTACGGCACTGGTGATTCCGGCGGCATTGGCCACGGCAGCGGTGGTGATCAAGGGCATGGTCAGCCATGCCGATGCCACCTGAAACCAATCGCTACCCCTGTGGGAGCTGGCTTGCCTGCGATATCGGTGCTGAATCCACTCGCGCCATCGCAGGCAAGCCAGCTCCCACATTGACCCTGTTCCTTACAATGGTTAGTTAAGTAACAATCGGTTCGATAATCGAACGCTCAGTCGATTATCGGATTGTTCGGTCCATTTCCCCGGCTTAATCTTCAAGCACTTCGGCGCCACCTCAGCGCCTTTTTCGATCAACACCGGGAGCCCAACCCCATGGCTGAAATCCTCACCCTGCGTGATGCGGTCAAGCGCTTCGTGAATGACGGCGATACCGTCGCCCTCGAAGGCTTCACCCACCTGATCCCTACGGCTGCAGGCCATGAAATCATTCGTCAGGGCAAGAAAGACCTGACGCTGGTGCGCATGACGCCTGACCTGATCTACGACCAGTTGATCGGTGCCGGCTGTGCGCGCAAGTTGATTTTCTCCTGGGGCGGCAACCCGGGCGTGGGTTCCCTGCATCGGCTGCGCGACGCGGTAGAGAAACAATGGCCGCAAGCGCTGGAGATCGAAGAGCACAGCCACGCCGACCTGGCCAATGCCTACGTCGCCGGTGCCTCCGGCCTGCCGTTCGCGGTGTTGCGTGCCTACGCCGGTTCCGACTTGCCCAAGGTCAACCCGCTAATCAAGACCGTCACCTGCCCCTTCACCGGCGAAGTGCTGGCGGCGGTGCCGTCGGTGCGTCCGGACATTACCGTGATTCATGCGCAGAAAGCCGACCGCAAAGGCAACGTGCTGCTCTGGGGCATTCTCGGGGTGCAGAAGGAAGCGGCCCTGGCGGCCAAGCGCTGCATCGTCACCGTCGAGGAAATCGTCGACGACCTGAATGCGCCGATGAACAGCTGCGTGCTGCCGACCTGGGCGCTGACGGCGGTGTGTCACGTACCCGGTGGTGCCCATCCGTCCTACGCGCACGGCTACAACGAGCGGGATAACCGTTTCTACCAGGCGTGGGACCCGATTGCCCGCGACCGTGGCACCTTTACCGCCTGGATCGACGAATACATCCACGGCACTGCCGACTTCAGTGAATTCCAGGCCAAGCTGGCCGCCGCGCAGGAGGCTAAGTAATGGCTTATTCCACCAATGAAATGATGACCGTCGCCGCCGCACGCCGCCTCAAGAACGGCTCGGTGTGCTTCGTTGGCATCGGCCTGCCATCCAAGGCGGCCAACCTGGCGCGCCTGACGTCTTCGCCGGATGTGGTACTGATCTACGAGTCTGGCCCGATTGGGGCCAAGCCCAGTGTGTTGCCGCTGTCCATCGGTGATGGCGAGCTGGCGGAGACCGCCGATACCGTGGTGCCCACCGGTGAGATCTTTCGCTACTGGTTGCAGGGCGGGCGCATTGATGTCGGTTTTCTCGGCGCGGCCCAGGTCGACCGTTTCGGCAATATCAACACCACCGTGGTCGGTGATTATCACCAGCCCAAAGTGCGTTTGCCGGGTGCCGGTGGCGCGCCGGAAATCGCCGGTTCGGCCAAGAGCGTGTTGATCATCCTTAAGCAATCGTCCCGTTCGTTCGTCGACAAACTGGACTTCATCACCTCCGTCGGTCACGGCGAAGGTGGCGACTCACGCAAGCGTCTGGGCCTGCCCGGCGCCGGCCCGGTGGGCATCATTACCGACCTGTGCATCATGGAGCCGGAGGAGGGCAGCCATGAGTTCGTGGTCACTGCGCTGCATCCGGGCGTGACCCGCGAGCAAGTGGTCGCCGCCACCGGCTGGGCGATTCGCTTTGCCGACCAGGTGAGCACCACCGCTGAACCCACCGAGACCGAACTGACCGCCCTGCGTGACCTCGAAGCGCGCACCGCGGCTGCCCACGGCCAAGCACCGGGAGAAGCCTGATGCGCGAGGTTTTTATCTGTGATGCCATTCGCACACCTATCGGCCGTTTCGGCGGTGGCCTGTCCACGGTGCGTGCCGACGACCTGGCGGCGCTGCCGATCAAGGCGCTGATCGAGCGCAACCCGTCGGTGGACTGGAGCGCCGTAGACGAAGTCTTCCTCGGCTGCGCCAACCAGGCAGGTGAAGATAACCGCAACGTGGCACGCATGGCGTTGCTGCTGGCGGGGCTGCCGGAAAGTATTCCTGGAGTGACCCTCAACCGCCTGTGCGCCTCGGGCATGGATGCCATCGGCACCGCCTTTCGTGCGATTGCCAGCGGTGAAATGGAGCTGGCGATTGCCGGTGGCGTCGAATCGATGTCCCGCGCTCCGTTTGTGATGGGCAAGGCCGACGCGGCGTTCTCGCGCAACATGAAGTTGGAAGACACCACCATTGGCTGGCGCTTTATCAACCCGCTGATGAAGGCTCAGTACGGCGTGGATGCCATGCCGCAGACGGCCGATAACGTGGCCGATGACTATCAGGTTTCCCGCGCCGACCAAGACGCTTTCGCCCTGCGCAGCCAGCAACGCACCGCCGCTGCCCAGGCCGCCGGGTTCTTTGCCGAGGAAATCGTTCCGGTGCGGGTCGCCCATAAAAAAGGCGAAACCCTGGTGGAACACGATGAACACCCACGGGACACCACGTTGGAAGCCCTGGCCAAGCTCAAGCCGGTCAACGGCGCGGACAAGACCGTCACTGCTGGCAATGCCTCGGGCGTCAACGATGGCGCCGCCGCGCTGATCCTCGCCAGCGCCGAGGCCGTCAAGCAACACGGCCTCACCGCCCGCGCCCGTGTGCTGGGCATGGCCAGTGCTGGTGTAGCCCCGCGCGTGATGGGCATCGGCCCGGTGCCGGCGGTGCGCAAACTGGTGGAGCGCCTTGGGTTGGCTGTCACCGACTTTGATGTGATCGAACTCAACGAAGCCTTCGCCAGCCAAGGCCTGGCGGTGCTGCGCGAGCTGGGTATTGCGGACGATGCGCCCCAGGTCAACCCCAACGGCGGCGCCATTGCCCTCGGCCATCCCTTGGGGATGAGTGGTGCGCGGTTGGTGATGACGGCCCTGCACCAATTGGAAAAAACCGGCGGCAGCAAAGGCCTGGCGACCATGTGCGTGGGCGTCGGCCAAGGCTTGGCCCTGGCGATTGAACGCGTCTGATCAATAAAAGAGGATTGCTCCATGAGTGACAAGCCCGGTTACCGGCGCCCGCAAGCGGGCACTCAACCTGATTACCTGCACCCGGCCTACCAGTCGACGAACCTGCGTTCGCCGTCCCAGCCTTTGGTGTTCCTGCCCCATTCCTTGTCGGAAATCACCGGCCCGACCATCGGCGCCGAACGTATCAATGAGAAGGACAACGACCTGACAGCCCAGCATGAGGGCGAGCCGCAAGGCGAGCGCATCATCATTCATGGCCGTGTGCTGGACGAAAACGGCCTGCCAGTGCCGGGCATCCTCGTGGAGATCTGGCAGGCCAATGCCGCCGGCCGCTACAACCACAAGCGCGACCTGCACGATGCACCCCTGGACCCGAACTTCACCGGCACCGGGCGCACCGTCACCGACGCCGATGGCTGGTACCAGTTCCAGACCATCAAGCCCGGCGCCTACCCGTGGGGCAACCACCACAACGCCTGGCGCCCGGCGCATATCCACTTTTCGCTGTTCGGCCCCAGCGTGCTGACGCGCCTGGTGACGCAAATGTATTTCCCGGGTGACCCGTTGCTGGAGTACGACCCGATCTACAACTGCGTGCCGGATACCAGCGCCAAGCAACGCTTGATCGCTAGCTTCGACCTGGAAAAAACCATTCCTTCCTATGCCCTCGGCTACCGCTGGGACATCGTCCTGCGCGGCCGCGACGCCACGCCGATGGAGAAATGAGATGACACTCAACGCGACCACGTCCCACACCGTCGGGCCGTATTACCACATTGGCCTGACCTGGCTGAACCGTGAAGACCTGACCGTCACCGCCACCCTCGGTGAGCGCGTGGCAATCAGCGGTCAAGTGGTGGACGGCAACGGTGATGTCGTCAACGACGCCATGCTGGAAGTCTGGCAGGCCAACGCCGTCGGCAAATATGCTCACCCCGAAGACGAGCAGGACAAAGCGCTCGACCCGAACTTCGAAGGCTTCGGCCGCGTGCCGGTGGATGCCGAAGGGCGTTTTCGTTTTACCACCATCAAGCCGGGCAGTGTGCCGGGGCTCAAGGGCACCACTCAGGCGCCGCATTTGGTGGTGCTGGTGTTTGCCCGTGGGTTGGTGAAGCACTTGCTGACGCGGATTTATTTTGACGGTGAGGCCTTGAACGGCGATGACCCGTTGCTGGCGTGTGTGCCGGCAGAACGTCGTGGCACCTTGATTGCCCAGGCGGATGCGGCAGGGGTATATCAGTGGAATGTGATTTTGCAGGGCACAGATAAGGAAACGGTGTTCTTCGACTATTGAGTTGGCTGTTGACGATCGTTCCCACGTTCTGCGTGGTAATGCATCCCGTGACGCTGCGCGTCACCCGCGAACGGCAGGACGCGGAGCGTCCCATGCGGCGTTCCCACGCAGAGCGTGGGAACGATCATCCAGGCTCCACCTATCCAAAAGTCTGCTTGCGGAACAGGGTTGTTGCAAAGTATGTCTAGGCTATAACCGTTCCCACTGAGTAAAAAAACATGACAACAAAAACCAGCCACTACACCGGAGAAGAACGCAGCAAACGGATCTTTGCGATTGTCGGTGCGTCCTCCGGCAACCTGGTCGAATGGTTCGACTTCTACGTCTATGCCTTCTGCGCGATTTATTTTGCCCCGGCGTTTTTCCCCTCGGATGACCCCACGGTGCAGTTGCTCAACACCGCCGGTGTGTTTGCCGCCGGGTTCCTGATGCGACCGATCGGTGGTTGGTTGTTTGGCCGGGTGGCCGACAAGCACGGGCGCAAGAACTCGATGATGATCTCGGTGCTGATGATGTGTGGCGGCTCCCTGGTCATCGCCTTCCTGCCCACTTATAACGACATCGGTGCCTGGGCCCCGGCGCTGCTGTTAGTGGCACGACTGTTCCAGGGCTTGTCGGTGGGCGGCGAATACGGCACCACGGCCACCTACATGAGTGAAGTCGCGCTCAAGGGCCAGCGTGGCTTCTTTGCTTCGTTCCAGTACGTGACCCTGATCGGCGGCCAGTTGCTGGCGGTGCTGGTGGTGGTGATCCTGCAACAGATCCTCACCGAAGAAGAATTGCGTGCCTGGGGCTGGCGCATCCCGTTTGTGATCGGCGCCATAGCCGCCGTGATCTCCCTGCTGCTGCGTCGCACCCTGAAAGAAACCACCAGCAAGGAAATGCGTGAAGACAAGGACGCCGGCAGTATCGTCGCGCTGTTTCGCGACCACGGCAAAGCCTTCATTACGGTGCTGGGCTACACCGCCGGCGGCTCGCTGATTTTCTATACCTTCACCACCTACATGCAGAAGTACCTGGTGAACACCGTCGGCATGCACGCCAAGACCTCGAGCTACATCATGACCGGCGCGCTGTTCCTGTACATGTGCATGCAGCCGCTGTTCGGCATGTTGGCCGACAAGATCGGCCGGCGTAATTCGATGCTCTGGTTTGCCGGCCTTGGCACGTTGTTCACAGTGCCGATCCTGCTGACTTTGAAAACCGTGACCAGCCCGTTTTTGGCATTTGTGCTGATCACCCTGGCCTTGGCGATTGTCAGCTTCTACACCTCCATCAGCGGCCTGGTCAAAGCGGAGATGTTTCCGCCGCAGGTGCGTGCCTTGGGCGTGGGCCTGGCCTATGCGGTGGCTAACGCGGTGTTTGGCGGTTCGGCAGAAGTGGTCGCGCTGAGCCTCAAATCCATCGGCATGGAAAACACCTTTTATTGGTACGTCACCGCGATGATGGCGGTGGCCTTCCTGTTCAGCTTGCGCCTGCCGAAACAGGCGGCGTACCTGCATCACGATCTGTAAGGGATGAGTTATGACGTTGCGCACGAGCAATCAACTGTTCGACGCTTATTTCACTGCTGACAGCATGGCCGAGGTGTTCTGTGACCAGGGGCGCTTGCAGGGCATGCTGGATTTCGAAGCCGCGCTGGCTCGGGCGCAGGCCCAGGTAGGGTTGATCCCCCAGGCCGCCGTCGCACCGATTGCCCAGGCGTGCCTGGCGTCGCTGTATGACGTGGATGCCCTTGGCAGCGCGATTGCCACGGCGGGCAACTCTGCGATTCCACTGGTGAAGGCGTTGGGCAAGTTGATCGCCAGTGAGGACGCCGACGCCGAGCGTTATGTACACCTGGGCGCAACCAGTCAGGATGTGATGGACACCGGCCTGGTGCTGCAACTGCGCCGTGGGGTGGAGTTGATCGAGGCCGACCTGGCTCGCCTGGGGGAGGTGTTGGCCGCCCAGGCTCAGCGTTACGCCACCGTGCCGTTGGCCGGGCGTACCTGGTTGCAGCACGCGACGCCGGTCACCCTGGGGATGAAAATCGCCGGTTGGCTGGGCGCGGTGACGCGCAGTCGCCAGCGCCTGGCCGAATTGAAACCGCGCCTGTTGGTGCTGCAATTTGGCGGCGCGTCGGGCACTTTGGCGGCCCTCGGCGAACACGCCATGCCTGTGGCCGAGGCCTTGGCCGCCGAGTTGCAACTGGGCTTGCCGGAGCAACCCTGGCACACCCAGCGTGACCGCCTGGTGGAGTTTGCCAGCCTGCTCGGTCTGATCGCCGGTAGCCTCGGCAAGTTGGGCCGCGATATCAGCCTGTTGATGCAGACCGAAGCGGCGGAGGTGTTCGAGCCTTCGGCGCCGGGCAAGGGCGGTTCGTCCACCATGCCGCACAAGCGTAACCCGGTGGGCGCCGCGGTGCTGATCAGCGCAGCCACCCGCGTACCCGGCCTGGTGGCGACAATGTTCAGCGCCATGCCCCAGGAGCACGAACGCAGCCTGGGCTTGTGGCATGCCGAATGGGAAACCTTGCCGGAAATTTGCCGCCTGGTATCCGGTGCCTTGCATCAGGCAATTCTGGTCAGTGAAGGGCTGGAGGTGAATGCCGAACGCATGGCACAGAACCTCGACCTGACCCAAGGCCTGGTACTGGCCGAAGCGGTGAGTATCGTGCTCGCCCAACGCTTGGGCCGTGACACCGCGCACCATCTGCTGGAACAGTGCTGCAAACGTGCGGTCGCCGAGCAGCGCCATTTGCGCGCGGTACTGGCGGATGAGCCGCACGTCACCGCCGAGCTGTCGGCGGCTGAACTGGATCGCCTGCTCGACCCTGCCCACTACCTAGGCCAGGCGTCTACCTGGGTCACGCGTGCGGTGACCGAACATTTTGCTTTGACTGCCTGAGGAGAACGCTGTGGCTTTTGTACAACTCGCCGAGGGCGAACTGCATTACCAACTCGAGGGGCCCGCCGACGCACCGGTATTGGTGCTGTCCAATTCCTTGGGTACCGACCTGCATATGTGGGACATCCAGATACCGGCTTTTACCGAGCATTTTCGTGTGCTGCGATTCGACACCCGTGGCCACGGCCAATCCCTGGTGACCGCGGGGCCTTACAGCATCGAGCAACTGGGCCGAGACGTGATCGCGCTGCTGGATGCGCTGGATATCCAGAAGGCGCATTTTTGCGGACTGTCCATGGGTGGCTTGATCGGCCAATGGCTGGGCATTCATGCCGGCGAGCGCCTGCAACGCCTGGTGGTGTGTAATACCGCGGCCAAGATCGGCACGCCCGAGGTGTGGAACCCGCGTATCGAAATGGTCCTGCGTGATGGCGCAGCCGCGATGGTGGCGCTGCGCGATGCGTCGATTGCGCGCTGGTTCACCGCGGATTTCGCCGCTGCCAACCCGCATCAGGCCAAGCAGATCACCGACATGCTCGCGGCCACGTCACCCGAGGGGTATGCCGCCAACTGCGGCGCCGTGCGCGATGCGGATTTTCGTGAGCAATTGTCCTCGATCAAGGTGCCGACCCTGGTGATTGCCGGCACCGAAGACGCGGTGACGCCGCCAGCCGGCGGCCACTTTATCCAGAGCCATGTGCAGGGTGCCGAGTATGCCGAGTTCTATGCGGCGCACCTGTCCAACGTTCAGGCCGGTGCTGCGTTCAGCGACCGGGTGATCGAATTTCTGCTGGCCCGCTGAGGAGCTATTTGTGGACGAGAAACAACGTTATGCCGAAGGCCTGCAGGTGCGCCGCGAAGTACTGGGCGATGCCCATGTCGACCGCAGCCTCAATGCCCTGACCGAGTTCAACAGCGAGTTCCAGGAAATGATCACCCGCCATGCCTGGGGTGACATCTGGACCCGCCCCGGCCTGCCTCGGCATACCCGCAGCCTGATCACCATCGCGATGCTGATCGGCATGAACCGCAGTGAAGAACTGAAACTGCACCTGCGTGCCGCCGCCAGCAACGGCGTGACCCGCGCCGAGATCAAGGAAGTGCTGATGCAGAGTGCGATTTACTGTGGGATCCCGGCGGCGAATGCGACGTTTCACTTGGCTGAGTCAGTGTGGGATGAGTTGGGAGTTGAGTCGCGGGGCGCGGTCTAGATGTATTCCGTACGTAGTGGGCGGCGCATTTCTTCCTTCAGTGCATTTTCAGTAAATGCAGGGGGGTTGCTTGTCGTGGGCTCGGTTGCACGATGATCGTCAAAATCGAACGATAATGCATCTGTAGGCAAGCCTACTGCTTGACGTTCGTCGTTGGGCTCGCCCTCAGGATTCTCGTCTATGACTGTTTGACCTTCGAGGAAGGTACCCGTGGCCCCATTGTAGGCGTGGGCCATTTCATGGAATAGGACGTTGACCGGAGCAGTTTCGTCATTAGGCACGAAGGAGGGGTTGTATTGTAATTGTGCGCCCGTCGCGAAGGCGCCACGTTGATTGTGAGCAATGTAGCCCTGGGCTGCTGGTTCAAGGGTCTCCAGGGATTTACCTGTAGCCAGGTGGTTGCGCACCGCTGCGTTATTAAAAATGTAAAAGCCGTTATCATCAGCCGTTTCAGTGATGCGCACCGGAGAGTCATTGCGCTGGGCCGAGTTATCGGCAGTGCTTAACATTTTTTTGCCTGGCAGGGACATTCTCAGCAGTTCCATGTCGTCCTCTACGTATTGTATGAACTCGGGAGAGCCTTCAACGACATAGCCACTTTTTCCTGCTTCGCGGTATTGCGTGTGAATGAGCGTGGAACCTGGCGTGCGGTGAATCTCGTCCGAAGGCTTGGCATAAATGACGGTGTCATCGCTATTGGACCTGACAATATTTTTGTCGCGCCCGGTATAAATCGTGGCAGGGCCCTGCGTGACTATCAGGTTTTCACCTTTGCCTCCATGCATGACTATCGGGTTTGGGGAGTCATTGCTGGTGCTAATCATAAAGTCGTGACCGTCACCACCGTCCATGTAGATATGGCGATCAGCAGAACCCTCTCCTGACTGCATGCGGTCATTACCGTTGTTTCCCTTGAGAATGCCACTGCCGGAGCCTGCGATGAGTAAATCGTCGCCATCATCACCAAATGCGATGCCGACGCCGCTGCCCAGTTTTAGCCAGTCGTTCCCTGCGCCTCCGTATAGACGCGTATTACCCGAGCCAGCACGGGCATAATCATTGCCCTCGCCCAGTTCAATGCGAATGTCGTTATTAACGTCTGGGTGGATCACAACGCAGTCATCGCCGCCTTTGGTTTTTATGCGCAGGGGCTGGATTTCAGTTCCGTCAGAGGAGCGAGCAAGACTCAGTTGATACGGTATGTTATTGATGGTGGCGACCAGACTGTCGTCCGGGCCTTTTTTGATAATGACCTTATCGGCACGGTCAGTTGTCTCGATTACACATTCATTACCAGCAGCCCCTATCGGCTCGCCGTTTTTGCTTAAGTAGGTTATCTCCTGATAGATCTTTACGTTCGCGTCATGACGCAACACATCAGTGTTGATGTATTTTTTTTGGGTTGTGTCTAGTGGGTCCTGATCAGGTGTGAGCCTGGAATGGCTGGAAAAGTACAGGAAATCCACTGTCCTGTCCGGTCCTACATACCCGGCAGATTTAGCGTTGATCTGGATGGGTGGTCGCGGTGAGGTTGTGCTGGAAGGTGCCTCCACGGGCGCCATGGGTTGTGGATTGACGGCGTATGCGCCAGAAAGCGAAGACGTATTCATGTGGGTCATCTCATTGTGTGTTGACCCTGAGTGGTGGTGCTGGAATTGAGGTTCCCGACAGCAGGTGGGCGGGGACGGCAGCAGATGTTATCCGTTGTTGCGACGAGGTTAATGAGAGTCTGCGTCCCACACCAGATTCCAAATCCCAGGCAAATGCACTGGGTCGTCCACATTTTTCACGGTTCGCGCAATCGCCGCGCGCTCAACCTGGGCCGTGTCGGTGTAGAACGGCTCGGCAGCGGTCTTCAAACCGTTGACCCGCGCGCTGTCCATCAGGATCTGCAAATACTCCTGCATATGCCGCGCGGTGTAGCGATTGATGTCATGGAAGGTCACCACCACCGGGATCACCCCCTCCACCGTTGGCAGCTCACCCAAGGCGATGCGTTCGCGCACCACCGACAGTTGCCGATACAGGTTGGCCCGCCGACGCGGGCTGGCGTTGAAGCCCCAGATCTTGCCGTCATTGGCACTCAGGTCCGTCAGCAGAACGTGCATGCCGTGGCGTTGGTAGGCGGCGAAGGTGCGCTTGTCGTAGTTCCAGAAGGGTGGGCGTACCAGCACGGGGGGCGCGCCCGTGATGGCGGCAATGTCTGCGGCCCCTTCGGTAAGGGTGTGTTCCAGGGTGGCGTCGTTCAGCCAGCGATGATTGGTGTGAAACGCCGTGGCGGTGTGAAAGGCCAGGACATGGCCAGCGGCGAATTCACGTTCCATGGTCTTGCGCCCCCGGGCACTGCCGCCGGAGCGAGCGGCTTCGGTCTGCAGGAAGAACACCGCCTTGATTCCCGGCAGCACCGGGTTGTTGGCCAGGTCCGCCACTACCGAACGGCTCGGATTGTTGTAGCCCGAGGCGCTTGGGCCGTCATCGAAGGTCAGCAAAAAGCGGATCGGCGCCTGGGCCAGCAGGCGCTGTTCGGTCTGTGGCGTCAGGGCGATGGGGGCGCTGATGCAGCCCCCCAGGCTCAAGGCCAGGGCAAACAGTACGATTGCTGTAGCGAAGGATTTCATGCCGTGCAGGGCCCGAGTAAAGGCCGCTGCTGGGGGGATCAGCAGCGGCAGGCGCGCACCATACAGTAAGTGCTATGCCGGTTTACAGCAGACTGATCGGATAGCTGACGATCAACCGGTTCTCATCGAACTCGTTGTTGCTGTAGTCCCTGCGCATGCTCGAATTGCGCCAGCGCACGTTGAGGTTTTTCAGCGTGCCGCTTTGCACCGTATAGCCTACTTCGGTCTCGCGGCCCCACTCCTTGCCGTCGGTGATGGTGCCGGTGTGTACGTTGCTGCCGCTGATATAGCGGTTCATCAGGGTCAGGCCCGGTACGCCGAGGGCGGCGAAGTTGTAGTCGTGGCGAACCTGCCAGGATTTCTCCTGCGCGTTGTCGTAGCTGGAGTTGTAGCTGTCGTTGGCCAGGGTACCGCCGCTGGTGCCGTTGACGCGCATCCAGGCACTGTCGCCGGTGAGTTTTTGCAAACCGACGTAGAAGGTGTTGCCGCCGTACCTGGCCGAGAACAAACCGGACCAGGTTTTGTTGTCCAGGTCGCCGGCGCGGGCGCTGCCGTCGTCCTTGCCGTAGAAGAAGCCCAGGTTGGCGCCCAGGGTCCAGGCGCCCACAGGCTGGCTGTGGATCAGATTGACGAACTGCTGGCTGTAGATGTCCTTGAGCTGGGCATTCCACACGCCGACTTGGGTGCGTTTGTCGTTGAACGCGTATTCGGCGCCCTGGAAATTGAAACGGTCGGAGGTGAAGGCGGTTTTGCCGAACATCGACATGTCGCTCATGCTGCCGTCGTCCCGCGGGCTGTTGGCGCGGAATTGGCCGCCATAGAGGGTCAGGCCGTCGATTTCCTTCGAGGTGATCTGCCCACCACGCAGGGTCTGTGGCAGGGAGCGGCCATCGTCGGAACGCAGGATCGGCAGCACCGGCATCCATTCGCCCACCTTCAACTCGGTCTTGGAAAAGCGCGCCTTGAATGCCACGCCGAGCCGGCCGAATTCATCGGCTGGCCGACCGTCATGGTCCAGCGGCAGCAACTGCGTGCCGCCCGTGCCACGCCCGCCATCAAGCTTGAGCGAGTACAAGCCCAGCACATCCACACCAAAACCGACTGTGCCTTGGGTGAACCCGGACTTGGCGTCGAGAATGAAACTTTGCGTCCACTCCTGCGCGCCACCCTGAGCCTTCGTAGGATTGGTGTAGTTGCGGTTGAAGAAGAAATTACGCAGGTTGAGGTTGGCGCTGGCGTCTTCGAGAAAGCCGTGATCCTGGGCGAGAACGGGCAGGGCAGAACTGGCGACAGCAGCCGCCAGCAACAGCTGGCGCGGTTGGAAAGTGCTCATGGTGTGAACCTGTTGTTATTGGGTTTATGCAGGTGGCGGCCATGGTGCGCGGCGGTGCGGGGGCGATGAAAGTAGGGGAAGGCGGGTTGTGGGCGATGATCGAACGTAAGTTGTACGGGCAACAATGCAGGCATAAAAAAACCGCTTCCGGTGAGGGAAGCGGTTTTTCACACCCGCGCTATCAGAACAACTTCAACGGCGGTGCTTGTTCTTTCAACGGCTCGTTCTTCGCAGTCTGCTCGTTCCAGCCACCGCCGAGGGCCTTGTACAGGTTGACCTCGCTGGTGAGCTGCGCCAGGCGGTCGGTGATCAGCGATTGCTGGGCACTGAACAGTTGGCGCTGGGCGTCGAGGAAGGTCAGGTTGCTGTCGACACCAATGCGGTAGCGACGCTCGGCCAGGCGGTAGTAATCCTGGTTAGCCTCGACGAAGCCGCGCTGGGCATCCAGTTGCTGCTTGTAGGTCGCACGCGCGGCCAGGCCGTCGGAGACTTCCTGGAAGCCGGTCTGGATGGCCTTCTCGTAGTTGGCCACGTTGATCTCTTTCTGGATCTTCGAGTAGTCCAGGCTTGCGCGCAGGCTACCGGCGTTGAAGATCGGGATGTTGATCTGCGGGGCAAACGCCCAGGTCCCCGAACCGCCTTTGAACAGGCCACCCAGGGTAGGGCTGGCAGTACCGGCGCTGGCGGTCAGGCTGATGCTCGGGAAGAACGCCGCACGGGCCGCGCCGATGTTGGCGTTGGCGGCCTTGAGGTTGTACTCGGCTTGCACGATGTCTGGGCGACGTTGCAGCAGGTCCGAGGGCAACCCGGCAGGCACTTCGCTGAGCAGGTCATCGGACAGCGGCTTGCTGGCGATATTCGCCGGCAGGCCGGTGCCCAGCAGCAGGGTCAGGCTGTTTTCGTCCTGGGCCACCTGGCGGGTGTAACGCGCCAGTTGCACACGGGCGTTTTCCACCGAGGTGCGTGCCTGGCTGAGGTCGAGGGCCGAGGCCACGCCGACTTCATTGCTGCGCGAGGTGAGCTTGTAGCTTTGCTCGAACGCGGCCAGGGTGTCCTGGGTCAGCTTGAGCAGCTCCTTGTCGGCCTGCCAGGTCAGGTAGGCATTGGCCACGCTGGCCACCAGGCTGATTTGGGTGCTGCGGCGCGCTTCTTCAGTGGCGAAGTACTTTTGCAGCGCTTCTTCACTGAGGCTGCGCACGCGGCCGAACAGGTCCAGCTCATACGAACTGATGCCAAGGCCCGCCGAGTACTGGCTGGCGATGGTCGATTCGCCGGTCTGCGACAGCTTGGCCGGGGTGCGCGAACGGCTGCCGTTACCGGTGGCCGATACCGCCGGGAACAGGTCGGCACGCTGGATCTGGTATTGCGCTGCATAGGCGTCGATGTTCAGCGCCGCGACACGTAGGTCACGGTTGTTCACCAACGCGGTCTGGATCAATTGCTGCAGGGCAGGGTCATGGAAAAACTGCTTCCAGCCTTGCTCGGCAGCGGCCTGGCTCGGCGCCTGGGCCGACGAATACGCCGGCCCCTGCGGGAACTGCGCGGCCACCGGCGCTTCGGGACGCTGATAGTCAGGTATCAGCGAGCAGCCACTGAGCACGAATGCGGTGACGGCTAGGGAAAGTAGCGACTTGCTCATTGGCCAGCCTCTTTAGGAGTTTCAGTAGTGTCTTTCTTTTTGCGTTCGCCAGCGGCGGACACGGTTGCGTAGAACAGTGGCACCCAGAAGATCGCCAGCACAGTGGCCGTGATCATACCGCCGATAACGCCGGTACCGATTGCGTGCTGGCTGCCTGAACCGGCGCCGGTGGAGATTGCCAGCGGCAATACGCCGAGCATGAACGCCAACGAGGTCATGATGATCGGGCGCAGACGCATGCGGGATGCTTCGATAGCCGCCTCGACGATGCCTTTGCCTTGCTCATGCAGTTCCTTGGCGAATTCCACGATGAGGATGGCGTTTTTCGCCGCCAGGCCCACCGTCACCAACAGGCCCACCTGGAAGAACACGTCGTTGGACAAGCCGCGCATGCTGGTGGCGATCAGTGCACCGATCACACCCAGAGGTACAACCAGAATCACCGCGATCGGGATCGACCAGCTTTCGTACAGTGCCGCCAGGCACAAGAACACGACCAGCAGCGACAGTGCGTACAGTGCTGGCGCCTGGGAACCGGAAAGGCGTTCTTCGTACGACAGGCCTGTCCAGGCGTAACCGACACCGGCCGGCAGTTCTTTGGCGATGCGTTCGACTTCGGCCATCGCATCACCGGTACTGTAGCCCGGTGCCGGGGTACCGAGGATTTCCATCGCCGCTACACCGTTGTATCGCGAAAGCTTGGGCGAACCGTAGATCCACTTGCCCGACGAGATGGCCGACAGCGGCACCATTTTCCCGTCGTTGCTGCGCACGTACCATTTGTCCAGGTCTTCGGGCGACATCCGGCTGGCGGCGTCGCCTTGTACATACACCTTCTTCACGCGACCACGGTCGATGAAGTCGTTGATGTAGCTACCACCCAAGGCAATGGCCAGGGTCTGCTGGATATCCGCCAGGCTGATGCCTTGGGCACTGGCTTTCTCGTCGTCAACGGTCAGCTCGTACTGCGGCTCGTCGTTCACGCCGTTAGGACGCACGCCGGCCAGCACCTTGCTTTGTGCCGCCGCACCCAGGAACTGGTTACGTGCAGCCATCAGCTTGTCGTGGCCGACGCCACCCTGGTCTTGCAGGAACACGTCGAAACCCGTGGCGTTACCCAACTCCAGCACCGAAGGCGGCACGATGGCGAAAACCATGGCGTCCTTGAAGGCCCCGAAGAAGTAACCCTGGGCACGCTTGGCCACTTCGAACACCGACTGGCTCGAATCACGCTCATCCCACGGCTTGAGCATCACGAACGCAAGCCCGGAGCTCTGGCCACGACCGGCGAAGTTGAAGCCGTTCACGGTAAACACCGACTTCACCGCCTTGCCTTCGCCTGGCTCGCCTTCCTTGTCGTTCAGCAGGAAGGCGCGCATGTCGTCGACGACTTTCTGCGTGCGCTCAGCCGAAGCACCGACCGGTGTCTGCACCTGGGCGAAGATCACACCCTGGTCTTCCTCAGGCAGGAACGCGCTTGGAATACGGGTGAACATCCAGATCATGCCGGCCAGGATCAGCGCATACACCAGGAATGCCGGGATCTTGTGCTTGATCATGCCGCCCACGCCGCGCTCGTACTTGAGTACGCCACGGTCGAAGGTGCGGTTGAACCAGCCGAAGAAGCCGCGCTTGGGCTGGCCGTGTTTTTCCGGATCAATCGGCTTGAGCATGGTGGCGCACAAAGCCGGGGTGAAGATCAGGGCAACCAGCACCGACAACGCCATCGCCGAAACGATGGTGATGGAGAACTGCCGGTAGATCACACCGGTGGAACCACCGAAGAACGCCATCGGCAGCAGTACCGCCGACAGTACCAGGGCAATACCCACCAGGGCACCCTGGATCTGGCCCATGGACTTGATCGTTGCTTCCTTGGGCGACAGGTGCTCCTCGGCCATTACCCGTTCGACGTTTTCCACCACGACGATGGCATCGTCCACCAGCAAGCCGATGGCCAGGATCATGCCGAACATGGTCAAGGTGTTGATGGTGAAGCCGCACGCCGCCAGGATCCCGAAGGTACCCAGCAATACCACCGGTACGGTCATGGTAGTGATGATGGTGGCACGGAAGTTCTGCAGGAACAGGAACATCACCAGGAACACCAGCACGATCGCTTCGACCAGGGTGTGAACCACACCGGAGATCGATTCGGTCACGACCGGGGTGGTGTCATACGGCACCACCGCCTTCATGCCAGGCGGGAAGAACGGCTCCAGGGACTTGACCGTTTCGCGGATGGCCTTGCCAGTGTCCAGTGCGTTGGCACCGGCCGCCAGCTTGATCGCCATACCCGAAGCCGGCTTGCCGTTGAACTGTGCACTGATGCTGTAGTTCTGGCCGCCCAGTTCGATGCGCGCGACGTCACCCAGGCGAACCTGGGAGCCGTCGGTGTTCACCTTCATCAGGATCTTGGCGAATTCCTCGGTGCTTTGCAGGCGCGTCTTGCCGATGATCGTAGCGTTCAGTTGGGTACCGGGCAGGGCAGGCAGGCCGCCCAGTTGGCCGGTGGCCACCTGCACGTTCTGGGCCTTGATGGCATTGCTGACGTCCACTGGCGTGAGCTGGTAATTGTTCAGTTTGGCCGGGTCGAGCCAGATACGCATGGCGTACTGCGAACCGAACACCTGGAAGTCACCCACCCCCGCGGTACGGGAGATCGGGTCCTGGATGTTGGACACGATGTAGTTGGAGAGGTCGTCCTTGGTCATGCTGCCGTCTTCCGACACCAGACCGATCACCATCAGGAAGTTCTTCACCGACTTGGTCACGCGGATACCCTGTTGCTGCACTTCTTGCGGCAGCAGTGGGGTGGCCAGGTTGAGCTTGTTCTGTACCTGGACCTGAGCGATATCCGGGTTGGTACCCTGGTTGAACGTCACGGTGATGGTCATGCTGCCGTCGGAGTTACTGTCCGAGGAGACATAACGCAGGTTGTCGATACCGTTGAGCTGTTGCTCGATGACCTGCACCACGGTGTCCTGCACGGTTTGTGCGGACGCGCCTGGGTAGGTCACCTGGATATCAATGGCCGTTGGCGCAATGGCCGGGTATTGGTTGATGGGCAACTTCAGGATCGAGAGTGCCCCGACCAGCATGATCACCAGGGCAATTACCCAGGCGAAAATGGGACGGTCGATAAAAAATTTCGACATGGATTACTCCCCTTGACCAGCAGCGGCAGCAGGCGCTGCGGCAGTACCGGCGGGGTTAGCGTTGGAGGCTTCCGTGACCTTCACCTCGGCGCCTGGCTTGACGTACTGCAAGCCTTCGGTGATGACGCGATCACCGGCATTGAGGCCTTTTTCCACCAGCCAGTAGGCACCGGCGGTACGGTTGGCAACCAGTTCGCGTTGCTCGACCTTGTTGTCCTTGTTCACGATCAGCGCTGTCGGAATGCCACGCAGGTCACGGGTCACGCCTTGTTGCGGAGCCAGGATGGCCTTGCTGTTCACACCGGCCAGCAACTGGGCGTGTACGAACATGCCCGGCAGCAGCACGTGGTCAGGGTTGGGGAACACGGCGCGCAGGGTCACGGAACCGGTGGTCTGGTCGACCGACACTTCGGAGAACTCCAGCTTGCCGTCCTGGGCGTAGGCCGTGCCGTCTTCCAGGGTCAGCTTGACCTTGGCAGCGTTTTCGCCGGCTTTTTCCAGTTGGCCACTCGCCAGATCGCGACGCAGCTTGAGCATTTCAGCCGAAGATTGCGTGACGTCGACGTAGATCGGGTCCAGTTGCTGGATCACCGCCATGGCGTCGGCCTGGCCATTGCTGACCAGTGCGCCTTCGGTGACCGAAGAACGGCCAATACGCCCGGAGATCGGCGCGTACACCTTGGTATAGCGCACGTTGATCTGGGCGGTTTGAACGTTTGCCTCGGCAGTCATGCGGTTGGCAACGGCGGTGTCGTATTCCTGACGGCTGACGGCTTGTTCATCGACCAATTGCTTGTAGCGATCGGTGATGGATTTGGTCTGGGTCAGGCTCGCTTGTGCGCTTTTGAGCGTGGCTTCATACACCGACGGGTCGATCTGGTAGAGCTGTTGCCCTTCCTTCACGTCGGCGCCTTCCTTGAACAGGCGCTTGAGAATGATGCCGTTGACTTGCGGCCGGACTTCCGCAATGCGAAAGGCCGTGGTGCGGCCTGGCAGCTCGGTGGTCAGGGTATAGGCTTGCGGTTGAATGGTGACCACGCCGACCTGAGGGGTTTGAGCGGGCGGTGCCGCTTCTTCCTTTTTACATCCGCTGAGCAGCGATGCCAGGGCGACGGCAGTGACCAGAGCGGTAACAGCTGGCTTAAGTTGCATGAAGATCCTCGGGTCAGGCGCGCAGAGTGCGCACAAGAAGTGTGGAAGGGTAAAAAACAAGCCGTGAGTGGATAAGTAGCTTGCTACGCAATATACTTACGTTCATGGTTGTTTGTAAACTCTTGACAGGCTTCGCGCAATGTTGACAAAGCACCGCCGCAAGCCTCGATTCTAGTACGTTCGGCGCCCATGACGGCGTCGTCCCATAATTATTCAGATGACGGTCAAGTACCGTCCACAGTGTCCCGATTGAGGTTTTACTGCCATGGTTCGTCGCACCAAAGAGGAAGCTCAGGAAACGCGCAGCCAGATTCTCCAAGCCGCCGAGCAAGCCTTTTATGAGCGTGGCGTAGCGCGTACCACCCTGGCGGACATCGCCGCGTTGGCGGGCGTGACGCGTGGGGCTATCTATTGGCATTTCAGCAATAAGTCCGATTTGCTCCAGGCCTTGCTCGATACGCTGCACGAACCCCTGGACGAATTGGCCCGGGCGAGTGAAAGCGAGGATGAAGTCGACCCGCTGGGCTGTATGCGCAAGCTGCTGATTCATCTCTACCATGAAGTGGCCCTGGACCCGAAAACCCGGCGCATCAACGAGATTCTGTTTCATAAGTGCGAGTTCACCGATGAAATGTGTGACATGCGCCGCCAACGCCAGACCCACAGCCTGGAATGCAACCTGCGTATCAGCCTGACGTTGCGTAACGCGGTTCATCGCGGGCAACTGCCTGAAAATCTCGACACCACCCGTGGGGCTGTCTGCATACATGCCTTCATCCACGGTTTGATCGGCCAGTGGCTGCTGGTCCCCGATAGCTTTGAACTGCACCAGGACGCCGAGCGCTGGGCTGATATAGGGCTGGACATGCTGCGCCTGAGCCCCAGCCTGCGCAATTGAAACAAAATGCGTAATTGCAACCCGTTGTGTCAACAGTAAAGCCTAAGGACGGTCAATCGTCCTTCTGGCTGATTTGTGGGGTGACTTTATATACGGCCTGGCGGGCGGTTGATAGGTAGCCGGCTAAGTATTTTGTAGCGATATTGTTGCCGTTCTGTGAAGCGATGTTTCCATGGGGGCTACAGACAGGCACAAATGTGAGAGGGGACTTGCTCCTGACACTGTAGGAGCGAGCTTGCTCGCGAAAAACTTCAACGATAACGCGTGCTTCCTGAGTGAACGCGGCGCCTCTTAGTTTCTCGCGAGCAAGCTCGCTCCTACAGCATTGGGTTTGCGGGTTAGGTTAGATCGGCAGCGTCGGGTAGTCGATGTAACCCACCGGGCCTTTGCCATAGAAAGTTTCAGGGTGCGGCTCGTTCAACGGCGCATCGGCCTTCAGTCGCGCCGGCAGGTCCGGGTTGGCGATAAAAGGAATACCAAAGGCCACTGCATCCGCCTTGCCCGCCGCCAGCCAGGCGTTGGCGCTGTCTTTGGTGAAACGTTCGTTGGCGATGTATACGCCGCCGAAGGCTTTTTTCAGCTGTGGGCCGAGGCTATCCGCACCTTCTTTTTCGCGGGAGCAGATGAAGGCGATGCCGCGCTTGCCCAGTTCGCTGGCGACGTAGGTGAAGGTCTCGGCGAGGTTGTCGTCGCCCATGTCATGCGCGTCAGCACGCGGTGCCAGGTGCACGCCCACGCGGCCGGCGCCCCAGACTTCGATGGCGGCGTCGGTGACTTCCAGCAACAGGCGCGCACGGTTTTCCAGGGAACCACCGTACTGGTCGGTGCGCTGGTTGGTGCTGCTCTGCAGGAACTGGTCAAGCAGGTAGCCGTTGGCGCCGTGGATTTCCACGCCGTCGAAACCGGCGGCCTTGGCGTTCTCGGCGCCGGTGCGATAAGCGTCGACGATGTCGGCGATTTCAGCGGTTTCCAGGGCGCGCGGGGTTGGGTAGCCGGCCAATGGGCGAACTAGGCTGACGTGGCCTTTAGCCTGGACCGCACTCGGAGCCACCGGGGTTTCCCCGTTCAGGTAGGACTCGTGGGAGATGCGGCCAACGTGCCACAACTGCAGGAAGATCTTGCCGCCCGCGCCATGCACGGCCTTGGTGATGTTGGCCCAGCCGCGCACCTGGTCGTTGGACCAGATGCCGGGGGTGTCCGGGTAGCCCACGCCCATCGGTGTCACGGAAGTGGCTTCGCTGAGGATCAGCCCGGCGGAGGCGCGTTGCACGTAGTACTCGGCCATCAGCGCATTGGGCACGCGCCCGGCATCCGCGCGGCAGCGGGTCAGCGGCGCCATGATGATGCGGTTCGACAGTTGCACGTCGCCCAGTGTGATCGGATCGAAAATAGTCGTCATGGAAAAAACACCTTCTCTTTAAGTTGATCAGTGGGTCGCGGGGGCCAGGTCGGCATTGCCGCCCTGACGGAAAGTGATCAGGGTCACCAGCAGCGCGAGAATCGCCAGTGCTGCAGCGGCCAGGGGCACGCTGGTCAGGCCGAAGCCGTGGGCAATCACGCTGCCGCCGACCCAGGCGCCGAGGGCGTTGCCAATGTTGAAGGCACCGATGTTCAGGGTGGATACCAGGTTCGGCGCGGCCTTGCCGAAGGTCACCACGTTGATTTGCAGCGCCGGCACGGCGGCGAACGAGGCGGTGGCCCACAGGAACAGGGTGATTTCAGTCGGTATCACCGCAACGCTGGTCCAGCTCAACACCGTGGAAACCATCGCCATGCTGATGAACACGCCGATCAAGGTGGCCGCCAGGCGCTTGTCCGCCAGTTTGCCGCCGATGATGTTGCCCACGGTGAGCCCCAGGCCGATCAGCAGCAGGGTCCAGGTCACGCCCTTGGGCGACACGCCGGTGACATCGCCCAGCAGCGGCGCGACGTAGGTAAAGAGGGTGAACATAGACGCGGCAAACAGCGCGGTCATGCTCAGCGACAGCCAGATACCGGCACCCTTGAGGGCGGCCAGTTCGGCGCGCATGTCGAGTTTTTCTTCGTCACGCTTGGCGGGCAGGAAGCGAATAAGGCCGATCAAGGCGATTACGCCAATCACGGTCACGGCCCAGAAGGTCGAGCGCCAGCCGGCTTCCTGGCCCAGCGCCGTACCCAGGGGCACGCCCAGCACGTTCGCCAGGGTCAACCCGGTGAACATCAGCGCCACGGCCGACGCACGTTTGTTGGCCGGTACCAGGTTGGCCGCCACCACCGAGCCAATCCCGAAGAAGGCACCGTGGCACAACGCTGTGACCACACGGGCAAACATCAGCACGTTGTAGTCGCTTGCCAGGGCACAGAGCAGATTGCCGATAATGAAAATACCCATCAACGCTACCAGCGCCGCCTTGCGTGGCAGCCTGGCGGTGGCCAGTGCCATGAACGGTGCGCCGATGGCCACGCCCAGGGCGTAGCCGGTGACCAGCCAGCCGGCTCCGGGAATCGACACACCCAGGTCCGCCGCCACATCGGGCAGCAAGCCCATGATGACGAACTCGGTGGTGCCGATGGCGAAGGCGCTCAGGGCCAGTATGAGTAGCGAGAGGGGCATGGACGTGTCCTTGATGATTACGGTGCGCTGAGTTCGGTAATGAGCGCAGCGAGAAAGGCTTGGATCACTTCCTCGTTGCGCTTGAAAAAGTGCCACTGCCCGGCTTTCTGGCTGCTGATCAAACCCGCCCGTTGCAAGGTGGCCAGGTGCGCCGACACGGTCGACTGGGACAAGCCGCAGCGTTGGTCGATCTGCCCGGCGCAGATGCCGTATTCGTGGTTGTGCAATTGCTCGGGGAACTGCACTTTCGGGTCTTTGAGCCAGGTGAGGATGTCTCGTCGTACTGGGTGCGCCAGGGCTTTTATTATTTCGTCGAGGTCGATGGACATGGCAGGGTGCTCGGTGTCGTAAAGCGTTATATCGCGATGAGGCGAACTTTAAATCGTAATATTCCGATATACCAATATGATTTTGATCTGAGGCCAGGCCAAATCGGTATATCGGGTTATAACGATATGCGAGTGGCAGTGGTAGACTGCGTAGCATGAATTATCTCGCACATCTGCACCTGGGCGGCCAACTTCCTGCGCAATTGCTGGGCAGTCTCTATGGCGACTTCGTCAAAGGCCGCCTGCAGGGCCAGTTCAGCCCGCAAATCGAAGCGGCGATCCAGTTGCATCGCTCCATCGACCGCTTTACCGATAGCCATCCGCTGGTGGGCGAGGCGTTGTCGCGCTTCAGTCTGACCCGCAGGCGCTATGCCGGGATCGTCCTCGATGTGTTTTTCGACCATTGCCTGGCGCGGGATTGGGCGCTGTATGCCGACCAGCCTCTGGAGCTATTCACCTCTCGGGTATATCGGGCACTGGCCGCCGAACCCGCACTACCGGGGCGGCTGGCGCAGATTGCGCCGTATATGGCTGCGGATGATTGGTTGGGCTCTTACCGCGAGTTTGCGGTGATGGAGCAGGTATTGCGCGGGATTTCGCGGCGGCTGACACAGCCTGAGGAACTGGGGTATGCGATGCAGGAGTTGCGGGTTTTGTATGAACCCCTGAGTGGCGACTTTCGACTGTTCTACCCAGAGTTGCAGAAATTTGCGCAATCTCAACTGACTATTGAGATCTGAATGTGGGAGCTGGCTTGCCGGCGATAGCGGCCTACCGGTTGAGAATGTTATGGCTGACCCACCGCCATCGCAGGCAAGCCAGCTCCCACATTTGGATTGAGTTCACATTGCTTCAGGCTGCGAATGCAGGCCGAGCGGCCACTTGCTCGGTTTCCGGCACCGGGCCGAACAATGCCTTCTGCACCGCCTGCTGCGCCTGATACGCCAATGCCGCACGTTCCTGCCCGGCGCAGGCAATCGGCTTGAGCACATGAATCTCCACATCGCCGCGGTCATTGGAAAACAAGCGCATCAGGTGCGAGAGCAAATCATCATCGCCAATAAAGGGTGCCAGCGGGTCGACTTGGCCGTCGCGCAGATACCGAATCGCTACCGGCTGCAGTGATACATCCGCATCGATCGCGCTGGCCAGCAAGCGCCCGTGGAACGTGCGCAGGCCGCGCCCGTCGGTGGTGGTGCCCTCGGGGAACATCAGCAAGGGGTGCTGTTGCTCCAGATGACGGGTCATTTGCTTGCGGATCAGTTGGCTGTCACCTGATCCGCGGCGAATAAACAGGCTGCCAGCCTTGGCCGCTAGCCAGCCGGCCACCGGCCAGGTGCGCACCTCGGCCTTGGACAAAAACGACATCGGCGCCACCATGCCCAGCAACGGGATATCCGTCCAGGACACGTGATTGCTCACCCACAGCATCGGCGTTTGCGGCAACTCGCCATGCACCGTTACGCGAAAGGGCAGGGCGTTGGTCAGTCGCGCCATAAAGAAGCGCGACCAACGCTGGCGCCGCACCATTGAGTTAGCCACGCCCAGGCGCTCGAACAAGCCAAACACACTGGCCATGCTCAGCCCCAGCCCCACCACCAACAACACGCGGGCGATGCGCCCGTAGATGCGCAGGCGGTTCATCACATGGCCGCCTTGAAGTGGCGCGCGTAGCGCGGGCACAACTCGTCGCGCTTGAGCAGGATAAACACGTCTGCTACCTGGAAGTCTTCATCCCAGCACGGCTCGCCGCAGATCTTCGCGCCCAGGCGCATGTAGGCCTTGAGCAGCGGCGGCATTTCGGCGATGACGTTGGACGGCAGGTCCAGGGCCGGCAGCGGTTTTTTCGGTTCGGCGCGCAGGTGTTCGTTGCACAGGTAGCGCTCGCGCAAGCGCTGCATGATCGCGTGGGCCTGGATGCCGCCATCGTGCATCGGGATGCTCGCGCAGCCCATCAGGTAGCTGTAGCCGCCCTGGTTGAGCACTTCGGCCAACTCGCCCCACAACACCGCGATGGTGCCGCCATTGCGATAGGCCGGGTCGACGCAGGTGCGGCCAATCTCCAGGATCGGGCCCTGCAAGCGCAGCAGGCCATGCAGGCTGAATTCTTCTTCACTGTAGAACCGGCCCAGGGTGCTGGCGGCCTGGTGGTCGAGCAGACGGGTAGTCGCGACGAGTCGACCGCTGTTCAAATCCCGCACGCCGATATGGCTGCAGTGAACATCATAGTCATCCATGTCCAGACCCAGTTCCGCGCCTTTCAGCTTGGCGTTGAACTCGCCGCTGAACACGTTGAACCGCAGGGCCTGGGCTTCCTGCAATGCCTGTGCGCCTACCAGGCGTTCGGCTTGCAGACGGCGTTCATTGCCTTTGTCGCTGATGCGGGCGATCTGAGTCATAGCGAGTCTCCGGGTGCCGGCCAGGTTGCGGCCAGTCGACTTTGTTGTCCAAAGTCAGGCTATGTAGCCTCGGTGTCAGCTCCATGAAGTTACGGTGACGGTTGGATGACAGCCCCCTTGTCGCAAATCTGTCACTGGCGTGAGCTAGGCTCGCGGGCTTGAATGCCCCCTTGAGTTTGCGTCCATGGTCCGAGGCCTGTTGTGCGTTGCCCTGCTGTTTGTCACCGTGAATGCCCGCGCTGAAATCTGGCCTGATAAGGAGTGGGCCGTGGGCACATCTCTCGCCGGCCCCGCTGTCGATGCCCTGGACGCCTACGCTTTCCCACCCCGCGACGATGCCACCCGCAACGGTATTCGCACCGACGCGTTGCTGGTCATTCGTGACGGCGAAATCATTTATGAACGCTACGCCGCGCCCACCACTGCCAGCACGCCGCACCTGACCTGGTCTGTCAGCAAAAGCCTGATGGCTACCGTGCTGGGCGTGGCCTATGGGCAAGGCCGCTTCAAACTCAACGACCCCGCCGCACGTTTCTTCCCGCCGATGAAGCAGCACCCCAAGGTGAGCATGGCTGACCTGCTGCACTGGGCCTCAGGGTTGGATTGGCAGGAAGACTACGAGTACGCCCCGTTGAAATCTTCGGTGGTGGCGATGCTCTACACCCGTGGCCACACCGACATGGCGCAATTCGCGGCGGATACCGAGGCCGCCGCCGCCCCTGGCCAGGCTTTCCGTTATTCCAGTGGCGACAGCACTATCCTGTCCGCTGCGCTCAAGGGCATGCTCGGCCACAAGGCCTACATGACCTACCCGTGGGACGCGCTGTTCCAGCCCCTGGGCATTCGCGACGCAACCTGGGAAACCGATGCCGATGAGACGTTTGTCGCGTCGTCCTATGCCTACCTCACGGCCCGGGATCTGGCACGAGTAGGGTTACTTATGGCCCGGGATGGGCGCTGGGGCGTGCGGCAACTGCTGCCCAAGGACTGGGTCGCCTTCAACCGCCGGCCCTTCGACCGCTACAAAGCCGGCCAGGATGAAGCTGTGCCGGGCGGCCATTGGTGGCTCAATACCGGCGCCCCCCAACCCTGGCCCGACGCACCGGCCACTACCTTCGCCGCGCTGGGGCACTGGGGCCAGGCGCTGTTTGTGCTGCCCGACGAACACCTGGTGATCGTGCGTTACGGCGATGATCGGGATGGCAGTTACCGGCATAACGAACTGCTCAAACGCGTGCTGGCGGCGGTGCGCTCATGATCCGTCGTCATCCGTTCATCAGCGTTTTACTGGTGTTGCTTTTCGCATTGTTCGGCTGGGTTTGGCACGAGCGCGTCAACCTGCAAGCCTTCCCCGACATCATCGCGGCGTACACCGCCAAGGAGTACTGCTCGTGCCGGTACGTGGCCAACAACCCGGCGCAGTATTGCCTGGGGTATGTGAAGCAGTACGTGCCCATCAGTGCGTTCACTGACTCGCCGGAACGCAGTGAAGTCACGGCGAGTGGGTTGGGGCGTACCCATACAGCGCGGTGGTTGGGCGACCGTCAAGGCTGCCGCCTCAACCCCTGACACACCCAAATTCTCCTGTGGGAGCTGGCTTGCCTGCGATAGCGCCAGGTCAGCCAACATCACTGGTGCCTGTGCCGCCGCCATCGCAGGCAAGCCAGCTCCCACATTTAGATTATCTGCGTGGGTTCTCGGAAAAAGAACCGGCCCTGAGGTTCCACAGGGTGGAACCACCTTTGATTGTCCTCACGCGCACATCGCGCTTAGCTGTCGATGTGTCGCCAACAAGAACGGGACCACCCGCCTGTGAGGAGAATCACCATGCGCCCGCACCAGCACATCCTGGATTGGCTCAGCGACGTTGCCAGCGACTTGCACGCTGTGCGTCACGATATCCACGCCCACCCCGAACTCGGCTTTGAAGAGAACCGCACCTCAGCGCTGGTCGCACAGTCACTCAAGGAGTGGGGTTACGAGGTGCACACCGGCATCGGCAGGACCGGTGTGGTCGGTGTGTTGCGCAATGGCAACAGCTCGCGCACGTTGGGGATTCGCGCCGACATGGACGCCTTGCCCATCATCGAAAACACCGGCGCGGCCTACACCAGCCAACATGCCGGCTGCATGCACGCCTGCGGCCATGACGGCCACACCACCATGTTGCTCGGTGCCGCGCGTTACTTGGCGGCGACGCAGCAATTCGACGGTACTTTGAACCTGATTTTCCAACCCGCCGAAGAAGGCCAGGGCGGCGCCGAGGCGATGCTTGCAGATGGGTTGCTGGAGCGCTTCCCCTGCGACGGGTTGTTCGGCATGCACAATATGCCAGGCTTGCCGGCTGGGCATCTGGGCTTGAGAGTGGGGCCGATGATGGCCTCCCAGGACCTGCTCACCGTGACGCTCGAAGGCGTAGGTGGCCATGGCTCCATGCCGCACCTTACCGTCGATCCGCTGGTGGCTGCCGCCAGTATGGTCATGGCCTTGCAAACGGTGGTAGCACGCAATATCGACACCCAGGAAGCTGCCGTGGTCACGGTCGGCGCCCTTCAAGCAGGGCAAGCCGCCAATGTGATTCCCCAGCAAGCCCTGTTGCGCCTGAGCTTGCGCGCACTCAACCCCACGGTGCGCGAACAGATGCTGGAACGGGTCAACGCGATCATCCACACCCAGGCCGCCAGCTTCGGCTGCACCGTGCACATCGAACACCGGCCGGCCTACCCGGTGCTGGTCAACCACGCCGAAGAAACCGAATTCGCCCGCCAGGTCGGTGTGGCCTTGCTCGGTGCCGACGCTGTGGATGGCAACACCCGCACGCTGATGGGCAGCGAAGACTTCGCCTGGATGCTGCAACGCTGCCCCGGCAGTTACCTGTTTATCGGCAACGGCGTGTCGCGACCGATGGTGCACAACCCCGCCTATGACTTCAACGACGACATCCTGCTGACCGGCGCAGCCTACTGGGGCGCGCTGGCCGAGAGCTGGCTCAAGCCTGCCTGACGACCTCATCTTTTTCTGCCGCTGGACCCTTTCCCTGTATCGGTTGAATGGAGTGTTCCTCATGCAGACTTCAAAGCCTGGCGTTTCCCGCACCCGCCAAGTGGTGGCGGCCGTGATCGGCAACGCGCTGGAATGGTATGACTTTATCGTCTACGGCTTTCTCGCCAGTATCATCGCCCGGCAGTTCTTCCCCTCGGAAGACGAATACGCGTCGCTGCTGATGGCCCTGGCCACCTTTGGCGTGGGCTTTTTCATGCGTCCGGTGGGCGGCATCCTGTTGGGTATTTATGCCGACCGCAAAGGCCGCAAAGCCGCGATGCAGTTGATTATCCGGCTGATGACCGTGTCCATCGCGCTGATCGCCTTCGCGCCGAACTACGCCGCGATCGGCATGGGTGCACCGTTGCTGATTGTGGTGGCGCGGATGCTTCAGGGGTTTGCCACCGGCGGTGAATATGCCAGCGCCACGGCATTTCTGGTGGAGAGCGCACCTGCCCATCGCAAGGGCTTGTATGGCTCCTGGCAATTGGTAGGGCAATGCCTGGCGGTGTTCGGCGGGGCGGCGATGGTGGCGTTGGTCACGCATTTCTTTTCGCCCGAAACCCTCGACCTGTGGGGCTGGCGCCTGCCGTTTGTGCTGGGCTTGTTGATCGGCCCGGTGGGGTTGTGGATTCGTCGGCACATGGAAGACCCGGAAGAGTTCATCCAGGCGCGTAAAAACGCCACCGGCCCGGCGCCGAGCCTCATGCAAGTGCTGCGTGACCATCGGCGCAGCATCCTGGTGTCCATGGGCCTGGCCTGCGGGGCGACGGTGTCGTTCTACGTGGTGCTGGTGAACATGCCGACCTTCGCCCACAAGAACCTCGGCCTGCCGCTGGACCAGGTGCTGATGGTGCAGATGTTTGCGGTGGCGCTGATGACCGTGGTGATCCCCTTGTCCGGCCTGCTCTCGGATCGGTTGGGACGGCGACCGGTGTTGATGGCCTTCACCCTGGCGTTCTTCGTGATGGTCTACCCGTTGTATGTGTGGGTGGCCGCCGCGCCGTCTATCGAGCGTCTGCTGGTGATGCAGGTGATGTTGTGCACGGCGATTGGCGGGTTCTTCGGGCCAGCGCCGACGGCATTGGCCGAGCAGTTCCCTATCGAGGTGCGCTCGACCGGTGTGTCGGTGGCCTATAACGTGGCGGTGATGGTGTTCGGTGGTTTCGCGCCGTTGATCGTGACCTGGCTGAGCAAGGTGCTGGGCACGCCAGTGGCGCCCTCGTTTTATGTATTGTTTGCGTGCGTGCTGACGCTGCTGGGCACTTACTGCATGCGCGAGGCGCCCCGGGCGAGCAAGCCGCTGCCGTTTTCCAGAGAGGTGAAGCCTTGAGTATTGTTGATTGGGATGCCACTGAGCTGTCGCGGGCCATTCATGGGCGGCAGGTGTCGTGCGAAGAGGTGATGCAGGCGTACCTGGCGCAGATCCAGCGCTTTAACCCCGGCGTGAATGCGCTGGTGTCACTGCGCGGCAGCGAGGCCGTGCTGGCCGAGGCGAGGGCCTGTGATCGTGAGTTGGACCAGGGCCATTCCCGTGGCTGGATGCATGGCATGCCCCAGGCCATCAAGGACCTGGCGGCCACCCAGGGTTTGCGCACCACCCTGGGCTCACCGCTGTTCGCCGAGCATGTACCGAACGAAGACGCCATCAGCGTGGCGCGGGTGCGGGCCAGTGGCGCGATCATCATCGGCAAGACCAACGTGCCGGAGTTCGGCCTGGGCTCTCACACCTACAACACGCTGTTTGGCACCACCGGCAATGCCTATGACCCACGCCTGGCGGCCGGCGGTAGCAGTGGCGGAGCGGCGGTGGCCCTGGCGCTACGCATGCTGCCGGTGGCCGACGGCAGCGACATGATGGGCTCGCTGCGCAACCCGGCGGCGTTCAACAACGTGTTCGGCTTGCGCCCCTCCCAGGGGCGGGTGCCTCACGGGCCGATGCCGGAGTTGTTCGTGCAGCAACTGGGCACCGAAGGCCCGATGGGGCGCAGCGTAACGGATGTGGCGCGGTTGCTGAGCATTCAGTCCGGTTACGATCCCCGGGCACCGTTGTCATCCAGGGACGATCCCGCTGTGCTGGGCCAGCCGTTGCAACGCGACTTCAACGGCGCACGCCTCGGTTGGCTGGGGGACTACAACGGTTATCTGCCGATGGATGATGGCGTGATGAGTCTGTGCGAAGCGGCGCTGGATGATTTCGCCAGGTTGGGCTGTGAAGTGCACAGCTGCCAACCGGACTTTTCCATGGCGCGCCTGTGGCGCTGCTGGTTGGTACACCGCCATTGGCTGGTGCACGGCAACCTCGGCGCGGCCTACGCCAACCCGCAAAAACGCGCGCTGCTCAAGCCCGAAGCGCAATGGGAAGTGGAGGGCGGCCAGGGCTTGAGTGCCCAGCAGGTTTACCAGGCGTCGGTGGACCGCAGTGAGTGGTACCGCGCTTTGGGCAAGCTGTTCGAACGTTACGATTTCCTGCTGTTGCCCACCGCCCAGGTGTTCCCTTTCGATGCACAACAGCCTTGGCCACGCCTCGTTGGCGGGCGCGAAATGGACACTTATCACCGCTGGATGGAGGTGGTGATCGGCCCGACCCTCGCCGGTTTGCCGAGCATGAGCATCCCGGTGGGCTTCAACCCCCAGGGCTTGCCCATGGGCCTGCAAATCATTGGCCCGGCCCAGGCCGACAGGGCCGTACTGCAATTGGCCTATGCCCATGAACAACTGACCCAATGGGTACAACGCCGGCCACCGGCGTGCCTTGCAACGACCCGTTGAGCGCTGACCGGGCCTGTATCTTGCTGTGAAAAAAGATCATCCACCAGCAACAGGGAGATCGAATATGGAGACAGGCACCGTACGCTCGGTTGAGCGCGCTCTGGCAATCGTCGAGTTGCTGGGCGAGCACCAGGCCCTGGGGCTGGAAGAACTGCACTACCTCACGCAGCTGCCCAAGGCCACGGTGTCGCGCATGTTGCTGACCTTGCAGGAACAGGGGTGGGTCTACCGCGGCCTGAGCGATCGGCGTTACCGCCTGCGTGCCCGGCGCTTGTTTGGCGATACCCAGCAACGCTTCAAGCGCCAGGTGGTGGAGAGCGCCGCCCCTTGGTTGCTGGAGCTCAGCGAGCGCACTGGGCTGGTGGTGGACTTGTCGTGCTTCGATGGCGAGCGCCTGGAGGTCATGGAAAGCGCGATCCCCAGCGTGTTGCGCAAGCTGTACCCGAACAACTGCCAGATCGTCGGCCAGTACGCCAGCCTGTTCCACTCGGCGATGGGCAAGGCTTGCCTGACGCAATTGCCGGCTGACGAAGTACAGCGCCTGGCAGGCCGCAATCATGTGGCGGCAGACGAGCACTATCGCGCATGCGAGCAAACCCAGCACCAGGGCTTCGGACAGCGTACCGAGGGCTATTGGGAATACCCGGTGCGTTTGCCGTTCCTGATCCGGGCGGTGGCCTTGCCGGTGCGCGCCAATGGCCGATTGGTGGGGAGCATGGCGCTGCATTGGCCGATGCATCAGGCGCCGGTGGAGCGGGTGTTGAATTTGCACATGGGCAGCCTTGAAGAAACGATCTGCGAAGTGCAGCGAACGCTGGTTTGAAAACACAGCAAAAACCCTGCGGCAGCTGGCTTTTGTGGCGAGGGAGCTTGCTCCCGCTGGGGTGCGTAGCGCCCCCAAAAAGCCGGCTCCAGCTGCGCTGTCGAACGGGAGCAAGCTCCCTC